>NZ_SJPG01000001.1:4902727-5262201 GCF_007859715.1 Rubinisphaera italica
GTGCTTTCAGCACACGACCGACAAAGTCGGTCGGGCCACCCTGCGAATAAATAATAGGTCGTCAAGTTCGGAGTCCGTGAAAGGTGCGTCGAGACGCACCCTACGAAACTGATCCTCCTTGAATTTCATCAATGAGGATAACAATCTGACGAGAATTAGGGAATTACAACTGTAGTATTAAGCCAGCAGTGGCACCCGGCGCTCGGCATCTAAAACAGTCAACACGCATCTGACTCAAGATGCATTGTCACATCAGCAGCCTGACATAACTTCGCTCCATGACTTGATACTTTTATCCCTTTGCACCTCGTATTTGTGCTTGATGGCGAACGGAATCTTGGAGCCATCGTTTGTAATGAAGTTGCCCTCCAGCTGGAGCGTGAACGGCTTGTCTTGGGAGATAACACCGGAGATCTTCCCGGAGATGACCAGGAGTCTGGTTTTCTCAATGCGTCCACCTGCCACACTGTTTGTGGCTTCATAGGGTCGGGCGGCAAAACGCAGCGGTAGTTTTTGCGCGGCGGCTCCAGGATCGTCCGTTCCATCGTTGTATGTTACGACGAGTTTGGTGAACTCTGCCTCGGCATACGTGAAAGTCTCATCTGAGTAGTCGATACCGATGGAGTAGGGCGGACTGGTTTTGATGGTTCCACCAAACATGCTGCTCATCTTCACGTTGGTATCGATATGGATATTCGGTTGCGGCCCCGCGGCAGGTGGAATGGGGGCTACTGGGACAAACATCACCGTGTCACACTTGTAGGAAAGTCCCGATGCCCCGGCATTACTCTGACTGCAAGAGGGCATCAACGTACAAAAACAGATCAGGGAGATGGTTGCTTTCATAAGTTCTAAGGCCTCTCGGATAATTGGCAGAACAAATTGATAAACAAAATTGACTTCTGTTTAATGAAGTTTGAAATTCTGAATATCACATCTCGTCATTATTCACTGAGGAATCGAGACCTGTCAACCAGGAGAAAGCTCATCGGAACTTCTTTGGCTGCGGTTCCGATCGCTGGTGCCTCACTCACTACGTTCCTTAAATGATTCGCTGAGCTGGGTTTAAAAAAATTGCCCTTCATGATTTATTCAGTGATGGAAGTTTATGGCCGGGGGGGGTGGAAAAAATTCTTAGTGATTTTCGAGTTGGTTGTTACGGAGATTGGTGACGTTTTTGAAATGAGGAAAGGTGGATGTCGAGCAATATGATATTTGGTCAGCGGGAGTGAAAAAGCGATTTATCAACTCAAAAACGAGCTTTTACTGATTTTCTGTCTTTCTGGAAAAGTAGGAAGGCAGGCAGGAGCCTGCCCTATGTGGCTTGCGTTTTGTGCTTGTAAGTTTTTCCGAGCGTTTTTTGATTCGGGGGCTTCTCTTCGAGAGCGCCCCCGCCACCCGTCGTCCGTGGTCCGGTACAGTCTGAGCTACATCTCTCAGTTTGAAGAGTGGATGTTCTGTTTGGGGCCGAAGAATTCCAGGTGGATTTTCTGGTTGTCGACTCCGAGTTGGAGGAGTGAGTTGACGGCACCTTCCATGAAGGGTTTGGGGCCGCAGATGTAATAGTCTGCGGTTTCGATTGGAGTCCACTCCTGTAGTTTTTGTGTAGTGAGAAGACCTTCGAGATCGCACTTGTTGTGCGACAGGTCCTCTGGCAATGGCTGATCGTAGATCGTATGTGTTGTGACATCTTTTCCGCTGGATTTGAGTTGTTGAACTTCCTCGGCAAATGCGTGGAGGCGGCTGTTGCGGGCGGCCTGGATGAAGTGGATTGGAGAATCGAAGTTTGATTTCACGAGCGATTTTGCCATCGCGAGTAGTGGTGTGACACCGATTCCGCCAGCGATGAAGACGATGGGCTGATTTTTTGTGGTCGTGGGATCCAAAGTGAATTCGCCGCAAGGGGGGCCGACTTGAATTGTGTTGCCGGGATTGATGCGGTTATGGAGGTGATTGGAAATGATTCCACTGGGGGCATCTGCATTTAATGCGGATTCTTTTTTTACGCTGATGCGAAAATGATCCTGGCCGGGGGAATCCGAGAGGCTGTAATTTCGGGCTGAGGTTGGCGTTTCGAGTTCATCAAACTTGATGGTGAGGTATTGACCAGGCAGGTAATTGGGGATTTCTTTGCCGTCGGCTGGTTTCAGGTAGAAGGATGTGACGATGTCGCTTTCGGGGATTTTGCGGTCGACGATGAATTCGCGGTAACCGTTCCAGCCGCCTGGCTTTGTGCTTTGCTCAAGATAGATTGCTTCTTCTCGACTGATACAGACATCCGCCAAGACACCATAAGCTTCGGCGACAGCTGCAATGATTTCGTCTGTCGCAGCATCGCCCATGACTTCTTGAATTGCATCGAGCAGATGCCGACCTACGATCGGGTAGTGTTCAGGTATAATACCCAGCGAGCAATGTTTTTGAGCAATCAACTCTATGGCTGGTAATAAGACTTCAAGGTTGTCAATATGAGTGAAGTAAGCACATATAGCCCCAGCCAGTGCTTTTTGCTGGCCGCCAGAGTGCTGATGAGCCTGATTGAAGTACGCTTTCACTTCTGGATTTGCCGCAAACATTCGCTCATAATAGCAACGTGTGATCGTTTCAGCATTGACAGCAACTACGGGGGTGATTTGCTTGACGATTCAAATCGTATTTAAACTGAGCATAAGAGCGGGTTCCGACTCATTGAATTTCAAGTGGACAACTTCAATGGCTTTAATACTTCACGAAAACATATAGATTCTAATAATGCACACCAAGGTGCAGTATTTAGTTCCCTGGAAGATTAAGGCGAATAAATGCTTTCAAAAACTGCAGAATATGCGCTGAGGGCCGTTGTACTAATGAGTAGTCATGAGAATCAGCCTATTTCGGCTGATGTGATGGCGGAAAAGACGAAGGTGCCACGGAGGTATCTGACACGTGTTCTCCAGGATCTGTCGGCAGCCGGGCTGGTGAATTCGCGGTCGGGTCCTGGAGGTGGCTATGAACTGGCGATCCCTGCTTCTGACTTAACGATTCTGGATGTCGTGAATGCCGTTTCCCCTCTCGAAAGAATTCGATCATGCCCGTTGGGATTGAAGTCGCACACCGATTTGTGTCCGCTACATGCCGAGCTGGATAAAGCCTATGCTGCGACGGAGTCTGCCTTTAAGAATGTCACACTGGAGCAACTTCTGAAATCGACAAATCCGATTGTGTCATTTTGTGATATTTGATAGGGATTTTCGGGGAGCTGTGATCTCCTCTATTCATTTCGAATTTGAAACTCTCTAAAGGCATCTGTCGGTCAGGCATAGCTTGAGTTCCGGCCTGACCTACGACTGAAAGAATATTCAAGGCCACTCAAAATCCTGTTATAAATTGAGCAGGCAAGCCTTTAGGATTTTATGAGGAACATCAATGAGTGATCCCACTCCGCTGGAGGAGAACGTATCTCGGAGGACTTCTTACTGGAAGTGGATTCTGCTGGCTGTGTTTGTCGTTGCAGTGGGTGGACTTTATGTGCAGTTTGGTGATTTGTTTTCGCTGAGTTCTCTGGCGGAGCGTGAGTCTCAGTTACGGGAATATCAGCAGCAACATCCTGTTCTGATTTACGGAATCGCGTTTGCGATTTATGTGATGGTGACAGGACTTTCGCTACCTGGAGCGGCTGGGCTGACACTGGCTTATGGCTGGTATTTCGGACTGTTGCCGGGCGTGATCCTTGTCAGTTTTGCTTCAACGACGGGTGCGACGATTGCTTTTCTCATCAGTCGTTTTTTCTTCCGGGATACCATTCAGAAGCAATTTGGGAAGCGGCTCAAGAGCTTTAATGAGTCGCTGGAAAAGGAAGGTCCGTTCTTTCTGTTTACTCTGCGACTCATTCCTGCGGTTCCCTTCTTTGTGATCAATGCCGTTATGGGACTCACGCCGATCAAAACCTGGACCTTCTGGTGGGTCAGTCAAATTGGGATGTTGCCCGGGACCTTCATTTATGTTTATGCAGGCTCAAGTGTGCCCTCACTTCAACAACTGGCCAAGGATGGAGTTAAGGCGATTTTTACTCCGGGGCAATTGACCCAAATTCTGATTGCCTTTGTGTTACTTGGTCTGTTTCCGCTACTGGTGCGTTATCTTATGAAGTTTTTCATCAAAGATCCTGCTTCATTGAAACCGACTGAAAACTAACATCAACGATGATCGTGCAATACTATGAACGACTCTCCCTCACAAGCTCCTTTTGCTCCCCTGCTTCCTTTTGACGAGTACAATCAAAAACTGGAGCAGAACGTTCATCCAGCCGATTGGGTCAATCCTGAGCCGAGGAAACCCTATCATCTGGTTGTGCTTGGAGCTGGCACGTCCGGATTAGTGACTGCGGCAGCGGCTGCCGGTCTGGGGGCGAGAGTGGCACTTATCGAACGTGAGTTGATGGGTGGGGACTGCCTGAATGTTGGTTGTGTCCCCTCCAAAGGAATGATTCATGCCGCTCGGGTGGCTGCCAGTTTGAAAGAAGCCAGAGCGTTCGGATTCACTGAGAACAAAAACGCTCCGTTAGATTTTGAACTGGTCATGCAGCGGATGCGTCGGCTGCGGGCGGAGATCAGTCCTAATGATTCGGCAGAACGGTTTCAGAAACTGGGAGTCGATGTTTTTTTTGGTCAGGCCAGTTTTGTCGATGAGGCCTCGATACAGGTGACTCGAAGCGATGGACAAGCACAGAGACTGAATTATCGAAAAGCGGTGATTGCGACGGGCGCCCGGGCAACTGCTCCTGAAATACCGGGTTTGGACAGGGTCCATTATTTGACAAACGAAACTCTTTATTCACTGACGAAATCACCAGCAACGTTCGGAGTCATCGGCAGTGGACCAGTCGGGTGTGAAATGGCACAGGCGTTCGCCCGTCTCGGCAGTCAGGTCTTTGTGTTTGAGCGGTCTTCTCGATTATTATCGAAAGAAGATCCTTGTGCTGCGGAAATTCTTGAGCAGCAATTCGTCAAAGATGGGATTGAGATGATCTTCAACAGTCAGGAAATGCAGATTGAAAAAACGTCTGACGAGAAAATTCGCGTGCAGGTTACCCAGGCGGGGAAGGTTCGTACTGAGATCGTGGAACAATTGTTGGTCGCTGTTGGTCGGGCTCCCAATGTTGAGGATCTGAATCTGGGATCTGTCGGAGTGGAATTTGACAAGTCTGGCGTAAAAGTGAACGACCATTTGCAAACGACGAATCCAAAAATATTTGCGGCTGGTGATATCTGCTCGAAATATAAATTCACTCACATCGCCGACTTTCAGGCGCGAATCGTGATACAGAATGCATTGTTCGCACTCGGTCCATTTGGCAAGAAGAAAGCGAGTGATCTTATCGTCCCGTGGGCGACTTACACTTCACCTGAAGTGGCTCATGTGGGATTGTCGGAAACGGATGCCGAGAAAGCTGGGATCGAAATTGATACTTACACTCAGGAATTGGCGGAGGTCGATCGGGCGATTCTGGAAGATCAGGATGCGGGTTTCGTAAAAGTGCATACGAAAAAAGGATCGGATCAGATTCTCGGAGCAACAATTGTCGCCAACAATGCGGGCGATTTGATTTCGGAAATCACCCTGGCGATGAACAATCATATCGGCCTTTCAAAAATTGCCAGTGCGATTCATCCGTACCCGACTCAGGCTGAGGCGATCAATTTAATCGTACGAAGTTGACGGATTTCAACAAGAAGATTCTGGATTTACTGCGGTGGTTGAACGTGGGCGGTTAGACCCATTTTCAAATGGCCTCTGCAGTCGCATGGACACCATATGTCCTAAAACACCGTGTTTGCTCCTGCTGAAGGCTGCAGGTCATTTTTGATTATGCTCTCGTCGGCTGGGCTGGGGGGTTTCAATTACTCGAGAGCCACTCGCTGGCCGCTGCTTGCTCTTGGGCGGATTCGCCGGTGAACGTCACCAGCTTATCAGCCTGGGATGTGGCCTGATAGGCGGCGGTGATTGTCGCAGGTGTCTGGGTTTCGCCGGCCAGCCACAGGGGGCGCGGAGCCTGCAGAGCGATCAAGCCGGGGAGATCGAGATACTTTGCTCCACCGGGTAAGAACATTGGATTCCGATAATCGAGCACTTTGCCAAAACGAAACCCATTGGTGTCGATGGCTGTGCGGTCAATCGCATCGTCAGCGAGCCCGCTGGCAACGGCAACGATGGGGCCGGTGCCGTGCCATCCGGCAACAGCAACGTTTTTATACTCGATGTTCGGACCGAGGCTGGAGTCTGTATTACGCAGGAAACTTACGATGCTTAATACATCGTGCGTGCGTTTCGCGAATAAGGAATGGTTGTAGCCAAAGGTGTAGCCTGCGAATTCGCGGGGATTAGCAACGACGCGAGTCTGCTTGACTGCTTCGCCATCTTGATCGAACAAGTCGGCACCCAATACGGCGGAGCCCGCTTGAACCAGCTTCATCACTGCGGGGTTCACGCTGCCGTCGTCAGTGCAAACCGCGGCTTTGCCTGTCTCATCGAGCCAAATGACAACGCGGCCATTCCATTGTTTTGGACTGAGCCAAACGACGTTCACTTCCTCGCCGTAGGTTTTGTTGAGTAGCGTCCCGGTTTGTTGAACGTAGTCGGCTCGATCCTGCTTGTCTTGCGGTGCCCATTGCACGTCCCCGGCATTGGCGTAGCTGCGACCGATGAGTACCTCAGCGGCAGGGCGGATCACGTCTCGCAAGCCTTCAGGTGTGGCTGCGATATCCTGGAGTTGCTGTTCGGCATCTTCAGTAAACCATGCCAGTAAGTTGCGTTCGAAATCTGGATCGGCGGCCTTTGGTGCGGGATGCTTTTCGTCCCAGACGCTGAGTTGGTCGGGTGAGAGTGGATCGAAATCGTCTTCGACCACAGGGGCCTGGAAACCGAGTTTAAAATGCTTGTTGAGGAACGTGTAGAAAGCAGAGCGTGTGACCGCGTTGTAGTTATGCGGGAAGTGTTCGCCACGTTTCAGGAAGACGTTATCCTGCTTGCCGTAGGCCATGTAGAGTTTTTGCAGATCGGGGAAGCCTTTGGTCGCCATCTCCTTAGTCCAGTCGTTTGCGGTGTTCATGCCTTGAGGCTTTGGTGCAAACAAAGCGGCAAACTCGACATTGCCGGTATTCACACGTAACAAGCTGGCGTTCTCGCAGGTGCAGCCCCCCTGCATGGAGGTGCTGACCATGACGACGGGGAAGGAGAGTTTGATGCGGTCATCGATTGCCGCCAGGATCATCGTTTGAGTCCCGCCGCCGCTGGCACCGGTGACAGCGACTCGTTCCGGATCGACCTCCGGCAGGCTGAGCAGAAAGTCCAGCCCGCGGACGGCGTTGAGTGTTTGCAGGCCCATGACATTCTGGCAATGCGACTCGGCTTGAGGGCTAAACAGACCCCAGTCCTTAGTCGTGTTCATCTCCGGCCTTTGTTTCGCAAAACCGTGCACAAGCTCACGCGAGAGCTGTATCGAATCTGAATCGCCGAGCATATCCCACTGCCAAACCACACAGCCCATGCGGGCCAGTTGACGACACTGCGACTGGTAGGTGCTGCGACCGGCTCGTTCAAACCGCTCGGCTCCATCGGCGATTAGGTTTCGCAATGTATTATCGGCTGTCAGATCCAAACGCGCATCCTTGTGGTGTCCGTGTGCGAGCATGACACCCGGCGCCTTGCCCTGGATGTTAGTCGGGCGGTACAGATTGCCCGTCACGAAGAAACCGGGTGCACTCTCGAAATAAACTTTCTCGACGGTGTATCCATCGCCCTCGATCTTGCCGTGAATTACGGGATTGAGAGGTGTCTTGGTTGGCATCGGCCAGAGGCCGGTCGCGACCAGAATCTGCCGCCGTACGTACTCCCTGCGTTGTTCCCATTGTTCGATCGATTCCGGCGGATTGAAGGGGAAATAGCCGTTCAAATCCTTGAGCGGCTGATGGCGGACGTCTTCGGCGGAAGTCGTCACAGTAATGCACAGCAGAGCGACTAGAACGATGAAGTGTTTCATGAAGATATTCCTGTACTTTCAAGCAGTGACCCGGAACTGTTGCCTGACTGATTGGTGGATTCCGTTTTGAAATGCGCGGGTTTTGGGTTCGAACAGTTCGTGTGGTGATTTGAATTGGTACTGTTTGCGAGGACGTTGGTTCAACTCCACCACGGCAGCTTGAACTTCCTCGACTTTCAGTTTACGGAAATCGTTCCCTTTCGGAAAGTATTGCCGCAGTTGCCCATTGGTGTTCTCATTCTGAACGGGTTGCCACGACTGACGGGCGGCTTTCACGGCAAAATCCTATCCGGCGAAATCCTTCCCAGCTGCATCCGAATTCCGACGCAGTTTGGGGAAATCGTGCAGGGGTCTCGGGACAGATCTCGATCAATTTCTACCCGGGAGTGTCCCAGGGTATGCATATGCGCTATGGATTCGCGTTCCTCAGTAGTAAGATATGAGTATAACATTTGTGATTTCCTCTTGTCGGATTGATGGTTGTCAGATCAAAACAAACCAACTCACGGTTGCCAATGTTTTTCCATCAACCTGTGCATTTCAAAATTGAAGCCAAGGCCTGGAAAGCCTCATCACAACAATTTTCGGGATATCATCGGTTCTGTATCTTTTCTTAACACGATCCCCAATTCCAAATGTATTTACTCAGACTGTCTGATCTTGAATTCTTCGTTGGTCCTGGAGTTGTTTCACGGCTGCGCGTGCTGATTGCATGCCTAATTCTGATGTCTGTTATGGTTCCTCAGACTTCAATTCAGGCGCAGGAGAGCTCGAGCAAACAGCAACCCGCAGAATCCAAACGAGAACCGCTATCACTTATTCGACCTCATGTTGACATCTTGTTGTACATGCATCCTGCAGCGATTGAGGATGTCCACGAGCTCGACCTCATTCAGGAACTGGAACGAAATCTTGTGAATACATGGGGGGATTCGCTCGACTGGCGGTTTGAATTCCTGAAGGAAGTGCTGTGGCCACAGGTTCCCGAGATGAGAATTCCGTTGAACGCCCCAGGTCGCCCGGAAACAATGGGAGCGACCATGATTGACTTGCAAGTCGGATACGCTTCAGGACGTTGGGAAATTTCTTCGCGTCGCTGGCTGGCGCTTACAAACGAATGGACGACCGGAGTCAATCGCACTGTTCGCTCTGGCGAACTGTTGCCGATGCATCTGGCATTGGCCATTGTTGAAGCCTATGCGGCTGTTGTTCAAATTGAAACCGTCGATGTCGACACAGTCGACGGATTATTGATGGCGGGTGAATACAATGTGAACGATGCTTCATTGCCACTGCTGAAAACAGGCGATTATCTTGAGGTCCTGCTGTTGTATTACGATCGCGATGGGCAACTTGTCACCCGACAGAAACTCTCCTGGACCTATCTGCAGGTACGGCAGCGCGATCGAGGACGCGTGATTTGTGAAATTCATTCGGCTTTCCGGAATCCTATCTCTCGTACCCGCAGGCGAGTAGAAGTGATGGCCTATCGCGTTTCGCCTCAAATCGAAGAAACTTCACTGCACTTGAGCAGACGCGGTTCTTATGTTCGGGATTTTCAATTGGGGCGAGTCTATCTGACAAACTGGCACGTGACTGCAGCAGCAGAAGAAGACGGGGCTGAAAAACCAGTCCGATTACAGGTTGCGGATCGAAATGGTGATCTGACTCTGAATACGGCTGTACTCACAGAGGAACTCGGCTCTCCATTTCTGAAACTTGAAGTGATGAGCGAAGACGTCGTGGTCGCTCGAGTTCCTTATCTGCTGGGAACTCAACGCGAGTTGACATTGACGGTGCCCGATGATTCAGCCCGCGTAGCCGCGTCGATCCGTTTTGAGCAACTCAAGACAGAACTCCTGCGTGTCACAGCCAAGCGGGCGACTTTAATTGCTGCTTTGAAGCAATTGATTGATGACCCACGCGAAATCGATCCTGAGCAGTTCTTCAGTCAAATCGAAGAATTGCCCAGCCGTGAGCAGTTTCTCACGCAATCCAATCTTATCCGCGTCAGTAATGAAACAGAATTACTCGAACTGGGAAATCGAGTGGCTGCCAATCAGGTCCGTAAAATGGCGGAAGCGTCCGAAGCTCTGATCAATCGCTTTCTGGATGAAGAACCTCTGACCGAACTGAAACTTGCCCTCAACTATGGCGATCCCCCAACAGTCCAACCGACACCGGAAGATCCTCAGCCCGCAGCCAAACCTCGCAAAGGTGTCGTGATTCCGCAGTTCAACAAGTAAGCCTCAAAAGGTTCGTCCTGATGCATCGGGGAATAGATCAGGGCAAAGAGTTCCGCAAAGACGAAAGCTCATACATCAGAATGCCGGCTGAGACAGCCGCGTTCAAGGATTCGACTCCAGGTGCCATTGGGATTCTGACAGAGTTCGTGCAGAGGGTTTTCAGCTCTCTTGCGATGCCTTCGGCTTCGTTTCCCATGATGATTGCCAGAGGTTGCTGGCGGTGTTCCGATTGTTGAAAGATTTGACGGATCTCGAGGGAGCCGTTTTGTTCGGCTGAGAACAGAGCGGAGTTTTTTAAGAGCAGGGCTTGAATGGCTTGCGTCAGATTTTCGAGCTGACAAATCGGGATACGATTGACCATGCCAACCGAACTACGAGCCACATGGCTGGTCACACCAACCTGATTGTTTTGTCCGATCAGGATCCCCGTCATGCCGAATGCTGCTGCGGAGCGGACGATCGCTCCGAAGTTGTAGGGATCCTGGATGCAATCGAGAATAACAAATCGACTTTGCGGCGAGATCTGTGTCAACAGTTGTTCAAAGTTTGCATACGGAAACGGTCCCATCAATGCGAGGACACCTTGATGGTCTCGCGATTTGCAGAGCTGTTCGATTCGCTTGGAAGATTGCCGTTCAAGCGGAATGTTTGCAGAAATCGCTGCTTGTTCAATTTGTTGATGAATCGGCTGATTCGCATTCTCGGCCAGAATCAGTTCATAAATCGGCCAGCGCCCCCCTTCGAGGGTTTCCGCGACGCAAAGCGAACCCCACAACCAGCTTTTCTGATGGTTGGAGAGCAACGGTTGAGCGGAATTATGTCGAGGGCGAGCCATTAAAGTTTGACCGATGTAACACTTGGAAATTCATTTCAAGTTAGCGATTTGAATCGGTCATTGAAAGCCGTGATCCACGGCAATCGTTCGCTTTCTCACGAGTGTTTGCCAGAAGTTCCGTTAAAATTCATTCCTCTACCGCGTTCCAAATGAAAACCGGAGAAATCCATCAATCTGCAGGAGCACTGGTTCAGACCGGATGAACGGTGAAAAACAATCAAACCCGGGTGGCGGGGGCGCTTTCTAAGAGAAGCTCCCGAATCTTTGAACGTCCGGGGGCTTCCGCTAAAACGGAGCGCCCCCGCCACCCCGGACCGCGGTTTCAGCAATAAAAAAACCCTGCCGCATACGACGGCAGGGTTACAAAACATCACTCGATTCGTCTTCGCACGCAGGCGAAAAAGTACGTCATTGATTTTAATGGGCAGATTTCTGCAGGAGCGAGCTTTGTAAGCTGAGTCTCCAGATGCCCATGCGACGGCCCTCGGTCAAGCAAAATGCTTCTTAGTGGCAACCGCATCCGCGGCAGCTTCGGCAACTGCGGCAGCTGTTACAGCTGCGACATGAGCGACAGCTTCGGCAACTACGACATGAACTGCAGCAGCGGCCTTGTGGGGCTTGCTTGTCAGATCGCAATTTGCTGACTTCTTTGACCAGTTTCGTACCTGTTGTTTTTGTGAAAGTTTTCATCGTTCTCTCGCTTTCGTGGTGGACTAAAATAGTGAGTTTGTTTTGACATTCAGTGATGTCTCATACTCTTACAGCGAAAGAGGAACGTGAACGGGGACAAAATCTTCCCTGGTTTTTTTGAAAATTTTTAAAATCCGGGCCAATTCCCTGAGAATCCGCTGTAATCCAATGGATTGAACTGGGGATGGAAATGACTGGTCGGGCGAGCCGAGTCAGTTTTGACTTGGGTTTTATCAGGATACTTTTGGCAGTGCGGCTGGAGACTGAACATGGGATCTGAACAAAGGGTACCATTCAGCCAAATGCGATTTCTGGATGATTTTATCGAAGACACCCGATGGTCATCTCGTAATTCGTGTCAAGAACACACTGTTTTGCCTCAGATCTCCTGCTCTTCTGGTAAATTTTACAAGTTGCTGGTCGGTTTGAGCGATTTTCAAATCCTCTCGACACGATTGTCGGAATTGCGTTATACCACCGGGTTGACAGACTCCAATCTGTTTGATTTTTGTTATTTTCCTGCCTGTATGTGGCATTTGGTTGCCTGAGAATACAGGCCAACTGTTCCACGGTTCGCGGAACGACTATGAAATACACTCTCATTTTATTCAGTATCTGCTGCCTGCTCACAACAGGCTGCCAGTCCGGTTCGATGTCGTCTCGATGGGCCAATTTGTTTGGTCCCAAAGATTCCCAACATACGCTGGCTCAGTCGACCAATGCGCAGAGGGATTCCAAGTCTGCCTCCCCCTCCTCTCAACTGCTGGCCGGGGATGACTTTCGCAAAGGGGAAGCGGATCTTCAAAGTGGAAATCTGAAACAGGCCAGGAAGCACTTTATGGCTGTGGTTGTTGCAGAACCGGACAATGCAAAAGCTCATCATCGGCTAGCTTATATTGATGATAAAACAAAAGATTACGCATCGGCTGAAATTCACTATTTGACGGCGATGCGTCTGGAACCTGATAATCCTGATATTGTCTGCGATCTGGGCTATTCCTATATGCTCCAGAACCGTGAAAAGGATGGCCGAAGGTATCTCGAGAAGGCATTGCAGATTGATCCCCGTCATCAATCCAGTTTGCTCAATCTGGCAACATTAAAGGCCAGTGAGGGAGATTATCAGGGATCGCTGGCACTGTTTCGACAGGCAGGTTCCGAACAGGAAGCGCAGGCGAATATCGCACGATTGTTCCCGGGAGGTCCTCCTGCGGGCGGGAACGATATTCAAATGGCGAGTAATGAAAATCGACAACCGCCAAGCGAAGCAACACTGGAACTGCAACGAAAAATTGCACAGGCTCGCAATAATGAACGTGCAGAAGGTTTGCAGGCGTTTCAGGAATTGCCGGTTGCTCAAAATCCCAAGCGAATCCCACGACAAAAAGAAAATACGCCACCGGATTTTTCAAAGATGAATCCCCGGGAAATCCCCTCGGGATCAATAAACGATGCCTTCGCTCAAATTGATGAGGAATACGAACACCAACGGCTGCGGAATCACGATTCTACAAATTCGAATCCTGCTCTGATCGATGATACGCGTCCTTTTGTGGTGGGGAATTCCGAAAATCGAGTGCCAGACAACCGAGCCGTCGTCGCCCCGCATCCTTATATGGATTCAACGCCACCTGCACAGACTCCACCGCAGCAACCGATGAATGGACAAAATCAATACGCCAGCAATTCGTCCTTGCCACCAATGAATCTGGAGACGCCGCGAAATCCCGTGCCACCGCAAAAACCAGCGGCTGCTCCGATCGATATGAGCGAATATGCAGTCGTCGGGATGACCGAGGAAACTTCTGCTCCTAAAATGGAATCTCCGTCACCGTTTCCGAATTCAGCCCCAACGCCATCGCAGACCGCATTTGCGGAACCCCCTGCGATGTCGCCCCCGTCGAGTCTGCCCTCTGGTGATTCTCAGGGAAACATTTATCAGTCCGCAACAATATCGAGAAACATCCCCAATTCGCCGGAGCAAAATGCCATGCAACTGGCATTGCAGATGGGCATGAATGCTGGCCCCGGTCAGATGTTTCCGATGCCTTCCGGAAAAGCGTCGTCCCTGGGACCCGTTGCCAGCAAACCTGCTTATCAACCGGGACATCAGCGGCTGAATATCCAAACGACACCTGATCCGAATTCAGTACTGATGGATTTTGCCAATAATAACCCCAATGCTGTCACTCCTTCTTCGACTCCCGAAGTTCAATTGGGCAACTATCAACAGACACCTGCCGATGCAAGGATGGAAAAACCTTATCAGCAGGTCGGTGGTCAAAATCCGAATGTGAATAACGATCCGCCAGCGACAGAAAACAACACCATTCCGAACTGGCCACACAATCACTTTGACGAACAATCTCAGACACCAGCACAAACTCGGGGCAGCCAGTCCTCTCAGGAGGAGAGCCTGCCCTGGATGGATGCGCCTTCTCAAAAGCCAACTCCAGAACCCAGTAAACAACAGACTCTCGTGCAGCCTGAGCAGTGGCCATACTCACCGAGTACTCCAAACAGATAACGCTGCCGAATTCTTCATTGAGCAAAATGATTCTGTCAATGAATTTGTTTTAAGCGGAGCCAGATTGCAATCGGGAAATCAAATCGTTGAGGTCCTGTCGAAAAGTGGCGGGATCACTTTTGAGACGCACAGAACTGATCTGCACATCCTGAGCAGCCGCTAATTGCTCGGCTCGTTCCAGATTGCAATGCCGTTGCAATTGCTTCACCAGTGGCGAAAACAGATCGGACTTGGCCGCTTCTGTAATTTTCGGATGTTTCGAGAGAAGGTGCTGTGGAGAATTCCGTTTAACAATCTGACTGCACGCTTCAGCGGTCTCCAGTAGTCCTGCTCTGAGAGCGTAATGCACTGACAAAACCAGAAAACGATCTCGTCCCGGCTGCTGTTTTTTTCGCTGAGCCGCTTCCGCGAGAACGAGATAAATCAATAAGGCTCGTTCATCAGCCGTGAGAGTTGATTGGCTCATTTACTTCTTCCCCAGCTTTCGTTGTTGTCGGAAAAAATCCTGCAACAACTGTTTCGACTCTTCGGCCAGAACACCTCCCAAAACGGTCGACTGATGGTTGAGTCGTTCATCGGAAGTGAGCGAATATAAACTGTGGCAGGCCCCGGCTTTGGGATCGCTGGCACCGTAAATAATGGTCGGCACACGTGCCTGGATGAGCGCTCCGGCACACATGGGGCAAGGTTCGAGGCTGACATACATCACGCAACCTTCGAGCCGCCAGTCGCCTCGGGCTTCGGAAGCCTGAGTGATTGCGATCATTTCGGCATGAGCGGTCGGGTCTTTTAGCATTTCCTTTTGATTATGAGCCGAGGCGATTACGTGGCCTTCGTGGATAATAATCGCACCCACAGGAACTTCATTTTCCTCGAACGCCGCCCGAGCTTCATCGAGAGCGAGCCGCATAAAATGCTCGTGGATCTGCAGCGGATTCGGGGTTTCATCAAACATCAGTGACTCAATTCGGTGAATTGATGGCGAAATTTTCTAACTGGACTCGCCATTCGTTCCTACGGATAAATAAGTAATTTTCAGGCACAAATCGATTAACCATTTGAAATTTGACCTCGGTAATGATTAATATTGACCGATATGTTCATTTGCCCGCCGGTTCGCTCAACTCTGAAGGCCTCTTTCAGAGTTGTCCTCAAAACGAATCGACCTCCACCAAAGCTAATGGGAAATCAGCTATGACTCAACTCTCTCGTCGCGGATTCGTAAAAACTTCGGCGGCTGCTGGCCTCGGGGTTTTTGCCGCTCCATATATTGCTCGTGCAAAATCACCAAACGATAAAATCGCAGTCGCGGTTGTCGGAGCAGGCGGTCGGGGCAGTTCACACGTCTCGGCTTATCTGGGCGATAGCCGCACCGAAATCCTGTATGTCGTCGATGCTGACGAGAAAAACGGCCAGTCCAAGTGCGACGCAATCGAGAAAAAACAGGGCTTCCGTCCGACGTTCGTCCGCGATATGCGTGAAGCGTTTGATGATAATAGCGTCGATATCATGTCAACCGCCACTCCAAATCACTGGCATGCACTGGCTGGTATCTGGGCGATGCAGGCTGGAAAAGATGCCTATGTCGAAAAACCGGTTTGTCAGACCATTCAGGAAGGTCGATCGTTAATCACGGCTGCTCGCAAGTACGACAGAATGTGTCAGGTGGGAACCCAGTGTCGTTCCAGCACGGCCATTAAGGAGGCCTTCGCCTTCATGAATGAAGGTGGAATTGGCGAAGTGAATTTCGCCCGAGGCTTGTGCTACAAACGTCGTAAATCAATCGGTGCTCTGGGCGATTACGGTTATCCAGACAGCTGTGACTTCAGCCTCTGGAGTGGTCCAGCCACTTATACGGATCCCAAAGTCACCCGTCCAAGATTCCATTACGACTGGCACTGGCAGCGTCACTACGGTAACGGCGACCTGGGTAACCAGGGTCCTCACCAGACCGATGTTGCTCGCTGGGGACTGGGAATCGATACTCATCCGAAAGCGATCGTCAGTTACGGCGGACGTCTCGGATATCAAGCCGAACGCAAAGATCCGAATTACGTCGACGCCGGCGATACGCCGAACACGATCGTATCTCTTTACGATTACGGCGATAAGTCCATCACTTTCGAAACTCGTGGTTTGAGTGTCAACGATTCCGCTGACGAAGAGTTGAACAAACTCTTCCAAAGCACTTCCGGAAACAAAATCGGCGTCGTGTTCTACGGCAGCGATGGCTATCTGGTCCAATTGACCTACGGTCACTGCATCGCTTACGACAAAGACATGCAGCAGATCAAGGAGTTCAAAGGTGGTGAAAATCACTTCGGCAACTTCATTGATGCCTGCGTGAGCCGAAATATGAAAGACCTGAACGCCGATGTTCGCGAAGGACATCTTTCAGCCGGGATGAGTCACCTGGGAAATATCTCCTACTATGTTGGAGAAGAAAACAAAGTTTCTGTCGACTCATTGAAATCGGAAATGGGACGCGCGAAGGGTCTCGACAATAATGTGGAAACTGTCGAGCGAACCGTCAAACATCTGCAGGACAACGGCGTCGATCTCGAGAAGTACCCATTGGCATTGGGTCCATACCTCGAATTCGATCCTGAAAAAGAAGTCTTCACGAATTCAGAAGCAGCCAACGAGCTTCTGGGACGCGAATACCGTCCCGAATTCGTCTGCCCAACCAGCGAAAACGTGTAATTGTTTTCGCTGAATCCTGTTCGACATCACAAAGCCTGCAGAGTACTATCTGCAGGCTTTGTCTGTTTGTTGAGAACTTTCGTTAAAAATATTGTGGACTTACAAGCATGAAGCGCAAGCGAGTGTGTCCACAATTACGATTTTACACACTCGCTTGCGCTTCGTGCTTGTATTTTCCCGTTGTTTTCAGGGAACGCCGTCCCCTCGTTGACGCTTCGGGTTATGATGTTTCATTGAGTTTGTGTTGGATTGATGTGTTAATTTCAGAAATATTTGCCTCCATTCAGGGGGAAGGTCAGTTTACGGGGACGCCGAGTGTTTTCATTCGGGCGTCGGGTTGCAACCTGCGCTGTCATTTCTGTGATACTCCTTATGCGTCGTGGAACCCGGAAGGGGTTGAGATGTCGGTGGCGGAAGTGGTCAAAGCGGCTTCCGAGTGGTGGCATCCGCATGTGGTGATTACAGGAGGGGAGCCGATGATCTTCAAGCAGATGCCCGAGCTCACGACTGCCCTCAAGCGGAACGATCGCACCATCACCATTGAAACAGCGGGCACCGCTCTAATGGATGTCGAGGCCGATTTGATGTCGATCAGTCCCAAACGGAGCAACTCGACTCCCGATGCCAGCACAGGCTGGAAAGAACGGCACAATGAACGTCGGCATCGGCCTGATGTGATTCGCAGCCTGCTCGAATCGTACGAATGTCAGTTCAAATTCGTGATTGACCGAGCAGAGGATATTGACGACGTGCTCGAATATCTTTCCGAGTTTCCGGAAATCGATCACGAAAAAGTCTGGCTGATGCCACAGGCGATTGAAGCGAATGTGTTGAACGAAAAACTGCACTGGCTGCAACCATTGGCGATGGATCACGGGTTCCATCTCTCGTCACGACTCCAGATTCAACAATTCGGCAATCGGCGGGGGACATGATGAAAAATTATTGGACATGGGTGGCGGGGGCGCTCTCGAAGAGAAGCCCCCGAAGCGTCGATCACTCGGGGGCTTCCGCTCAAGCGGAGCGCCCCCGCCACCCGGCATTCATTTTATTGAGTTTGACTCTGTTGATTCTTCTCGGCTGTCAAAATACAGAAGAGGAAGGTCTAGAAAATACGGAACCATCAAACACTTCTGCACAGCTCAGTACCGAATCTGCATTTGCAGAGCAGTTGCAGGCAATCACAGATGGAACCTCTGGCTCGATTGTCGTCACAAAAGAGCTGGTCACCAGCGAACAGTTTCAACAGTTGCAGCCTCATGCAGAACGAATTGAAAAGATCGAAATCATTCGCGCAGAACTCGATCAATCAGACTTCGATTTACTGGCGACATTCAGCAATTTGAACTGGTTACGTCTTGATCTCCCAATTGACGACACCGCCTTATCTTCAATCGCCCAATGCCAATCATTGAGAATCTTAAATCTGCCTCAGGGGCAATTTACTGATCAACCACTTGAAGCGATTTCTAAACTGAAACGTCTGGAATTATTCCGATTTCACAGTCCGAATGTGACCGACGCGGGAATGAAGCAGATTGCCAATCTGCCGAAACTGAAATATCTGCATCTGCTCGAAGTGCCGATCACGGATGCGGGATTGATTCCCTTTCATGATCGTCACGATCTGCAGTCGTTTTATCTGGATGGCTCAAAAGTGACTGATGATGGTTTACGCGCCTTATTGAAAGCGAATCCAGAATTGCATCTGCATCGCGATCAATTGCATTTACCGGAAGATCCATTGGGCAAAGACCATGAAAGTATAGAGCCCTGAAACAAGCATGAATCGCAAGCGAGTGAGTGCATGAATTTCAGGAACTCGAACTGGGGGACACACACTGAGCATCTGCAAGGGCGGGGTTGCTGCAATCACCACGTCTGAACGGATATTGCGAAAGTGAAACCGGGGATCGAAGTATTATCCTTTGAAATTACAAATGAGATCAGAGTTGGTATTGTCCAAGTCTATTATTTTGGGGTGAAGAACACATTTGTTGTACCGAACGGCCAACGTGGGTTGAAACGCCTTTATCGCATGCCTGAAGGATACAGGCAAAAGGAAAATCTTGGATTCAGAGTGAGGACTGAGAAATCCTGACTTGATCTCTTTGTGATACTGTGTTTTATTCAAACATTCCAATAGTGTATGATGAGTTTCTGGAGTTCGCTGCGTTCAGCGATTACAAATGCAGATGTTTCCAGGAATCACTGTCGCAGTAACCTTCAGTGATTCGACTCAGCAATTATTCTGGATCAGAAAGCGTATATGGCACTCAATAAAAAGCAGAAAAAACAGATCGACGTTCTCCGGCAGAAAATTCAGAAGCAGCGTCAACTTTTATCAGCCGCAAAACAGCAAACCGATGACCCAGCTGAGGTCGAGCAACTTCAAAAAGAAATTGCAGACCATGAAGCGACTATCGAAAAGATCAAATCCGAGTAATCCATTTCACGAATCCTTATGAGCCTTCCCAGTCATCCGACAATCATTGTCGTCCACTACAAAGAGCGACGCAGCAAGTGCACTGTCGAACCACTCCGTCATCAGCCGGGATTCGAGTTCTGGAAATTTCCGCTCAAAGAACCGCAGGCACTTCCCAACTACATTCGGCTCGGCATCGATGGCCCACCTCTTTCTCGCGAAGACCGGAAGCACGGTTTGCTCGTCCTTGATGCGACCTGGAAACTCGCTTCCAAAATGGAAGCGGAATTTGAAGACGTTCCCATTCGCTCTCTGCCAGTTTGCCAGACGGCCTATCCCAGAAATTCAAAACTCTTTGAAGATCCGTCTGCTGGATTGGCGACCATCGAAGCAATTTACGTGGCTTACAAAATCCTCGGCTATTCCCTGGATGGCTTGCTCGATGAATATCGCTGGCAGGATGAATTCCTTCGCATTAATGAAGACGTACTGAATGCGATTTGAAGCTCTCCCCTGAGAGGCAAAGGATCTTTCCTTCTCCTTAGGGAGCGGTGGTCGTGTGCAATTCCCACGCCCATCACTTCTTCGTTCTGGGACGTGCCACCCAGGAAGTCATTGACACAATGCGTATCACTCTGGTACCAAATTTGGGTTCTGTCCTGGAGATCGGACATGGTCTGTCGTACGAGTGTCTAATAGTTGTGGACCGTGATATCGCTATCGCCTATAGGTCTTCGATGGTGAGGGAGGATAATAACGACCGTTCCCCGAATCGGCACGACTGCTAAATTCGGAAAATATCCCCTCTTGCATTTGAATGAGACAATGCTTTACTAAAGAAAGTACACTTCCTCTGTTTGCCGATGACTATACTGAGTCTTGTAATTAGATCTCCTGTATCTGGCCATGTTATGCAGAAGCAGTCCGTATTCCATCAATTTGAGCTCACTTTTGACAGATACCTGCACCATTCAGAATTCTCAGAAACGGAATGACCTTTCTTCTCCGGACCCTCCTGAGGAACGTCTGGAAGTAGAACGCTGCGCCTTTAATAATGGTCAATTCCCAGATTCCTATTTGACCACTGAACCCGAGTATCTGCATTTCTGGAATGAACAACGAACCGGATACATCGGTTATGTTCAGGATGGACGCTACATTCATATAGTGGGGGGGCTGATCGCTCCTGAAGAGGACAAAGAGGAGTTACTCCGGCAAATTTGTGAATTCGTCGCACAAAACAAACTGCACACCAACTTCTTTTCGATTCCCGAACACGATCTGCCTCTCTTCAAAAAGTTCGGTTTTCAGGCGACCAAGTTTGGCGAGAATGCCATTCTGGAATTGAAGGGGCACAACTGGCAGGGTAAGCCTTATTCGTGGGTCCGACGTCAGGTCAGTTTTGTTTCCCGTCAGGGGATTGTCGGTCGAGAAATTCTACTCGATGAATTGACCATTGACGAACGGACACATGCGTTCGAGCGATTACAGAAAATGAACGAGGCTCAGTTATCCGGTCGCGTGCTCAATCATGAAATCGGATTACTCGAAGGAAAACTGTATCCCGATTACTTCTATCGCCGTCGCCTGTTCGTCGCTCATCCTGAAAATGAGCCGGACAACTGGCAGGCGTTTGTGGCCTGCACTCCGATGCAGGGGGGACGCGGTTGGGCGACCGAAATGTATCGCAGTACTGATGATAGCGTCCGGGGTGTCATCCCGTTTCTGTTTGTGCATTTGATCGACAAAATGCAGGCTGAAGGGATCGAGGAAGTTTCGCTCTGCATGGTCCCCGCGATCCATTGTGACAAAAAATACCCGGGCGATTCAGCCACCACACGCTTCTTCCTGAGCCTGTGGGAAAAGCGAATGAACTTTCTGTTCAGTGTGCAAGGGCTCTATCATTTTAAAAGCCGATTTCGTCCCCGGTTTGAGTCTGTCTTTTTGTGCGTCAAACCGAAAATTACAAACTTGTCGACCTTCTCGTTCGTGAAATGCGTTGGGGTATTTCAATTGAGTTGGAAAAATCTTTTTCGGCTCTGCTGGCCGGGCAAAAAAACGGACTCCTGATTGATTCATTTCGATCTTATGATTGCGACTGTTCGACTTCGTACAATTGATACAGCCCGAACCGAAGAACAGGTCTATTCGATTCATTCGCCGTGAATTCGATTTGCAACTGAAGACTCATCAGGTCCGTATGAACTCCCAATCCGAGTTGGACGATGTTCTGGATACATGCTTTTCCATTTCAGAACGAAATAGCCACAGAGAGTTTCTGCAGCCCAGTCATACATTAGAGCCGTTTCCACGAAAGTGTAGCGTGTGGTCGCCTGAAAAATAGGCTTCAAACCCACAAAAAGCCGCTACAGTTAACTGCAAACCGCAGTAGTTTGTCCCATGCAACGCGAACAAAAAATCGGGTTCACGATCCTGATCATGATCGTCGGCTTTGCCGGAGCGTTCTGCTTCCGCAAGCCCGACCCGAATCGCAATGCGCTGCCCGATTTGAAACAGGAAGAGCTGATCAATCAGCAAATCGCAGAGTTACGCATGCGGCCCTATTTGCCTGACGGAAAACGGCATCCTTCCGATTCTGAATCGGCGTCCGCTTACAATCCTCTGCGCGATCAACTGGCAGCCTGGAATACGGATGGACCTCAAAATCCCCCAGGAGAAGTTCCTGCGCCCATCGGCATGTTGACGCCCCTGGAAACTCCAGCCGATTCTCCGTTCTATGAACAACAACGGCCGCGTTCTCGACAGGAGACCAGACCGACAAATCAGACTGCCGAAGTCAGCCATCGGAATAATCCTGTTCCCGAAGAGAAATCGACTGTCACGACACACGTCGTTCAACCGGGTGAAACACTCAGCGGAATTGCCTATCGATACTTCGGCTCGGCCAGCAAATATCTCGATTTGTTTGAAGCCAACCGAGATCAACTTTCCAGCCCGAACGATTTGCGACCGGGTATCACTCTGAAAATCCCCGGCAAAGCCGCCCCTGAAACACAAGAGGAAGTTCGGGAAGCGAATGCGAACTCAAATCCTGAAGTCTCTGCAATCGCTCCTTCGCGATTCTCAGAACAGTCGAGCAGATCTTCAGGGGACGATTCGTCTTCTCATCTGCTCTTTACTCCCGCTCGGCAAAACCCGTTTCAACACTCGACTGCAGATTCCACGAATCCCTACGACGGCCATTCGCAAAATCGCTGAGTATTGATAGACAATGGGTGGCACGACCCAGAACTCAGTGATGGGCGTGGAGATTACAAATTCCACGCTCTTCGCTTCGCTAAGAATGTGCCACCAGGCATTCAGGAACTAACTATTTCTTTGTGTCCTGATGTCTTGCTGGACAAGCCGAACCGATGGGGATTCGATGTTCGGGAGCGCTCTACTCGGGTGGAGTCGGGATCACAATCCCATTCATGAGCTGAATTGTGGAGACGATCTGACTTCCGCAAACTCGTTCCCGGTTTCCTCTTCTCTGAAACAACGGGCACATAAGGGGATTTCCGCAGAATGATTTCCCGAATTTCCCGTAATGTTCCTTCACGACGCCAGCGATCAAAATAGGTGTAGACTGTTTCCCATTTCGGATAGTCGTGCGGCAGCATTCGCCACGTGCAGCCGGTGCTCCAGCGATAGTTGATCGCATTGACGACTTCACGAAGTTCGGTCGATCGCTTTCGGCCACGTGGTGAGGAATCGTCGATCAACTCAGAAATAAACTGCCATCGTGCATTGGAAAGATCGCTGGGATACGGTCGTCGTACTGACATCTGATGCTGCTCCGCGAGCTGAAGAAAACGAATCCTGAAGAAAATAAAACCTGGCATCCCAGCCGGTTTGAAATGGATGTATTCAACATTACTGCGAACTTATTGTCGCTTAATTAACGTCTGTTTAGTGCAAAATACTGTTTGATGTGTGCTGTCCCTCCTGCAGTCGTTCGATTTCCGGTCGCATCCACCGGCGACATAGTTCTGTCATTGGGATTCGATTTCGCGCGGCCTCGTGACGGATTTTTTTCCAATCCGACATCGGCACAAAAATCGAAATTTGTTTCCGCATTTCATTCCGCTCGATTCGCTGGTTCATAAAAGTTCTCATTAAAAAAATGTTCAGGAAAACAAGAAATTTTTACCAACTGATTGTTGGGGTGTTCGCGACTGGCTTTGCCAGCGCAAAACAGATAGTCGCATCGAAGTGACAAGGCACTGGTAGAGCCAATGCCATCCTGATTTTTACGGAACAGACATTGGCCGATAAACATGTACGATTCGAATCATCTGGGGGCTGCGCTTCGCTCCGTCCCCAGCCACCCATTTCCTTGTTATCTGGAAAATCCTTTGGGAGTGCGTTTTGACTTGCCTGATCGAGGATTCAATTTGTCAGCTCGCTTCTCTGCCAGAGGTGGCCCTGGCTTCTTAACTGGCCACAAATCACTCACGTCCCAATCCTCGACATCACGCTCCATTGGTTGCACGTCCCGCCATAGTCCCATTTCTTCATCGCCACTCGCCAGCCGACCATACATAACCATCATTCTGCCCCTTCAGGATTGCTCTTGAACCATAATGAACACAAGTGTACATATATTAGCTCTACTGCGATTCCTCAGTCAATAGTAAATTGACATTAGTACACATAATTGGCAATAATGTGACAAATCTCTTTCAGAAGCCTGATCAAGCGGGGAAAATTAGCATGAAATCAGACGAAGCTGGACAGAATGAGACAACTTCAGACTCTCTGCTCTGGGAACGAATCGAGCATTACTGCCTGAAGCATGGCTGGACAATCAGCAGACTGGCAGAGGCTTCGGGAGTTTCGCGGGCGACACTCTATCAATGGCAAAAGCACGGAGCCTGCAAGCCAAGGCATGACACACTGCACAAACTGGCCAGTGCACTCTCGGTTTCTCCTTCCGTCTTAAAAAGTGAATCGCGAAACGGAGAGCTCTCGGGCGAGACCTCTCCGATTTCCTCTTTTGAGACCTCACACTTTCGACCGGAAAGCTCGCCTTGGGTCGAAGATGATGCGGATTCCCGCAGACTCTTTGACCGTCAATCCAACTGGGCGATTCAGGAAGTCTGTCAGAATCATCCCGAACTATTTGCCGACTGGTCGGACGAGCAATGGGACGAACTCTTCAGCACCTTCGGCGTCGGCGGCGAACTCAATGAAACCGGCGTGCTGCAACAAGCCGAGGCGATTAATGCGAAACGGGAAACGATTTATCAGTTGCAGGTCGTCCTCGAAACCCATCTGGCGGATGCCGCCCGCAATGTCATCCGCTCACTTTACGATTCTGTCCAATGTGCGAGTATCGAGATGACCAAAGAGCAGGTTCACCAGAGTGGAGACAAGAGCGACCTGAAAAATGAGTAACGAGTAACCAAGAGAATCTCGCAGAGTTCTCTGGGTGGACGAAGCCAACAAGAGGCCATCAGTTTGACAGCGTGTACTACTCAAAGGGTGACTGGGGGCGAAACTAAATATAGTGCACTTGCCTACTACGGTTACTCTCCCATATTCTTTTTGGTTCTGAGGAGTAAGTCATGTTCTGACACATAGCGTACGCTGTTAACTGTCCTTGAGATCAATTTTTAGAAGAAAACTACCACAATGGCATGTCGCGGAGTCCATTTCGCAATCACTGACGAAGATCTGAAAGCGTTACGCGGAGCTCACTCCGATTATGCGATTATCGAGTTCATTCAAGAGGAGATCGAGGAGCGATGGGAGAAAACTGAAGGATTCGTATGTGAGACTGATAAAGCGTGGGATGCCATCCATCGATGCCTGACTGACGGCAACCTTGAGTTCAACAACGGAACAGAACCATTGAAGCTTTGCATCCTGGGTGGAGAGCAGCTCTATTCAGGAGATGATTATATCGTAGCTCTTGTGACTCGTGAGAAATTACGTTCGCTAGCCGATGCATTGGCAAAAATCACTCCAGAATTCATTGGACAACGCTACGTAGAATTACCGGACAATTATGACATGGAGAAGAGCCAGGAGGACTGTCAAAATACTTGGGACTGGTTTTCGGAACTTCCAGCGTTCTTTGACCGTGCCGAGAAGTCTGGTCGTCACGTAATTTTCACGGTTGATCAATAAATATAAAATACACGAGTAGCTGGGGGGTAGCGCAGCGAAGCCCCCAAGATCCAAACATCCCTCACCGCCCCATCATCTCCTCGGCTCCCTGATCCAGCAATTGCTGAGCCACTGATTTCCCCAGATTCACCGCCCCCTCCTTGTGTTCTTCTTCAATGTCTGCACTGAGAGGCAACCCAGCCTCGGCTTCGATTAGCTCGCGACCATCTTTGCTCAGCACTACGCCGGTCAGCAACAATTCCATGCGATCAGAATCCAGACGGCAATCGACTCCCACCGGCGCGTGACAACCGGCTCGCAAAGTTGCCAGCATCGCCCGTTCGGCCAGTGTCGCCAGTACAGTTTCGGGATCATTGAGATGCGTAAGCAGTTCGATTACATCTTCGTTATCACGGCGGCACTCCAATCCCAAAGCGCCCTGCCCGACAGCCGGGTACATATGCGGCGGCTGTAACGCACACGACAATCGCTCTTCCCAGTCGAGTCGAATCAAGCCAGCCGTTGCCAGAATGATCGCATCGTATTCACCGCTATCAAGCTTCTTGAGGCGGGTGTTCAAGTTGCCGCGAATCTCTCCGAGCTGGAAATCCTTACGGAGTCGCAGCAGTTGAGCCTGCCTCCGTAAACTCCCCGTGCCAATGCGAGCCTGCTCCGGGAAATTTGCAAAGGGAGCCTCAGGATCGATTACGATCTCTGAGTTGGTTGGCAGTACAATCGCATCCCATTTCTGCTCTCGAGCCGGTACGGCTGCCAGCGTTAATTCCGGTTCCAGGATCTCCGTTGGCAAATCCTTCAGGCTGTGCACTGCGATATCTGCCCGTCCATCGAGCACGGCTCGTTGCACTTCCCGGGTGAAAACTCCCGTTCCCCCCAGCTGACTGAGCGGTTGTGTTTGATCGACATCCCCCGTTGTCGTCACATCGACCAGTTGGACTTCGAGATCGTCCTGCCCGATGCGCAGCAAATGTGAAACATGATGGGCCTGCCACAACGCAAGTTGACTGGCTCGAGTCGCAATTCGAATTAGCTTCATAATAATTTCCGTAAGGTGCTCTGTCGAGCTTTAAATGTCGTCCTCAAATCGCAATTCCGCAGTCAGTTTGACTGCTCCCCGATATTGAACTTAAACGACATTTAGTGGTAGATAAAGTTGTAGGGTGCGTCCTGACGCACCGTGCTCCCGAGTTGGTTTTGTAATTGGTTCTCTTTTACTCTGTGCCGTCAGTTCGATTCGCTGATCATATCCGAATTGAATCCGCATCCCTATTCCGGTGCGTCAGGACGCACCCTACTGTTTGGGAAATCTTTACTTCAATTGAAATGCAGACAAAAAATGTTGCGTTCTGACAAATAGCCGATCCTCTGCAAATGCAATGGTCGAACGGGATTCATCATTCAATGCCAATCGCGATTTCTCCACAGGTGTGGCTCCGGTCGCCAAGACTATCACATTGCCATCCGTATCGATATTGATGAGATTCTCGCCGATACAGATCGGCGAAGAGAAATAGTTTCCTCCAACACGATGTTGCCAGACTTTCTTCCCTGTCATCATCTCCACACAGGTGACAATCCCCAGGTCACCCCACAGATAAAACAGACCATCTTTCACCACAGGCGTTGGCACATGCGGGGCTCCACGGGTTACGCGATAGACTTCCTGGATTGGTTGTTCGACAGAGTCGGAATTGCGTTTCAAAATCACGATATTCCGTTCCCCTCCCTGGGCGCCGCTCCCTGTAATAATCAAACCTTCGGGTGTTGTGAACGGAGAGCAGATCGCTCTCTGAGAGAAATCTCCAAACGGAGAGAGCTTCCATAGCATTTTGCCAGTTTTCGGCTCTACACCAATCACGCCTTCTTCACAGTGAGAAAACACAATTTCGGTTTGCCCCTGCGGTCCTTGCCAGACTCCCGGTGTGGCATAGCAGGCTCGTTGACCAAGACGTGGAATCTTCCAGAGTTCCTTTCCGGTCTGCGACTCAATGGCGACCAGAAAACTTGGCTCTTTCTGGTCATTCGCCACGTACACAACTCCGTCATGCACTATGGGAGAGGCAGCCGCCCCTTGTCCATGCCCATAAGGGCCAAGATCATACTCCCATACGCTTTCACCTTCGTGAGTGAATGCGATCAATGAAGAGCCTTCCTGACTTTGCCAGACGAGATAAACTCGCTCGGCATCCACCGCAGGTGAGCTCGATGCAAAACTGTTGTTCTTATGCTTTTTATATTTCGAAAACGAAAATGACTTCGACCATAAAACCTCACCACTCTTCACACTCACACAATGCAGGAACCGTTCCTGTTGGTCCTCGTCGGCACTGGTCACATATAACTGAGCTCCAGCAATCACAGGAGAAGAAATCCCCGTGCCTTGCAATTCAATTTTCCACAGACGATCTTTGTCTCCAAGTTGTCCCGACCAATCAGACTGCTCGGTTAGACCAGCCCCTGCATCACCACGAAATCGAGGCCAATGCAATTCGAGTTGCGCCTGAGCATTTGCGATTGAGATGGCGTTAAGGAATAGGGCGAATATCGCGACGGTCAGAATTGTTAAGTGCTTCATTTTTGAACTCGTTCGATGGTCAAACGGTTAGTACTTCAGGTCTCATGCCAGATCACTTATATCAAATATCCCACTGGTCCGACATCAACCAGGGAAACTGACAATCGTTAGATTCGTCATTGTCATCAGAAGTCAAAGTGTCTGTCTGGCTTGTTTCACAACTTCCTCAAATCGGCCAGTAATTTTGGACTACTCTTGAGAAATCACACTTGAAGAAATCCCGTCTGAAAACTATCAGGAGTCATCGTATGTCCGCAGATCCATGGAGTCGTCCCAGTATGCAGGATCTCAAAGAAATCCTCGAAAGCATCGGCAAACCAGGCACAGAAAACTCACGTACGGTTGAACGCCTGGAACTTTCTGTCCCTGCAGAAATTGTGACCTCACGAGGAAACACGGTTTCAGCCGTCACGCGTGAAATCAGTCGATTCGGTCTGGGGATGCTGCATCGGGGAGCGATTCAGCCTGGGGAAGTCACTGTGAAAATGGCAAGTGAAAGCCGACAGTTTGACTATCGCGTACAAATTAAATGGTGCATTCCCTGTGAAAAAGGAATGTTTCTGAGTGGAGGAGAATTCCTCCCCAAAGAGACCCCAGAGGCCTGAGCCCCTGGAAGATTTCCCAGTCTTTACGCACTGACAAGTGAGTGAAACCAGGGTAGTTATGAACATGTTCTCGACATTATTGGCCAAATTCCAGTCTGTCATCAATGTGGCCTGAAGATGTTCAAAAGGTGCCGAATAGGGGAATTATAGCGTTTTTCCCTTAATTCTAAGGCTGTTTTGATTGACAAGTCGATCGAATCGTACTTTACTACGATCTTCCTGCTCAGGGCGATCCTGACCGCATAGTCAAATTCAACTTTAGTATAGCACCCCAAATCGGAGGCCCGCATGGCTGCGAAACAAGAAAAGCCGATGTCAAAAACTGAAATTCTGAACTCTCTTGCTGAATCAACAGGATTGAGCCGCAAGGAAGTCAGTTCTGTTCTGGACGGTATGAACGACCTGATTCAGCAGAGTCTCGGCAAAAAAGGCCCTGGCGTTTTCAACCTGCCAGGTTTGTTCAAGATTCAGGTCACTCGTAAACCTGCGACTAAAGCCACAACTCGTGCAAATCCATTCAAACCAGGCGAAATGATGGAAGTTAAGGCGAAACCCGCACGAAACGTTGTGAAAGTTCGACCTCTCAAAGGTCTCAAAGATATGGTCTAAGTCGATCATTTCAGGAGAAATAATTCCCCTGAACGACTTAAAAAGGCCAATTTCGCGTAGCTGCTGAAGATCACATTGGCATATTTTGATGCAAAATGGTGTCGTTCAGCCTCTAAATATCCAGAGAAGGCAGACTTCCAGTTTGATTGGGAGTTTTCTTCTCTTTGGGTGATTAGAGAATTTTTTTGATTACCAGACTTGCCAGCAATCACCGTGCCAGTATAATTTCTGCGTCCAAGCTGAGATTCTAAAATGTAAAAGTTTCTCACTTCGGGTTTATACGAAATTATTCGACGGAGGAATTGGCAAGATGCTGGTCCTATCACGAAAAAAAAATGAAAGCATCGTGATCGACGATCGGATTGTGATCACGATTGTTGATATACGAGGCGATAAGGTAAGATTGGGAATCGAAGCCCCCAAAGACATTTCGATTCACCGCAGCGAGGTTTACGAGGCGATTAAAGCTCAGGCGAAAATTGAAGACGTTGACGAACCTGTCTCCTGAATGATTCCCGCCAGTCTTCTTAAAGTAGAAGAGGCTCAATTGCCGAAATCTACCTTGCAAGCCTAATACTTGGCCCCATCGTCTAGTCAGGCCTAGGACACCGGATTTTCAGTCCGATAACGGGGGTTCAAATCCCCCTGGGGTCAAATTTAGAAACAGAGTGAAATGAGGCCGCTACCGTAAGGGTAGCGGAGTTGACAATAGGGTTTAAAAATCAGTGGCAACACTGGCTTCTCTGTCCCCTTCCTTGTTGACCTTCTAACCTCTTTCACCTGTTTCTTTTTCGTAAACTACCACAAAGGAACACGGACTATCACTCCGTGTTCCTTTTTTGCAGTTGGCCGTTTTCATATTGCAAGATGCAGTGTGATATTAAAAGACGAGCAGGATGCTGACTCAGGCACCTTTGATTGGTGATGAGGGGTAAGACATGAAAGTCATCCTGTTCACACGGGAGTTGTATTGTGCACATCAGACTGCAGATAATCTGATCAACTTAAGTGCACCTGAGAGAGCTGTTCTCAAAGCTTTCTTCTCTCTTTACTACTGGGGGCTTGAGAGTCGGTCCCAGCTTATTCCGCCAGCATACTTTCGAATCTTTGTTATTACACCACTCCAGGATCAAATCGCAAATTTTCTTGGTGTATCCAAACCGAATGCATGGAGCATTCTTAAGAGCGTTCCAGATAACAGCAAAGTCATTCACGTAATGGGCGGAAATCGATTGATTTTTCGAGAAGATCGTTTCTTTGAATGCGTGCAAAGTGCTTACGGGAAGGATGCTCAAATCCTCGGATTGATACAAAATGGAATACGATTACGAGAGTATGAAGAAAAACCTGTTATTCCAGTACGCACTGGTGAACTGACAGAGCAAGAAACATTATTCTTTGCACTGCTTCATGGGATCAATAACATCAATTTCAATTGCAATGCAGAACGTGATATTCTGAAGTGGGTCGCACGTATCTGGCTGGAAGATTCATTCGGTGATGTCGCCATTGGTAATGTCAACAAAGTCACTGTAGAGGCCAGCACTAAAAAGCTTGGGCTAATCGGGACTTCTTCAATTGAAACAGTCAGAAAAAGAATTCGCGACCTGAAGAAGCAGTCCCGTTTGCATTTTTTTGATATTACATCCGAAAAAAGCGGACATCACAAATTCAAGCTGAATCTTGATTTACTGCGTAAGGAACTAACCTGTCATCTTCCTGAGAATTTAAATGACTCAATCAAGCTTGCTCCTGGTTGGATGTCTCGTAGGAATTCAAACATAAACCAAGAAGAGAATTCTAACTTCTTCATGACTGAGCGCATGAATGATTCAATTGGAGGATTTGCTACGTGGTCGTAACGGCCAAGGTGTTTTTAGTTCCCGAATGTCTTCGAGTTCGAGCTTCAGAAAGTCATCGATTAGCCCTAGATCGTGTTTTGCAATCCATTCTTTGAGGATGGCAATTTTGAGCGGTCCCGTCATTTTGATTTCATCACTCATTTCGATCGGAACTGAAATTTCTTCTCGTTCTGCATCCGAATAAACAATTCGATCTTCCGGTCCTGAAGAAATCAGTTCCCAGTTTTGTTCATAATCTTCACTTGTGATCATAAAAATTCCCCTTTCTCAAGGAACCATCGCGTGAGTGAATTCTCTGTGGAGACAATTGAAGCCGCTCGCCCCATCTTCAAAGCCTATGAAGAAGAACTTTCCCCAGATCACTATTTTCCTGCTGACGAATTTCAAGCTGAATTCCGCAAGAGTCATAAACTTTATGATCTGGAAGTGATCGATTTCGCGGAACATCTGATTGAAGATCCCGAGTTCGAGCATGTTGCAGTGGCATTTCTGGAAGCCATCATTCCGACCGGTCCTCCTGAAGAAGTGAAGCACACACTGGCACAAGCATACGGCGCCTACGATTATCATCACGATGATGATCTCGACAAATTGCGAGACAAATACTGGGATCGATATTGGAAATCGAAAGCCATGGAAAAATAACCAAGCATTTCGAGTCACTCAGTTTCTGAGTTATTCCTTTTTGCTCTGCGCTCAGCCATGGCTCTACTTGCTTCCTGTTGCCTGATGGCATGTTCTGCGCGAAGTCGAGTCATGGGTGATCGAACATAAACAATGTTGTCTACGATCTTCGTTTCGATCTTGAGGTCCAGCGCACCTGCTTTATCTCGTAGACTGAACTCGATTGCAGAAGGTTTGGTTGTGTGCCGATGATCGACAACTGCGAACCAGGCATCCGGACAGAGCATCGCTTCGGCAAGTGAGATCAAAATCCGAGCGCATGATTTTCCAATCCCGCGATGATTCCATTCTTGTTCGTTCTCTAAACTGGACATCGAAAATTCCTTTTTTCAATGAAAGGTTTGAAGTTCATCGACTCATTGGAGCAGATGTTTCCATTGCTGGCCCTTGTGGAGGCGGTGGTGGAGGGGCGTCCGATTTTGGCTCTGTTGCAGCTCGGCCTTTGAATTTTTTGCCGATCGGAATATAGACCGTGACTGTGAGTTCGTCAAAGTTTTTTCTCAAGCCCTGACAGTTCAAACTAAAACTGCGAACGCATTCCAGCTCTTCACCAGTTTCAGCATTGATGATTTTCCCGTTTTTTGGGTTGCCATCATATTCCAAGGTGAGTTGCATTTCGTCTCCTCAATGAGCTTGGGTGAGCTGCTCAATTCCCTCGGCCGCTCGGCGAGTGTTCCGTTCCAAATGCAGCAGGAGTGTAATCACTTCTTTCACCAGCAGGAACGGCAATGAACCATAAAGAATTGTAGCCCCTGCAACGGCAACTTCGGGTTCAGCGTTAATGAATCCCATGGCAAGTAGTAAAACCCCTGCGAAAAACCCCAGGCTGAACATGGTGATCAATCCCCAGCAGAGAAATTTCAGTCCGGAAAAACTCGGTGTGGGATAACTGCTCAAAGCCATTGTTTTGGGTGATTCAACGGGAATTGGCGGAATGAATTTCTGATCATCCTGAAAATTTCGGGCCCACTTTTCAGAGTCCACTGCAGGTGACTCGCGAGTGATGGCCGGTTCCGGTGGAAAGTCTTCTTTGATCGATTCGACGATAAAAGATTGCTCACATTTCGGACACTTCCCCCGCTTTCCGACATAGTGGGATTCGGCGCTAAATCGGGCTTTGCAATTGGGGCATTCAGCTTTGATCGGCATTCTCATTTCTCCCTGATGGTGGACTTATTTCAGTCCGGTCAACCTACCAAGCTGTTCAGTCAGATTCCATCGTTTGGAAAATTATTTTGAGTGAACGCTTGCAATTTCTGATTCGTGATGTTTATCTTCTGGACGTCGGCATCTGCTGGCCACCCTTTAGAAGGGGTGTGAGTTGACAGAGAAGTACTCACGACTTTGCTACCGATCACATGCTGATCAGTCGGGCCGCGATGCTTCTCAACAATGGTTGAAAAGATTTCGCGGCCAGTCCCGTTTTTCCATCTCTGTCCGGGATGCTTCTAACGACTGGTCATTTTGCATGGGAGCTGCTTTCGGTTTCGATCTGAATTAATTTCTCGCCTGAACTCAGGCTGAGCCACCCCGGTCGATCTTCCGAGCCTCGCCGACGCGTGTTTCACCTACACGCGTCGGCGGGTTGCTCCTGTTGCTGCCTGCATCTCTGCAGGGAAATTCTCTTCTCCATTGATCCGAATATTTATCGCTGCTTTCGCAGGCTGTCCTGCGCGGCGATGTTTTCCAGGTGGCCACCTTGTTGGCCTGTCCTGGAACAGGAGAACTGGTCGATGGAGTCAATAAGCAACCAAGAATTTCACCGCGCCGCTGTCAACAGGGATGCGCACAAGGGATCGTTGGCGACCAGGGATGATTTCGCTCGGCAGTTGGCTCCAACCTGGGAATCACATGATGATCGCACTCAAGCTCTACAATGGGGATCCGGACAATGCCGACCTCACTCTTCGAGATCTTTACGAGACGCATCTGCTCGAAGAACTCGACTCGCCTTCGGTCGGTACGCTTTCCGAATACCAGACCGTGATCAACGATTGGGAACGCCTCATGCAGAATTCTGCGGTTCGGCATCTCTCTCGGAAAACCGTCAAGAATTTTCAACGGCATCTTGCGAACGAATTGATCCGAGGCAATCCACGCTCGCCAGCGACGATCAACAAAAAACTGCGAACACTCGGACCGCTCATCCGGCTGGCCTGGCCCAAGGATTCTCACAATCCAGGCGGGCTCGGGCTTTGCGAGTACTTCAAACTTCCCAAACCTTTGACCGAGGAGAACAAAGTGCCCTTCGTATATTCTGGAAAACAGATGAATGCACTCTACAAAGCTGCTGCAGAAATGGACTGGCCAAGACGATTCCCAGCCACGACCTGGCGAACGATTTTCGTGATGCACTACACGTGCGGGCCACGGACATTCGATCTTTTGTCGCTGAAGTGGAGCAATGTCGATTTCGAATATGGTCGAGGCAGAGGGGCGATTTCGTTCATTGCCGCCAAGACTGGCAAGCGACAACGCATCCCGCTCAAGAATGTTGCGCGTCGGCATCTGCTCAAACTTCGCGAACATTCTCGGACCGATTATCTGTTTCCGGGATTTCAGAAATCCAATCATCGGCACCTGTACGCCAACTGGAAGAAACTGCTGACGCTCGCCGGTCTGCCGACCACATGCCATCTCGAAGATTTTCGCAAGACGTGCAACACGGCTTACGAGGAACGTTTCCCCGGTGTCGGCGAATGGATTCTCGGGCATTCGCTTTCCCGAGTGAATGCAAAGAATTATGTCAATCCAACACGAATGGTCTTACGAGCTATTCGCAAACTGCCGGTCCCAACCGAGTTCAAACAGGGGGCCTGAATCACTGCGTTTTAACTATTAGTTTTTTATGTCTCCTCGCGATGGTCGCGGGGGATCCAATAGGGGCGGACGTCTTCAACAACTGTTGAGGGCGTTCGCCTTTTTTACGAAAGGGTTTTTCATGTCTGCCGTAGAAGTTTCCAAACAAGACCGCACGGAGCGAATTCGTTGTCGTCTCGCTGAGCTCAAAGTGTCCGAGAAAGAATACATACAAGCTATGTGCAGGCGCAAAGATTGCGAGCGTGCAGTGGCGGAAGAAGTTCTCACTGCCGTGATGCTTGAAGAACGGGAACATGATGATGTTGAGAAAATCGACCTCGTCCAATGGGCTCGTAGTAAGCCAGTAGTGGAAGTCTTGTTTTTCAATACGCGTATTGCTGTAAGTCGATTCTGCGATTCGTCTTGCGATTTGAGAATTCAAGAGATCAAAAGTATCACCGGATAAGCCCTCATTCAGGGATGTTTTTTTCGTTTTTGAAAGGTGAATGTCATGTTTTATGAAACTGCTGAAGAAAAAGCTCAGGAAGAAAAAGTTCAGCTCGAATGTGATCATGCGATTCAGAGATTGCAGATGTCTGATCGGGGGCTGGCGACGCTGCAGCTGCTTCGCCAGGGCGTTGACGAGGCCGGTCTGATGTCGCTCGATCACTTCAACCAGGTGGCCGTCATTGACCTGTTGATGCACTTGTTCGGACCGAACTGTGGAACCGCTCTCGACGCACTTCGCGAAGTGACAACTCGTAGCGAGTCCTGATTTCGTTTCGTTTCAATTTCTCAATCTCTGAAAGGATTCCCCATGCCCATACAGGAACGCGACCTCACATTCGAGTCGCTCGAAGCCATGTCGGATGGACGCATTGCAATGCTGCTCAAACGGCATCTGCAGAATGTGGCGGCCGACTGCATGAACCGGCCTCATGATAAGGCCAAACGGAAGGTCGTTTTGGAATTCATTTTCGTGCCCGTTCCCGACGTCGATGACATGACGGTCTGCGATCGCGTGGACATGGAAATTGAATGCAAATCCAAAGTTCCCACGTTTCGCACCAAAGTCATTCAACGTGCTGTTGCAAAGCTGATGAATGCTTCACGAACGGCTAAAGCGGCCAATCATCGGCATAACCATATCACGTACGAATTAGCACTGCTCGGCCTGCTGGAAGCTATTGACGGGTTGAAACCGACCACGAAAGCGAGTCAGTCATGAGAAACAGCCGTCAATACATTTCCTCGACGATGGTTCTGGCCGGGACTGATCCGCGTTTGTCTCGGTCACATGCGGCCGTTCAGACCAGCGTTCCCAAGATTATCTTTATTCCTGAAATGCAGGATCACGATAACCGCAATTTGAAATCGCTGCAGATGACCGGCACGGTGAAAGCCTATCGCTTTCGAAATGGGGATTTCGTCTTGGAATGGCATCCCTTTGAGCAGCTGCTCAAGAGGGGATACGAAACGAGCTCATTTCAGGCTGGCAATCTGATCGAAGCGATCAACGGACTGTTCAGCCGTCGCAACACACAGACGCGGCTGATTGCCGAAGTGGAATTACTCACCCCTTAATACTTTTCCGTTCCGATCCATATCGGAACTTTCAAGGAAGCAGCATGATGCAAAAAGAAATTGACTGGAGTAAGCCAGAACGAAATCACGCAGCACTCATAGATCACGTGCGTCGGATTCGATGCAACGAAACCGAGAGAGAGTTGCTGATTGCCCTGCTGACGATTGCTCATCAGCTCTACTCGGCTCGGTCTGAGTTGGTGAAATTCACGCCGGAAGATGTCGGAGTGACAGCAAAGCGAAAAGAGATTGGACAGCAGATCAATCGCGGTGTTCGCACGGTCCAACGCAGGCTGGCCGAGCTGAATGGGCGTGGTCAGTTTCTGCACTTCGAACATGATCAAAAATGTGAGCATTATTACTACATCAATCTGCAGGCGATATTTGCCGCTGAGATTGATGAGCGTGTCTCACCTGATGACTCACATGAGATGCAGGACATTTCTATGAAGCAGGACATTTCGCTTGAAGTGAGACATGCTCAGCTCCGTGAACAGTTTCTGAAATCGAAAATGTCTCACTTATCGAGCCGTGTCTCACCTGTTGACTCGCCACATAGTAGGACACCGAGTGAGACAGGTGAGCCACGGGGCGAGCCAGGTAGGACACGAGGCGGGACAAGTAGGACATCAAGTGAGCCAAGGCGAGACACGGAAGTGAGCCAGGTGGGACAATGCGCCACTATAAACCAAACCACTAATACTAACTTCTCTAAAGAACTTAAAAAAACTAATAACCAACCATTGGTCGATAGTGTTATGAATGATTTTTCTTTTCCTCCGTTGGAGGATCGCGACTTCCGGGATCCGGTCCGGATGAATGAGGTTTTCAATCATGTCTTGCGAGCAGGAATTCTGCTCGGGAGTTCAATGGATCGATTGAATTTCTTTGCTCTGATGCTTGCCTGTCGAGAGGAAGTGAGCCCCGGTGGAATGCTGACTTACTGGACTCGGATGATTCCAGGGACCAAGCCCGGCAAAAAGGGAGTGACCTGGCTTTCGAGATCAAACTCGACTCATGAGGAAGCCGCTCGTCAACTGATCAAAAGGCTGATGAAAATCAAAGAAGAAGAACGTGCCGGAATTTGTTGAGTTATTTACCAAGCGAAAGGAATGCAGATGGCATACGTTGAAAGATTTAAGGCAATTCTGTTGATCACTCCCAGTAATGAGAAGAACCGGCTCTATCACGAATATGTGAGAGAAACCGAAGGCATATCCCGGCCATCCGTTGCTCTTTGGCCAAACGGTTCCCTCGCTCCAGATCGGATTCAACAGCAACTGCAAATGAATGGTTTTGATTCCCAAGTTATCAAAATCGAACTTTCGGAGGTGGAAGGATGAAAGTGCAAATCGAATCCACCGAGGAAACCGTCAACATCGACGGCGTTGAATGTCGCGTCTGGAATGGTGTCACTGAAAAGGGCGTGGAGATTCTGGTCTTTGTCCATCGCGTGGGATTGCCCTTGTTCGCAGATGACAGCGAGCTCTTTGAGCTCGAAGAAAAAACGCTACCAAAATCAGTTGTGGAGGTGAAATCGTGAAGCGGGATTCTCGCCTGTTATTTCCGGAGATCAAAAAGCCGCGTGCGAAACGTCGCGTATTGATGAAGGTGACCGACGTCGATGGTTCCTGTTGTGAATGGTCAGATCATGATGTGCGATTTGCTTGTCCGAAATGCGGATACGAAACCGAATGGGTTTCGATCTCACGCGACGATCCACAAAGCGTTCTGATCAAGCCCTGTCCAAACTGCAATGAGGAAATCGATTCCAATGGCAAATGAACTGATTGAAAATCCAGTGATGAAGGTCCGGGCGATCACGCCCTGGTTCGGTGGCAAACGAACGCTGGCTCCGAAAATTGTGGAGCTGCTCGGTAAGCATACGCAGTACTTCGAACCGTTCTGTGGTTCGATGGCCGTCCTGCTTGCCAAGGAGAAATCGCAAAAGGAAACCGTCAATGATCTGCACGGCGACTTGAATAATCTGGCTCGCGTCATCGCGGATCCAGATCAGGCACCCAAACTCTATTTGCGATTGATGGCCACGCCAATGGCCGAGGAGCTGCTCGAGCAGGCAAAATATGAACTGGCCGAAATGACGGCCGTTCCTGAATCCGGTGTCACGGCTGCCATGCTCGATCGAGCCTATTGGTATTTCATCGCGTCCTGGATGGGACGCAACGGGACGGCCGGAACTGCCCGCGTTGATTATCAGATTGCTGTTCGATGGACAAAGAACGGCGGCTCACCAACGGTCCGATTTCAGAATGCCGTCGACTCACTGCCCGCCTGGCATCGTCGTTTACTCAATGTGGTGATTCTCCGACGGGATGCCTTTAAGATTCTCGACCGCTTTGAGGATGTTCCACAGACGGCCATTTATTGCGATCCACCCTACATGATCGACACGCGGTCGAAGGGACGCACAAAGAATGGTGGCGGCGGTCATTATCTGCACGAATTCGAACACACATCAGGTCTCTACGATCGTGATGATCATGCTTGCATGGCTGAGATTCTTCGCGGGTACCGCTCTGCTCGAATCGTCGTCTCTTATTACGACTCACCAAAGATCCGCGAACTGTATGAAGGTTGGAACTTTCATTGTCACAAGATGAATAAACAGCTGCACGCTCAGAACGGTCGGGGGGCTCGAAAGAAAGAAGCGCCCGAAGTTTTGATCTGCAATTTTTGAATGAAAGCCAACTCATGAAACGAATTCTCGCTGGTCTGTTTGTCGCGATTGCGACGGTTTATCTCGGGCTGTGGATCTATCAGATTGGTTTTTCTGATGGCGTCAATGAAGGAATGAAAGCACTCGAATTGAACAATCATCAACATTGAAAGGTGGCAAACGTGAATCTTAATGCTCTGGTTGAACGGGCGAAATTTTATCCCGGTTATTGTTTCCCTCGCGAAGTGGAATGGCTCGCAGCGACTGCCGGCCAGCAACGCCAGGACGCGCGGTGGTGTGAGGTCGGAACACTCTTTGGTAAGTCGCTGATTGTGGTCGGACATTCGTTACCACGGCCTGCAACGCTCGTGTCGGTCGATCTGAATTGGGGTCGCCAGGAAGCGGCTGGAATCTCAGCGCATACCGCTTTTCGGGAGTTGTCCAACGGACACGGCCTGCAGCTGCACGCGATTCGCTCAGCGTCCGTACAAGCGGCTGAAACTTTTCCCAATGAATGGTTCGATGTCGTCTATATTGACGCGGCCCACGATTACGAATCGGTGCGCGCCGACATTGATGCCTGGCTGCCGAAGATCCGGACGGGCGGCATGATCTGCGGACACGATTTCAACGATGCGTTGTTCCCAGGGCTGATCAAAGCCGTCGATGAAACGCCCTTGGAAACTACGAATCCAGCGGGCTCGATTTGGATGGCTCATGTCTAAAGCATGGAAGCAAATGGTAAGGAAAACGCGGGATGATCAGTGAGATTTTCCGGACGTGTTTGGTAAAGGGTTTTCTAATTAAGGAGCGAATGATGTGTGAATGCAATGACGATTACAGGCCAACTCCACTCGAAGAGATGGACTATGAAAATGAAACCATCATCGACAAGAAACGCGAGCATCTGCGTCAGAATGGTTGGAAATGGAGTTGCAGCAATCCCTGTTCGTTTTGGATGTGGGAGAAGGAAATCAACGGTCGCCTTTATGTGGTTGGTCAATCAACAGCATTTGATTTTCAGAATCAAGAGGATCAACTGAAGTTGGAGGAGACGCAACCATGAATGAGGCTGATGAACTGGCGGATTGGCTGGAAGTTGCCGGGGCGGCGGCGGTTGGAACAGTAGCTGAAAAGTATCGCAAGATTGTGAACTTACTCAGATCCATAGACGGACGGTCTGTGGTGGAAAGCAGAAAAGGAAGAATGAAATTTATTGAATTCACGCACAGCGAAACGTCCACTGGCGATCTGTTGATCGCGATTGATGAAATCTCTTCGATCTCGGAAACGAATTGCTACTCAGGTGGAACTAAGACGCATATCCGCATGAAGGATGGAAGTCAGTTCGATACGCACTGTTCACTGAAAGAAGTCAAACGACGAATCACTGAAACAACGGCCGTCTAAAACAGAAAGGAATTCGTTGCTGATGGTTTCACCAACTCAACAGGAAATCGATGCGGCGAAAATGCGTCGTGAAATGGCTGATCAGGAACAAGAGATTCTTGACCAGGCTATTCAGCACTGTGGAGTTGGTGCAAAGCGATATGGTCGATGGTGGCTCACTGACAAAATCACGGGTGAGGTTCAGTATTTTTTTGCAGCTGATTATGGGGATGGCAAATTCTGAATGTCACCAAACCCAAAACTGCTGAGCAATTGGCGGCTGCCCGAGAGAAGCGAGTCCTGAAGGAATTGGAAACCGCTCTCAAAGAGCAACGCGAAATGCTATTCCCGGAAGTGAAATCTGAAGAGATTCAGAAAATCAAATCCAAACTTTGAAATGAAGATTAGAAAGGTAAACGACGTTATGAGTCTTTCACATCACAACGAGGAGATGAGCGGCGAAACTAGAAAACTGTTTGAGAGTCAGAAAGGCTCTGCCGAGAGATTATATAAACAGAAAAACAGAACTGCTCAGCGAGCATGGCCAGAAGGTCGTATTGGTGCATCTGATGATGGCGAGTTAGCCTTTGCGATTGGGGCACATCCTGAAAAGGAATTGGTCTGCATCGATTTCGGTAAGCCGGTGACATGGACGGCACTGAGCCCGCAACAGGCCGTTGAGTTAGCTCAATGCCTCATAAAACAGGCGAGAGCAGTATCGTCTGTACCACTGCGAGTGCATCTCCATTAAATCCAGCGATTAACAGATAGATACAAATCCCTCAACTCTCAACCCTAGACACTGGACACTCAAAATGAAACTCTTCGGAATTGGAACCAACAAAACGGGAACGGTCTCGATGAAATATGCATTCGAGGCGGCTGGCCTGCGCGTTCTGCATGACTGGGCTGCAGGGCAAATCATTGTCGATGACCTACAGGCCGGACGGGTTCCGGCCGCATTGGAGAAGTATGACATCTTTGTCGATGGTCCCTACATCGACTGTGCCGATCTGATTCTCGACGCGGTGCCCGATGCAAAACTTTTGTACCAGTGGCGTCCGCTTAACGACTTCATTTGTTCCTCACTGATGCACATCCTTGACAATCGTTTGAATAAACCAAACGGTCATTGGATGAGCCTGGACACTGATCAGCTCGAAAGACATTGGCACCGTACGCAGGTTGTGGCGCAGAAAGCGCTTTCTCTGGCACCGGATCGCGTCGCCGAATATCAGCTCGGAGACAATAGGAGCTGGCGAGCAGCGATGAATAAACTTGGTTACAACCAGGTGGGTGAGTTGCCGAATTATCATCGATCACTTGATCGGATCGCCGGAATCGAAGCTCACTATCTGGACCGCAAACCGATCAGTGATACGCCGGTTGTGTTGGCCGTAAGATCGATGAATCATTGGGAAACCGGGATCAATAATATTCCCAAGAATGTTGACACTCCGGAGATTCGGCAACGCATTGAAGAATGGTGGCCAAAAAATTTCGAAATGCCATTCACGGAATATCGGGCTCGGTTGGCTCAAATTGCTCGAACGAACTGGTCGAAGTGTCCTGGCATCGATTCGCAAATCTGTATTCAGTCCTGGGAAGTGGAGCGGTTCGCCAATGCAATCGTGATTCCCATTGATGACGATGACTGGCTGGTTCCGGAAATCGTTTCGATTGTTCGGCAAAACCTCAGCGAATCAACACACGCGGTGTGCTGGCAAGTTGACCGAGTTGCCACGGTCGGGAATGGGAATTATGCGTCCTGGTTGAATGGTGAGCGGAATCGGTTTGCGACGAATGGTTATGCACTCGCTCCGCGGTACCGGGATTTGTGCCAGGGTCGAGAATATCGCCTCGCGGCGCATTGTCACCTGGCAGCAGCTCGGCCTGATGCGACGGTCGTTGAATTGCCTCAGATTCTCGGGATTGCACCGAGAACATTCGCGGCGGGCTCATTCCTCAATAAAGTCCGCTCCCAGGACGAATTGATATCATTGGCCAGAAAGGCCAAGGCTGATCACGAAATGCATGAAACCGCATTGCGTCTCGGGGCGACTTTTCAGGAGGAATTTTATCTCCTGGCTCATGCTAATCGTGCACTCTTTGAAACGTTGAAAGTCTGAAATGCTTGCTCTGATTACCTGCTACTTCAACCCGTGCGGTTATGAAGCTCCCCTGGCGAATTACTGGCGGTTTCGTCAGGCCGTCGAACCGGCTCCATTGGTCACGGTCGAATTGTCATACAATGAGACGTTCGTGATTCCGGGATCGATGCGCGTGCATGGCGTTCGTGCAAATCAGATTCTGTGGCAGAAAGAACGCTTGCTCAATCTGGCGATTGAACGATTGCCGGAAAAGTACGACCGGGTGGCCTGGCTCGATAATGACATTCTGTTTCTCGATCCGGATTGGTATTGCGTGACCGAGGATGCTTTGGATCGATGGCCGGTGGTGCAGATGTTTTCGAATTGTCATTGGCTCGATCGGTTTAGCCGGATTGAAAAATCTCGACCGGGATCGGCGACCATTGAAAGTTATCTGGGAGCTGGTTCTGACAAATCGCATCCCGGCTTTGCCTGGGCAGCTCGGCGCGAAGACATCGCACGCTGGGGCGGTCTGTTCGATCAGGATGTGACGGGGTCGGGCGATGCCTGGATGACACACGGTTTCTTTCGGGAGTATGACACGCCGATGACTCAACAGGCTTCGCCTGGCTTGCGACGGGCGGCGCTGGCCTGGTGTGAACGCTTTCAGAGATCCGGCGGAACCGTTGGTCATGTTGTCGGCGATCTGCTGCATCTGTATCACGGCTCTTATCAATCGCGTGGGTATTGGGAGCGGTTTTTGATTCAGCGGGATCATAAATTTGATCCGGCAACGGACATCAAAACCGCTCCTAATGGAGCGTGGATGTGGGCGACACCCAAGCCTGGACTGCATACGGCTGTGGCCGCGAACTTTGCCGGACGAAAAGAGGATTCCTAGCTTTCCTCAAGTGGCCTACGATCCGGCTCTAACCTCATCTGAAGGCTGAAAACGGCAAATTCAAATGGCTGAAATGCTCGATTTTCTTCAAATCTCTTTATTATTTGCTTTATTAAGTGTTGTAATTTATTACAACGATTATTAGGATATAACACAACTAGGAACAGACAAGAGGAATTCGGGACATGCCTTATTTTGTATTCATCTGGGACGGCGAAAACGATGCTCATATTGCCGAGCATGGTGTCACTCCCGAGGAAGCTGAATTCGTGGTCATGAATCCCGATGAAACCGAAACCAGTCAGCGATACAACCGCACCTATGCTTACGGATTTTCGCAGACGGACAAGTTCCTCAAAGTTGTTTACGAACAGTTCGATGAACTGACCGTCTATGTGGTTACCGCCTACGAAGTGTAAGGAAACGCAAAATGAAGAAGAAAGTCAAACGAGTCAAAAGTCATCCCAAGTTGACTCCAGCCAAGCAGGCCGAATTGAAGCAAGCAGCAGAATCAGAGCAGTTGCATCGATTTGAACCGGCAGTGAAGGCTCATGATTTACGCATGAAACAAATGGCAATCAACAAACGATTGCTCAAGCAGCTGGCCACTCAGCTGGACAAGGTCAAGAGCGAGCATAAGTTTTCATTGGCCGATCTGTCCGATCGATCCGGAATCGATCGTCCATCCCTGAGTCGATTATTGAACGGCAAGGCTGAGAATCCAACGATTGAAACGCTCTCACGAGTTGCTGAAGCCCTGGGCAAACGCATCTCGATCGAGCTTCTTGAAAAGAAATAATGCGGTTCAATTGCCATCGCATTTCGACTCGATATCGAGTCTCTGTTCAGCCTCAAAGCGCAACCGTTTTTTGGCCTTCAGGATTTTTCTGAAGATTTGCCCGCGATTTTTGCCGAAAGCTTTGGCCAGGTCTTCGGTACTGAAGCCGGCGGATTCGTTTAAGTACAGCAATGCCAGTTCGTTAAGTTCGCGTGGTGAGTCTCGTTTGCAACGAATTAACGACCGTATCCAGTCTCCTGGATCCCGCTCTGTGGCGACAATCCTATCGCCATTTATTGACTGAATCATCTCAGCCTCCCCCCAAAAGCGCAACGGAATTTCTATAAGTAGAGCCGGTGGGAATTGACGATGGACCGTCAATCGGAATCGCTAAGCCATGGATGGCCGTTTGCGATTCCCCTGCTCTGTTATTGATGCTGCGTTCTGCCCCCCAGCGAATTCTAAGCATTGATGCAAAATCTTGATACCTCTCATTCCCGCCGCTTTTTTTACAACACTCTGTCAAAAAAGCGAGACTCATGAGCTGGTATCCAAAACAACGCCTCGCCGCCGAACCCCAGATCGAAACCAGTCAACAACTGGAAATCGCACTGGCGGAAATGGCCGCCATTGAAACCCGCCGCAAAGCTCTCGAAGCCGCTCGCGAGCAGGATATTCAGCTCGTTAAGGATCGCTGTGAGTCGCATTGTGTGATTCCGGTCGAACGCACTCATACCGCTTTCAATGATCGTTTGCAAACGCTCGAAAAAGCCGTCGAAGTTTACGCGAAAGAGAATCGCGAGCAATTGCTGGCCGGTGGCAAAACCAAATCCGTCAAACTGACGCATGCCACGCTCAAATGGTCGACGTCAAAACAGTCCATCGATTTTCTCGAAAACTGGAATGAGAAAAAGGTGATTGAAATCGTCGATTCCAAAAAGAGCTTCCTCGCGCAGCTGCTCAAGTGCATCGAATCGATCAAGTGGTTTCGAGCAACGCTCGCCTGTCTGTTCACGATCAAAGTGACGGTCAGCAAAACCGCGATCGCCAAAGCCCTCGCCGAAAAGAAGATCACTCCCAAGGAGCTCAAAGGCATCGGTCTGGCCGTGATTCCCGCCAAGGAAAAGTTCTCGATTGATCTGACTGAGTATCAGGTCACCAACGGTTAATCCATGGACGGTTAATTCAGCATCTGCAGGGGGGCTATTATGAATCAATCATTTTTCTACGATCAAGATTTCGCCGCTCGCGTTCTTAAAATGCAGAATTACGAGCCTCAGTTCGGCGACATTGCGGCCTGTTGGGGTGATGATCTGCAGTCCAAAATTATCACGCTCGGGACGGCTCGGTTATGGGCACCTGCAGGGCTTCGCCTGGGACCATCGCACGTGGCGATCATGGCCAACGCTCCTGGCAAGACCGAAATGCTGTGGAACGAATCGACCACGAATTGTGTTCGCGAGTGCCTGGTTGCCAAGAAGCACCAGAGCGGCGTGCAGGTGCATGCGATCGCAGGTCGGATGCGTGATTATATCTATCACAATGGTCGCATCGAAATCTTTCGGCTGACCGATCCGACATTGATCACCGAAGAAGACCGGAAGTACTTCGTCCTGAAGATGGCGGATTATCTGGTCGAGCAAGTCCCGTACGACATGTGCGGGGCGATCATTTCCGGTTTGCGGGTCACGTCTCGGTTGCTGCATTGCCTGGGCTGTGATCGCGAGCATCTGTTTTGCTCGGACATGATTGCCGGTTTGCTAATGCGGATCGGCCTGATGGGTCTTTCGGATCCGGATCATTTCACGCCGGCGGGCCTGCTTCGTTACCTCGTCAATCGCGGTCTGTATGAGAGGCACATCAAAATATGAGGCATGCTCTCGTCTCGGCTGTGGCGCTGCTGATGATCCTGGTCACAGCGTCACAGCTTTCAGCTCAAGATTCCCAGACTGCACAGCGACCACCAAACTGTGCGGTCCCGAAATCGTATGTTCCGCCGCAATCGCAACAGCCTCCCGCGCAGGTGATGGTTGTGAATCCCAGTGAATGGCACGGTCTACGGGTCGATGTGTTGCGGCTGGATTCCGAGCTCAGCCATCTGAAAAAAGCCATCGCGTCCGGATCCTTGCAGGGACCTGCAGGGCCTCCCGGTCCCGCGGGAAGTCCTGGACCAGCTGGGCGGGATGGTGTGACGCCGAATCTGATTCCTTATCAACAGAAAATCCGCGAAATTGAATCGCGGCTATTGGCCATTAAACCGCGTACAGGTCAATCGCAGGCGACGCCGGCAACCAGGCAGACATCTGCTCAAAAGCCGTCTCAACACTGGTTGACTGAGATTCTGCAACCGGTTGCCAGAGTGGTGGGGACTGTCTATGCGGGGCCATTGGTGGGAGCGATCGCGGCCGGGGGAATCGGTTGGGTCGGTTGGTTTTTCGGTCGCAAGAAGGGAACAGAAACTTATGTTCCACGGCCGGTACCAGGACGGCCACAAGGGCCATCTTATGGAGAGCAGATTCAGGATGCCTATCGGGGCGTTGTTGTGCAACGGGACGGCTCGACGACGGGTTATCCGGAGGAACCGCAAAAAAAAAGTTGGTAGCCGAATTGGACCTGTATCGGGAAGCGGTTCATCTGGCGGCCCAAGGTGATCAGGGCCTCGGAGTACTCGGGGCCAAAAAGGTTGGAGAGAAGCAACTAGAATACATCGCGAAACGGTTCGCGAACCTCAATTTCGATCGTCAGATTTAGGAGAGCAGATTGAATAATTCATTCACCGGGTTACGAAAGAATGTCGGCAACCGTGCCTGTCGTGCGTTGATCAGTGAATTGATGGCTGTTCGTGAACAGGTCGTTCTACGGGCCGAAATGAACGAAGCCAGCGGCTGGGATGATCCGCTGAATCATTGGTTGGCTGGCGAGCTCGGTCGCGTCCGTGAATCGGCTGCCGTCCTCACAACCGCGAAATCGATGGTTGATCAGGCCACACTGAACGCCAAACGTCGGGCCGAGGCGTCCGACGAAACCAATTCATTGCTGGACCGCTACAACAGCGGGAATCCAATCACGGCCGACGACATACTGATGCCGAATGCCGTCGATACGCCGAATGAATTGCCGTTTGATTTCTCGGGTGCCGATCCCAACATTCCGCAAGTTTACGATCGCAAGAACGCGGCCATGGTGGCGTTCGTGCACGAGCTCGATCGAACGGTCACAGAAATTACCAAGCTGGACTGCCAGGGATCCGGACACACGATCCCAGACACTCAGGCAGCGATTGTGATTGCTTACCTCGATTCGATGTACACGCTGCTGCAGATCAAAGGTGGCCAGCAGAATCGACGTGAGATTGCTCAGGGGACGCGAACCACACAAGCGACGGCAAATGATGTCGTCGGTCCAGAAATCGCGGACGTCGCCGCGAAACCGTAAACCTATTTTTGAAAGTGCCGGCGGTGATCATTCATTGATCGCCGCCGGCCAACGTTTTCATTCTGAATTCACGGAGGATGTCAGTGTCAGATTTTCCCAAAAAGGGTGAAGAGTTTCCCAGGCTCTATGATCCGAAGCAGATTCGGAATGATGATCATTTCGTATCGCATCCGAAACCACTGCTACGGCCACTGTTCCTGGAACAGCTTTTTAGCTGCTGCAAAGTGGCGATCGGATGGATCTTCTGTTTTGTGCTGGCGTTTTTTCTCGCTTTGTGCGTGAGTGCATTCGTCTCCGGTTCGGTGGCCGCTGCTGAACCGCCGCAAACCGGGATGGTTGTCCCGTGTCGGATTGTCGATGTCTACGATGGTGACACGATCACGATCGAACTGACGATTCCTTTCAAGGTCCGTCTGATGGATTGCTGGGCTCCGGAAATACGGGGTGTGGATGACGAGACAAAACAACGCGGATTCGCTGCTCGTGATCACTTGCGAGAGATCACCGCCGGCCGAGCTGCTCGGCTGGAAATCAGACCGCCAAAACGGATTGATAGTGCCGGTGATCTATTCAGTTTCGAACGGATCGTTGGCAGGGTCTGGCTGGATGGTGATGAAGAAGATCTCTCACGCCGCATGGTGCGAGCTGGTCACGCCACCAAGGAGCGGACTGATGAGTGATCATGCAATACCACGGCCGATCGGAGAGCGGGTGGCAGGGATGGAACGATTCATGGAGTCCGAGCTCGGTTATGCCAGTAACTCTGAAGGTCACGTCAATCAAAAAATACGTGACGCTCAGAAGCTGGCCAGCAAGGCTGACAAGCAGTCGGTCTCCAACAATGGGCGGCTGATCAAGATTGAGACGCTGCTCAAAGTGGGATTTGCAGCGGTCACATTGTTGACGCCTGTCGCCATGAAGCTGCTCGATCTGCTGCTCGGCCTGCTCAGCTGAACTGGTCGCTGAGCGACCACCCCCTTAGGTACTACTTTTGATCGCTCCTCCCCCCCTGCCCGTAGGGAACAGCCGGATTAGTACACACACTTTATTTATTTCCAACTCTCTTAAATTTTGCCCATGCCAAAATCGTACGACGATCATCGCGAAGACATGCGACGACGCCAGGCGGAACAATCCGCCGAGGGGCGTGAGATCGGTACGATTCCGAAAATCAAAAACAAGCGTCGGCGAGCTCGCTGCGAGAAGTCGCTCGATAAGTTTTTGATGACTTATTTTCCAAGAGCGTTTCCCAAGAAGTTTTCGAAGGATCATCTGCAGGTTATCAAGTTGATTGAACAGACCGTCGTCGAAGGTGGTCAACAAGCCGTGGCCATGCCACGCGGTTCGGGCAAATCGACGATCTGTATTCGCGCAGTGATGTGGCCACTGCTTTATGGTTTTCATCGGTACGCAATGTTGATCGCTGCCGATGACAGCAAATCATCAAAGCTGCTTCGCTCGATCAAAACCGAGCTCGGGAAAAACCAGCTGCTCTACGAAGATTTTCCGGAAGTCATTCACGCAATTCGGAAGTTGCAGGGAATTGCAAATCGAGCCGTCGGTCAGACTCACAATGGCAAACCAACCGGCATCGACTATCAAAAGAAGATCATCATCTTCCCGACGATCGAAGGGAGCAAAGCTTCCGGTGCCATCTTGGAAACCGGCGGAATCACATCGGCTGTTCGTGGTGGTCAGCTCACACTGGAAACCGGCGAAGTCATTCGACCGACGATTGTCCTGGTCGACGATCCGCAAACCCGCAAGTCGGCGAAGTCAGTTTCGCAATGCCAGGAACGCGAACAGATTCTGTCCGCTGATTTGCTCGGCATGGCGGGGCCCGGAGAATCACTCGCGGCGCTTGTCACTTGCACGGTGGTCTATCAAAACGACCTGGCGGACCGGCTGTTGAATTCCGATGTGCATCCCGACTGGTACGGGATCCGCACAAAGATGCTCGAACAGTTCCCCACGAACATGAAACTGTGGGAGCAGTACTGGGAACTTCGACAAACCGAAATGATTGAAAAGGATCGTACGCATCGCGGCTCGAACCAGTTCTACAAAAAGAACCGCAAAGCGATGGATGCCGGGGCGGTTGTCAGCTGGGAGGAACGCTACAGCAAAAGCGAACAGTCGGCGATTCAACATGCGATGAATCATTTCTTCCGGGACCTGGAAGCCTTCTATTCGGAATACCAGAACGAACCGATCGATCAGCAGGAAGAAAGCGAACCGTATTGGGACTCAAATCAGATCGCTCGCAAAACCAACGGTTTGAAACGAAGCGAAATTCCCGGCGAATCCCAGAAGGTGACGGCCTTCATTGATGTGCAACGTCGTCTGCTCTACTGGATGGTGGTGGCCTGGGGCGATCAGTTGAACGGCTGGATTGTCGATTACGGCACGTATCCGGATCAACGGGCCAAAGCCTTCACCGCCAGCTCAGTCCGCAACACATTGGAGCGGGTCTACAAGGCAAAAATCGAAGTCGCGTTACGAGCCGGATTGATGGACCTGATTGAACCGCTCCTGGCTCGCGAATTCACACGGACCAACGGCACGGCTGCTCGCATTGATCGGCTGGGAATTGATGGCGGATGGGGAGAATCAACACCGATCATCCGCGAAGTGATCAGGGCCTCGGGACAAGGACCGATGCTGATGACCTGTTTTGGTCGCGGGATCCGGGCGAAGGATGCCCCGATGTCTGCCTGGCCGAGAAAGGAAGGCGAATGGCGAGGCCTCGAAACATTGGTCCGCCAGGGCAAAGGACGCGACGGCCGGCATCTGCTGTTCAATACGAACGTCTGGAAGTCGCAGGCCTTGCGTCGCCTCTCGACTGATCACGGTGAAGCCGGTTGCGTTTCGATCTATGGTGGCCGCTCTCAGCGACATGATTTTCTAGCCGAACATTTGACGGCTGAACAGTCGCGGGACATCACCGACGAAAAGACTGGCCGCACAGCGGCGGAATGGTCGATCCGGCCAACCGTCACAGAGAACCACTGGCTCGACACGTTCGTCGGCAATTGTGTGATGGCGAATTCACTGGGGATTTATCCGCCGGGCTTCATGCCGACTCCCACGGCAAAACCGAAAAAAGCCCGCAACAAATCGAAGGTCAATTTCTGATGCCCAAGAAAACCACAAATAAAAAAGCGACCGTTAAAAAAGCGTCCGCGAAACCGTCTTCCAGGAAGCCGGCAGCCGGTAGAAAACCGGGCAGCAAAAACAAGGACTACACAACGTCCGCGACTACTCAAACTCGCTGTGAGAAGTGCGGATCCACGGACCGGTTGCCGTACTCGCGTCAGCAGCTGCTCGACCACCATGGTACCGCTCCGGATGGGCAGCCTTGCACGCACGTGCGTCTACAGTGGACCGGCTGCAAGAGCTGTGGACAGGCTCGCATCGACCGCACTTACGAGAACAACGCCTGACCAGATATTGGTTTTACCAATATCCAATGTTTCCCTGTTCCAGGAAGAAAGTTATTTGGGGACTGATCATGCCAGACTACTCAACCGAAATCGCTCAAATCGAAGAGATCCTCAATTCCGGGGTGACGGAACATTCCAATGATGGGCAGGTCACAAAGTTTGATCACGACAAACTGAGAACCCGTCTCCGCGAACTCAAACGCCTGCAGGCTGGCTCCAATGGCCGTGCACGTGTTTCGACAATTCGACTCAATTAAGCACTGATTCCATGATAGCAACGGCAGAACAACTGGGATGTTTTTCGGGATCGACAGAGCTGCAATATGCAGCGGCCGAGGGAAGTACGCGCCGCCAGGCACCGCCGCTGAATCTTCGCACGGAAGATCATGTTCTCAAAACATCCGCTCGCAAACGTCTGATCTCCAACTCGCGAGATCTTCGCCGCAACTTTGCCCTGGCCGGCTGGGTGATCCGGAAGCATCTCGATTATGTGGCCTCATTCGAATTCCAGATGCAGACTCCCAACAAGAAATTCAACGCCGCTGTTGAGAAGCTGATGAAGCGGTGGAGCAAACCCAACTGCGATGTTTCCGGACGCTTCACGCTTCGCAAAATGTTGCGGCTGCTCGAATCCAAAGCCGTGCTCGATGGCGATGCCGGATTTATGAAAGTTGCTCAATTCCGCAACGGAAAACGCTTCCCGAAACTGCAGGGGATCGAAGGGGACCGGTTGATGAATCCGGACAAACCCAAGGATCCGGACCGTTGGGAAAAAGGGATCAAAGTCGATTCGGCTTATCGGCATCAGGCGTACGGAATCGGACGACGAACCCGCAATGGTCGCCTGGAACTTGAACGGGTTGTCACCGCTTCGCGGATGGTGTGGCACAACGGATACGTCGAGAACTTCGACCAGATTCGCGGCATCAGTCCGCTGGCACCTGGTCTGAATACGATGCGCGACACCTATGAAGGGTTTGATTACGCTCTGGCCCGCATGAAAATCGCGCAACTGTTTGCGTTTAAGATCACGCGCAAAATGGAGCAGCTCGAAGAGGAAGCCGGTGGTTACGGACTCAAAACAGCGACTGATGAGGATGAAGAAACCGGCGAAAGCAAAAAGTATGAAGTCGATTTCGGACGCGGTCCCGCGTTCCTCGACCTCGATCCGGGAGACGATGCCGCGTTCCTGGAATCAGCTCAGCCGAGCGATCAATTCCAGTCATTCACGATGCACGCGATCCAGATGAGCCTCAAAGCACTGGATATTCCGTTCAGTTTTTACTCGGAAGATTTCACCAATTTCTTTGGCAGCCGTGGTGCTTTGATGCACTACGAACGCAGCTGCAGCGATCGCCGGGAAACGCTGCAGGAAATTCTGCGACAAATCACCATCTGGTTATTGCAGATCTGGATCATTGACGGCGATCTCGAATTGCCGAAAGGCTGGACAATCGGCGATCTGGAATTCTATTGGAACTCCGTCGGAATTCCGTGGTGGGATCCCGCCAAAGAAATCAAGGGTGATTTGATGGCCATCAAAGCCGGCCTCGATACGCCGCAAAGAATCTGCAAGGAACGCGGCCGGGGTGATTTCTACGAGAACCTCGAAGAACTCAAGAAAGCCAAGGACGCAGCCGAGGACCTCGGCCTGGAACTTTCGTTCGATGCTCCTGGAGAAGCCAAACCCAAACCAGCCAAGGAAGGCGAGGACGATGCCGACGACGATGAAGAATAGAAGCCAGCAACCTCCCGATGAAGTTCTCTCCGTACCAGCCACCATGTTGATGTCTGGTGACGGGGAAAAGAACATCACGCCGGTTCGGCTGCAGGCACGATCCAAAGAAGTTCTCGACCATTGGTGGTGGGGACCGATGGTGCATGATTTCGCGGGGATGTCGCACAAAAACAAAATCGCGATCGACTATTGCCACGATTCCGAACAGATCATCGGCTATTGCGATCAGTTCGAGCAGACCGATTACGGCTTGGAGCTGGTTGGCGAACTGACCAGTCTGCACGATCAGGATCGCGCTGCCGAAATCGTTGGCAAGTTTGAAGCAGGCGTGCCGTACGAAGCGTCGATCACGTTTCGTTATGACAACGCGGAAGCGGAAATCGAATACGTGCCGTACGGTGCGGAAGTCGAGATTAACGGAGTCACTTTGGAAGGGCCGCTCACGGTCTTTCGAAAATGGAACCTCATTGGCGTCGCGATCTGCCCGCATGGGTACGACAGCAACACAAACGTGGAGCTGAGCCGCGACCAGTATTTTGAATCGCTGAAAGGAGACCACGCGATGCCAGGCACAAAAGCCAAAACCACACCGGAAGTCAAAACCAAGGAAACCGAGCTCGAAAATAATGAGCCGACTCCAAAAGTGAAAACTCCGGAAACCAAAACCGAACTGGAAAAGCCAGCTGACAAAACGTCTGCGGTTGACCAGGTGAAAACCGAACTCAAAAAGTTCACGGAACGGTTCGGTGGATCCGGGGCGGAAATGTACGTTGAAGGCCTCAGCTATGCCGATGCCCTCGACAAACATGCCCGCCAGCTGGAAGCAGAGCTCAGCAAAAAGGATGAAACGATTGCCGAGCTGCAAGGCAAGCTCAAAGCGATCGACACCGGCGAAGCCGAACCGGTTTCCAGTGGCAAAGAAGAACTGAGCGGAGAAAAGAAAAAAGGCCGGGGTGTTTCCGATCAATTGTCGGCCGGCATCCGCATTCAAGGTCGTAAATACGACAGTTGATTACGGCTGTCAAACGCGAATGTGAAAACTTGTGAGCGCGTTCCCACCGGCACACAAAATTTCTAATCATTTTCAAGGATGAATATCATGGCGGACAATCTGAAAACTTTGGCCGATCTTCTGGTTGTGAATACAGCCGGTGCGGCTGACATCGAAGTCTCCGATTTACTCAACGACGCGGCGATCCTTAATCGTCTGGCCGCAACTGAGGCGAGTGATGGAACTCTTCACAAATACACCAAAGAAAACGGTGCTCCAGTAGTCGGATTCCGTGCACCTAACACCGGTCGCGACATCTCCAAATCGACTGATGAACTGGTCACAATCGAGCTGAAGATTCTCAGCGCGAACACTAGATGCGACCAGGCCATCGCCAATTCTTACAAGAAGGGAGGTCCGGAAGCTTATGTCGGGAAAGAAGCCAGACGACACCTAAAACAGGCGTTCTTCATGGCGGAACAACAGTCGATCTATGGCACTGGAAACGATGCTGATGGTTTCACGGGGCTAATCGATAATGACATCGTGAAGTTCAAAGATTCCGATATGGTCGTGGATGCCGGTGGCGACACGGTCAACGGAACCAGTTCCGTCTGGTTCTTCGTGACTAACGATGAAGAGACTGACGTCACCGCGATCGCTGGCCAGGATGGCAAAATTGACATTGGCGAGACTGTCACGATCGAAGGCTACGATGCCGACGGGAAAGGACTGCCGATGTATTACACGCCGATTGAAGGCTGGATGGGGCTGCAGGTTGGTTCGATTCATTCGGTAGGTCGGATTTGCAACATCGACTTCGATCATCCTTTGACCGACGAACTTCTGTCTAAGCTTCTTGAGAAGTTCCCCAAGATGCCCGCCTTCGGTGCATTCAGCCGCACGACCCGAGGACAGTTGCAGCGTTCACGTACGACGTACTCTCCAACGGGCATGCCAGCTCCGCTACCACAGGAATACGAAGGTGTTCCATTGATTGTCGCGGAATCGCTCAAGAATACCGAAGCGGTTACGGCTGCTGCTGCATAATCATTGTTGAAGGGGTGAACAGGACCGGCTTTCGGGCCGGTCCTGTGAGGGGTGGAAATGTCTGTTGAAATCATCGCGGCGCGAGTCTCACGCAGGGCTCACAAAAAGTTGAACGGCTTCGCTGTCCTCTACAAACGAGGAGAGTTGACCTGTTCACCGATCGCCACTGTCGGGAATACGCGCCGCGATCAGCAGTTTCATGACGGACACATTTCAAGAAAACAAATCCGCGATTTTTTGATTGATGCAGCAGAATTGATTATCGACAACATCCCGGTGGAACCGGAACTCGATGATCTGATTGAGGAGACCGTCGGCGACCGGGTGTATGTCTATCGGGTCGTTTCTCCTGGAGGAAACGAGGAGCCGTTTCGGTATTCCGATCGGCATCGCCTCACCTGGCGTTTGCATGTCGAGCTGATTGAAGAGAGGGATGTCGAATGACCGAAATCAATCCGATTGACGATCGTCCGGTTCAGCTGGCCTGTTTGTACGTCGACAAATTGAATCTGGAATTTGCTGGGACATTTTTGGCGAAGTATGAGTTGCTGCCTGAACAGGATCTCAAGGATCTGAAAGATTTGACGGTCCGCGTCATCCCTGGGGAGCTGCTCGCGTCTGAATTGGCCGATCGTGGTGACACCGTCGAAAACGAATGGTTGATTGGAATTTCATTTCAGCAACGCGTCGAACGCAGCGATCCCACGAAGACCAATGCAGTCCTGCAGATCGTGCGTCAGGTGCGTGATTATTTGAATCGGAATCGCATTGTGACGATTGGCGACGATGAATTCCTGCTCACTGATATTGCCTCCGATCCGTATCTCGACCGGCATTTGCTGGCTAAAGGCCAGTGCTATTCGGGTTTGGTTCTCTCATTCAAAGAATGGGAGGACATCGACGAATGATAACGACCGTCCAGGGCTCACTACTCCCCTCTGTGCGCATCGATCAATTCTTTGATCGTCGCGGCCAGATGGCGGGCATCCAGCGCAAGAAGTTCAAATACCTCCGCCGGGCCGGTGGAACAATCCGTTTGATTGCAAAACGGTCGATTCGCAAACGCAAAGCGATTTCTACTCCTGGAACTCCACCAAGTTCACACGAAGGGTCACTTCGCAAATCGATCTTTTACGGTCTGGACAAAATGAACGAATCAGCCGTCATCGGGCCATCGGCGGCCTGGCGACAAGCGGATTCGGGCGGAACTCTCAGAGGGGCCTCACTGCTCGAATTCGGCGGTGTCACCTGGGGACCGGCCATGTGGATCCCTGGGGAAAAGAAAAAAGACAATTGGATCCGGATCCCAGCCGGGCCACGAACCTATCGGCCGCGACCATTCATGGATCCGGCACTCGATGAAGCTGAACCACGTCTGGCGAAGATGTTCGCCGACGCTTAATTCATATTTCCTCAGAAAGGACTCTGAAACATGTCACGTTCAAAACTTTCCTTCAAGGCCAAGAGTTACGTCAACCTTGCAGGCACCGACACCGAAATGACAACGATCAAAGATCAGGTCACTCTCAACTTCTCCAAGAATGAATCGGATGATTCTGCCAAAGGGGATGAGTGGGATATGGTCCGAGGAACAACCAAAGTTGTTTCTGTCGACTTCCAGCTGCTCGTCAAAGCGGACGATCCCATCAAAACCGCATTGTTGGATTCTTTGCTCAATAACACGCCTCTGGAAATGCATTTCCTCGACGGTTCGCTCGGAACGGCCGGTTCAGAAGGCATTCATGCGGACTTCGAAGTCATGCAGATGAACCGCACGGAAGCCCGCAAAGAAGTCCTGGTCTACGACTGCAACGTCAAAATCACGCGAGGGGAAACCGAAGGCGTCCCGGAATGGTTCATCGACGCGACGGTATAAGCCTCAGATTAACTGACATTTCGTAATCTCTGCAGGATGAGGAATTTCGATGCAAGTTTTTTATGACGATCTGAAACGCCAATGGCGGATCCAGATTAACGTTGGCACGCTCAAAAAAGTGCGTCGGGTTTTCAGCGAGGATGGCAAACCGTTCGATCTGCTCGATCCTCATTTGCCAACCCGCCTGGCCAACGATCCCGCGTTGTTCGTCGATCTGCTCTGGGAGCTGGTCGACAAGACTCAGAATCCGGGAGTGACACCCGAACAATTCGCCGAGGGCCTCGGCGGCGACGGGCTCGAAGCGGCGTCCGAGGCGTTCATAGAGGAACTGTTCGATTTTTTCCCGAAAGCCCGACGGGATCTGAATCGGGCGATCTATGCGAACGTGAAACGGGAACAGGACCGGATCATCACCGAGACGATTCAGCAGATCAACAATCTTCCGATCAACGGCGAAAAGACATCCTCCAGCGATGTTACGAGCTCGCCGGAATCCTCGGAATAAATCCGGAGCCCTACACGCTTCGCGAACTCGACTGGATGACAGAAGGGCACGGCCGTGAACGCTGGAACCACACGGCCGACCTGTTGTCACTGATGGCCAACTGCCATCGATCAGCCGATTCCGAACCGTTCAAGCGGTCGGATTTTCATCCGTTCACGGATCCGAAATCACGTCAGGATGACATCGATTTTGAGGAAGTGGATTTGAAGATTCTCAAACCGATGTTTACTAATTGATCGTTTAATCATCAGAGCAAGGATGCTCGACCAACATGAGTGCCAGAGACACACGAGCTGGCGGCGCCTATGTCGAGGTGTACGCCAAAACGACCAAAGCCGAGCAGGCACTCACGCGCGTGGCCAATCGTCTGAAAGCCTTTGGCGCTCAGACGATGACCATCGGACGCAATATGGTCCTGGGCGGATCTCTGGCCGCCGCTGGGCTGATTCCGGTCATTACGACGCTTTCGACGTTCGAAGATCAGGTGTCAGCGGTGGGAGCCGTCAGTAACGCCTCGGCAAACGATCTGGAAATGCTCAGAGCCAAGGCCAAGCAGCTCGGGGCCACAACCAGTTTTACGGCGACGCAAGTTGCACAAATCATGACCGAACTCGGCCGGGCCGGTTTTACCGCCGGCCAGGTCGACAAGATGACCGAATCGGTTCTCGCGTTGTCAAGAGCCACCGGCACTGAAGCGGCGATTAGTGCCGGCATCATGGCCTCGAGTATCCGACAATTCGGCCTGGGAGCCGAAGACGCGGCAAGAGTCGCCGATGTACTCACGCTCGCCGCAAACAGCACGTTCAACACCGTCGAAGGCCTCGGCGAATCGCTGAAATACGCCGGACCGGTGGCCAAATCTCTGGGAATGAGTTTTGAAGACACGGTTGCCCTGCTCGGCGTGTTGGGGAACGTCGGCATCCAGGGCTCGGAAGCTGGAACGGCCTTGCGTCGTCTCGGTGTGATCTCAGCGGGATCCGGCGAACAGTTGGAGAAAATCTTCGGTGTCTCCAACGTTGATGCGGCTAATAATCTGAAACCGTTGATTCAAATTCTCGATGAAATCAACGAAGCCACGAAAAACATGCCCGTTGCCGAGCGAACGGAAAAGATGGCAGCGGCCTTCGGTTTGTTGGGTATTACGTCGGCAAACGTGTTGTCTGAAACAGCTGGCGGTGTCACCGGCCTGGCTGACAAGCTCAATGATGTCAGCGGTGCCGCCGCAAAGACGGCCGCCGCAATGGACGACAACCTTGGCGGCAAAATCCGCATCATGCTCTCGGCCTTGGAAGGCTCGATGATTCAGCTCGGCGAATCGCTCACGCCAGTGTTAGAGCCGTTTATTCAGGATCTTACGACGGTATTGGGCAAAACGTCCGAATGGATCTCAAAGAATGAAGAACTTAACCAGTCGCTGCTGACTGTCCTGGGATCTGTTACGGCACTCGGCGGCGGACTGGTTGTCCTGGGAGCGTCTGTCTCAGCGGCGGGATTTGTAATGAAAGGTCTGGCGACGGCAATCGGTGCTGTTAAGGTTGTTCTCACCTCGGCAACGGTTCTGATGACCGGTTTCGGGATTGCATTGGGAGCGATGGCGCTTGTTGGTGTGATCATGCTGGTCTCGCAATTATCAGACAAATTCGGTGCGCTGAATAAAGAAATGGAACGTGGGGATGAGCTCACTAAAAAGTTGAATGATCGCACCAGCAAAAGGCAGAATGAGACACTCGCAAAAGCCGAAACGTTCTCCGATCCCAAGGCAAAACGCGGTTTTCTGGCTCGCGAGCTTCAAATGGCAAAAAAAGAGTTACAGGGCTATGAAGCGAGCGTGAAGGGAGCTCAGAAAGAGGTCGATCGACTTAACGCGAGCTGGCTCACGTTGCCTGGAAACAAGGTTCTGAAAGTCGCTGAGAAAGAACTGGAGGACACGCAAAACCGGCTCGATACGACAGCCAATTATGTGGATATCCTGCAAACAAAATTCAATGAACTCGGCAAAAAAAAGACGGAAGCCGATCCAACAGAAATGGTTGTCGGTCCTCAAATTGATCCTGCGATGCTTGATCAAAGAAGAGATCAAAGAAGAGATCAAAAAAAGAACGAACAGGATTCATTCGTTTCTCAAATCCTCGATTCCGTCCAGACTCCCGAAGAGAAGTTCGAGCAGTTCGCCAACGATCTGTACGACGCTCTGGAGCGTGGTGACATCTCCAACGAACAGTACGACCGCGCCTACGCGATGAAGCGAACCGAAGTACTCGGCGACGACGGCCAAAAAGATCTGGAACAATTCGCCGACCAGGTGAATCGGCAAGCCGATCCGCTGGCTGAATTTCAAGAACGGATGCAGCAGCTCACCAAAGCGGTCGATGCCGGCCTGGTCTCGCAAGACGCGGCCGACAAATTCAAAGAAGAAGAATCAACATCACTGGCCAGAACACTCGGCCTCGAAGAGGCCAGCGAGAACGCCAGCAATAAAACGAACCGAGCCGTCGAACTCGGATCCTCTGAAGGTTTGAACGCGGTTCTCTCAGCGGCCTTTCAGCCGAAGTCAGAACAGAAGAATCAGCAACTGCTCTCACAGATGGTCGCCGGTCTGCTCGATGGCAATGTCACACTCGCGCAGATCAAACAGACTCTGCAGGACGGCGACGGTCCCGAAACAACCAATTGGGGAGGAACCGCATGAGTGTCATTGCGTGGCATGAATTACCAGCCGATGAATTCAACGAAGATCGCTCGGGCGTGAAAGAACTTCGCCGACGATTCCGAGCCATCACAGACTCGGCCTGGGACACAGCCGAAACGGTCAAAGAATATCCGCTCTTTCCGCGTCGCTGGGAAGCCCTACTGGAAGATCCCACGATGCGGTGCGTTTCACGACGCGCAACTCAAAAACCGAAAGCCGGCGAAGAATGGGATTGCGAAGCCTTCTACACAAACGATCTGTTCGATCAAAAAGAAAACCCACTCGACCGACCACCGTCAATCGACTGGTCATCCGTTGAATATCAGGTTGCCGTCCCGAAAGATCTCGACGGAAAACCGTTCACGACAGTGACCGGAGAACCACTCTCCGAGGTCCTGGTCGAAATGCCGGGCCTGATTGCCGACATCGAAGTGCCCGTGGCCGAGAAACCAAAATGGTTTCGGCAGTACTCAGGCGGCGTCGTCAATTCCGGAGCCGTCCGGTTCGATGGCGAGACGTTCGAAAAAGGGGAACTGCGAATCAAGTCCGCCGGCTGCAGCCGTTATCAATACGATCAGGGAATCCGCTTCCGTACTCTCCGGATGCAATTGCAAAGCCGTCCAGGAGGCTGGCAAAAGCGAATCCTCAATCGTGGATTTTATGAATTGATCAAACGCACGGTGCAAGTCGAAGTCGACGATGGCAATGGCGGTACCCAACTGGAAGATCAGATCAAACATGAATTCCAACAAATCAAAGTCGATGGTGTCCCGTCCGTGGAACCGCAGCTGCTCGATGCCGATGGCCGATTCCTGCAGCTGGTAAAAGATGGCCAGCTCGATCCCGAAAAGTTTGCCGACGTCGTCATCTTGGATTTCCGCGTTCGTGAGGCTCTCGATTTTTCCGTACTCCCCCTCAAAACAGGCTAGGATTTTTAATATGTCACGTCTGACTTATCGCGGCGATTCTCCCAACGTCGCCCAACAAACACTGCTGCCGAATCCGCCAGCCGGTTTTGCCGGATCCATCAAAATCGGCATTTCCAACAAGTCGATCGAGTTCGACACTTGGAGCAAATCCACGATCGCGGCCGGCTGGAATTCGGCCAGTTCGCCCGAATTCAAAACCGCACGTGCTTCTGTTGTCGATGCTGGAGTCCTCCTCACCGCCGCAACACCTGGTGTGCCGTTTCTGGCGTGGATCAACTACGGCGGTTCATCCACGTTCAACGAAGTGGTGTTGATCAGCAAAGCCAATTTCAGCGGATCCACATCGGGCACCATCGACGGCTTATTTGCTGGCGAATCATTCACACTCGATCATGATTTCGATGCGTCCGATCTGCAGGCGGAACTGGAAGCCCTGGATGCGATCAACCAGGGCGATGTGGTTGTGGAAGATGTTTCCGACGAATTGATTCGCGTCACATTCCAGGGGCAATTCGCCGGTCAGAATGTGAGCGATTTGACACTCTCCGGAGAGGACCTTCGTGGGGGAACGGCTGACGTCTCCATTGAATCACTCCGCAGTTATTCCGCCGGACAAAACGAAATCCAGCGAATCATTATTGGAGGAGCTCCGGAATCTGGGGCCATCATTTACGGACTGGACGGCACGCCGATCGGTCCGGTCGATTTTGATGCGGATGAGGCCGAGTATCAAACCGCATTTGATGATGCATTGGGAGCGGACAATTCCGAAGTGACGTTCGTCACCGATGATGGCGAAACCGGACCACTCCAAAAACTGTTCGGCACAACCAAGGTCAATTCCGATGATGGTTATGCAACATCCGAAAGTTTCGAGACGACTGGCGGCATGAAGATTGGCCATGGCATTGATTCCGTCGGTCAGATCGTCAGTAGCATGTTCATGTTGATTGATCTCAATGGGACGCTGCCAGGTAACGTCGATCTCGATCTGGCTCGACTGACTCTCAATCGCATCAGCTCAACACCGAACGCGGCGGTGAAGGTTGAAATTCAAGCCATCGACCAGGCGTCCCCTTTGGCAATTGCGGATGATACTGATTTGCTGACACGTCCGCTGACAACGGCAAAAGTCGTCACGACGCTGTACGGTTCCTCAAACACGATCGTCCTTTCGACACTCGCTCCCATCATTCAGGAGTTGATGGATTCCTATGGCGACCTCACGAAAGTGCTGCTGCATTTCAAATGCATTGCCCCGACGACTGGCAACATCACCTTCGAAGATCATTCGGTCGGATACGTCGACGGAGAAGGGCCAAGACTCGAAGTGCATTATCGTGATGGTGAAACCGGTCCAACGGTGATCGATGTCGAATTCATGGGAACGCTTGCCGAAACCGATCTGCCGTTAATGACGGCGGACATTTCGGGATTGTCTCCGATCCGGCAAAACACAATCTGGCAAATCGATATCGTCAGAGACACGGGGGCCCCATTCGGCACACCAGGTTCATTGCAACTGTTTGAAGGGGCGACACTCAAACATTTTGCTGGTACCAATGACGCACCGGTCGCGTTCGATGCGGCTGCAGTGACAGTGCTCGATGCCTACTTTGGATCGGCCAATTATCAAATCACGAATGATCCGGCGATTGCCGGTCGAGTGCATGTCGAACTGATCGGCGATCGTGCTGGAGCTACGAACATTCCAGCCGACCTGGTGTTGTACTGGTTCCCGTATCTGCTCAATGGTGAAACCGGCAATCCAGTTGCACGGATCGAACCGATCAACGGAGGAGCTGAAGGCCTCGGACAACAGCAAAAGCTCACGATCTCAGGCGATGTGTTTGGCGGTTCTCTGGCGATCAAAATTGGCACGCAGACGACGGCCACTCTCAACTACGGTTTCACGGCGGCGAATCTGCAGACGGCACTTGAAGCACTCTCCAATGTGGGAGCGGGCAAAGTCGAAGTGTCAGGCACACTTGCCAGCGGTTTCTTGTGTGAGTTCGACGTCACTCTCGGCAATGTCGCGTTGATGCAGGTCATCAACAATCTGAAAGCGGTCAACGTCCGCGTGGCCGACCAGGGATATCAGCAGATCACGACCACGGATTATCGCTACACGACTCAATATCAATTGGTGTTGGTTTCGAATCCGGGCACCGTCACCCTGACCGGCGGCGGCAATGTTGTGAACGGTGATTTCTATGCAAATGCTGAAACGGTTCAGAACTGGTTCCGGACGCTGTTCGGGAATTCGGTTCTCTCGGTCTCGGCCAACGGCGGAACGATCCAGGCGATCGACTCCGGTGGTTTCTCGCGAACGTGGGGAATCATCCTGGAAACGGTCGGACAGGCCGGACAAATCTCCCTCAACTTTCCGAATCAAGCGTATTTTGGATCTGAGTTTCAGGGGAATTTGACCAATCAGACCAGCTATGTCACTTCCCTTGCAATTGTGATCGATGGCACACCGACTTCAGGATCGTGGATTTTGAACCTGAATGGTCTGGGCGGCGGCATCTTTGCGACCACAACCACCCTCTGGAATAAAACACCCGCTCAGATTGCCAGTACTCTCTCAGGCGTCTCCGGACTTGAAGTGACCGCCACGGGATCGAGCAACGCATTCACCCTTTCGATTGTCTCTCAGGCCGCTCTGAGTGGATCCGTGCAAAACTACACGCTGGCCGGAACCGCACCGGTGCCCTCGGTCGAAACCACTCGACCATACGAAGCCGTTTCGAACACGCGGCAAAAACTGATCATCGACGATTTCGAATCCCTGGGCGGCGGTTACATCGAGCTGCGTCATTCGGGCAATGCTGGTGTGGTCTATCTGCCGATCGACGATCAGGCCATCCATACGGCGCTCAATGAGATTGCTGCACTCAATGGCAATGTCTTTGTCACCGGCCTGGCTTTCAACGCCTGGCAGATTGAATTCAACGGCGACCTGGCCGGCGAGGATGTCGCCTTGATTCAGGTGACTTCCTATCTCGATCCAATTGATCCCAATGGAGAATTTTCAACCGCGACCTGGTACCGGATTCAGGTCGGTTCCAACGGAGCGTCTATCCTGATCACAGAACAACAAAAAGGGTCCCCAGCCGTGGGGGCTCAATATCGCCTGTTTGTCCTGGGCGATCCGCATTTCGGATTCTATGAATTGACATTAACGTCGATCGATGGATCGACGACGTTCTTAGCGCCAGTGACGACTGAACCGATTGAATTCGACGCCACGGCAACCGATAACAAAACCGCGCTCGAAGGACTTGATGGCCTGGGAGCGGGCGATGTCCTTGTGATTGGTGATCTCGCATCGGGAATGCTGTTCGATTTCAACACGTCCGTCGGACCTATCACAATGTCGGCGGCGGATCTCAATCTCACGAACTCTCAGATTGCTGCTCTCGAATACATTCCAGGCGGTCGCCTGCAGGCCTCCGAGCTGGTCCGCTCAGCGGGGGCCAATCATTTTGATGATCCGCTCAACTGGCGAGTCGTCGATACCGGGGAAAGCCGGATCCCGAATTCCGGGGACGTCATCATTTTTGAATCGGGTCGAATTCCCTGTTTGTACGGATTACGGCAACGCATCACATTTACAGTCGATCCGGCCACCAACGAATTGATTCTCGACCAGCAGGCCGATTTCCGGGTCGGTCAAACATTGATGGTCAAGACATCAGACACGCTGCCTGGCGGCCTCGACATTGCCGAGGCTTACACAGTCGCGGAATATGATCGCGATTCGTTGCGGCTTAAACTGACGCTCGCTGGCGTGCCTGTCACCATCAACAATTACGGAGGAGGCACCCACACAATTCGCCTGGTGTTCGATGCATTGTTGCACCGCTCCCGTTTCACGGCCGCAATCGGTTTGCCGCGTATGAATGCAGGCGGATATCAGGAGTACTTGCCGACCTCCCTCGAAATCGGTGTTGATCCGGATGGACAACAATTGCTCCAGATCGGCGAAGGCAACGGATCGAGTTCCGGACGGATGCGATTCGATGTGGGCGGCGATCAGGTATTTGTCGAGATCCACAATACCGGCGGTGCCATCGAGCTCGGTGTGCCGGCACTCGTCATCAATGGCACGAATTCCAGCAACGAATACGAGCAGCTCGACGGCGACGTCGGCCTGGGATTCTTCGAGGGCGATGCCTTTCACTTCACCAAACTTCGAATTCATTCGGGCTCGCTGTTTTACGGGCGGATTTATTCCTCGGTCGCCTGTGAATTCCGCAACCTCGGCGGCTCGATCGACGGACGCGAGGGAACCATTTCCGGAAAGATTTCGAGCAAGCCATGAGCGGCGTAATTTTCTCACAACGGGATGCGGCCAGGACACGCGAAGCGGTTCTCGCCTATGAGAATCGAATCATCAGCGGGGAATCGACCAAGGATCCCCCGCGCCGATTCTTTCAGGTGACACCCTTCAAAATGTTTCAGCTGCTCGAATCGGCTGCGCCTCCGGAATCCCCACAAAAACCAGTGGCCGTGAAAGCACAGCCGTTCGAAGGGGAAACGCCGCAACTGATCTTCCAGGACGAACGCGACGAATACGGCAATTTACTGCCAGTCGAGGAAACGATTTATCACGCGCTGCCTGGCTTGCGTTTGTGCGATCGCACATTGGTGTTTGCGGTGCAGTCGGAAGGGGCCTGGCGAATCATTCACGCCGAGCAATGGCCGGTGATGGTTCAGCAGATCGACGCCGACGGCTTTCCCGATGGCACGGTCGATTGCACGCTCGTCATTGATGAAACGAGTCATGCGTTTTCATTATCGACACACGCGACCAAAGAGCAGCTGCTCACAGCCGTGCGATCGCATCCCCGCATTCTGGATCCGCTGCATGTGAAAGCCATCGGCGGTCCGCTCACTTACTGTGCTATCAATCTGATGTTTGGCCCTTCAATGACGGGCAAGACGATCGAGCCGTTACAAATCAGCAATCTGGGATTGCCACCCGGGCAAGGCCTACGTCTTCGCTTGCTGGCTCCCACCTGGTCGGACTAATGAAAACGATTCAAACGCGACAAGAGATCCTTTCTCCGGGATCCCGTTCCCGGCTGCCGGTCCTGTTTTGCCGATCGACGGCCAACGGCCAGCTGCTCTGGTCCCGTGGCGATGGGATAGCACACTCACGTCCTGTCGATGCGTCGGTCTCGTTTTCCGATTCGTGCGGTTCGTTCTCGATCGAGAAGGGGACCACGGCTGAGAATTTATATTCGCGTGAATTTGCATTTCTGCATGCGAACGGTTCGCACGTGGTGGCTGTGACGCAATCGAGTGAAGATCGCGGCGATTTATCCAGCCTGGTTCCCATCGTCACGTCGTGGGAGCATTCTGGCGGCTTATCGTTCGCATTATTGCAGCGGGATTTCCCGTATGGCACGGAAGTGATCAATGCGGCCGCTCGATCCGGGATCGTGTGGATTCAAACAATTCACAACACTGGCGGCGAGCTGCTCGCGATCGATGTTGCTGGCGGTCTGCAATCGCGTCCGACCGGTTTTGGAATTCTGGGATCCGAGGACCTCGGCCCAATGGTCCGGAGCGACGGCTCAATCTATGTCGGATCCGGCAGCCAGTTCGGTGTCATGCGTCCCAATGGCCAGCTGCTCTGGTCGCGATCATATTTGCCGAATCTCCGGGAGCCGGCTTATTTTCTGTATCCCAACGGAGATTTGCTGCTCTGGAATCGTGAGTTCTACGACGGGCGTTTGATTCGTTTCAATGGCTCAACGGGGGCCATCATGGCAACCAGCGAACATGCCGACGAACGTTATTCGTTCATCGGCGACGGTCGACCAGGTCCGGACGGATCCGGAGGCGGCTTTTTCATCCTGCCCGACGGTCGGATCGGTTTCAATTCCATGTATACGGGCGAAGTTTACGGATATCAGGACGGCGACCAGTTTGTAGTCTATCCGGAACCGACGATGACCATTGGCGAAGTTCCACCTGGTGCGCTGCCACTCTGGCAAGTGATCAGCGGGATTCTGGATAACGATTTGCGAATCACCGAATGGCGGGAAGATCGTTCAGCCGTTGGCGGTGCTGATGATTCGATTATTGGCTACCTCAAAGGCAATGTGAATGGCCTCACCTGGAATGATCAGTTCGGAACATTCGTCGGCTTGTGGCGATCGGAAGTGGAAATTCCCGACGACATTTCGGTTCCCTGGCCACTGGTACCGGGATCAAACATCGACAAGCGAACAAGAATCAAAGGCGAACCATCGCAACCAGCGGTCCGCGATGCGGCGGGAAACTGGTATTCGCCAGAACTCGAACAGGGCAACGCCCGGATCAAGTCGATCACGGCAAACGGCGTCGATCGCTGGTCGATCGACCTCGGTTGGAATGCCGATCTGCAATTCGGTGCCAGATCAATCTCAATCAGCGGCGATGGAACGCGGCTGTTTTATCTGATGTGAAAGTCGGAGCACGGCGACGGCTGTTCCCCGTCGCCGGCTCCTCAACAATGGCCTGGTCAACACACTGACCAAACCAAAGTTGTAAGGAATGTGAAAGTGATGCACGGAGGCAAAACTAATGGTCGGTCAACTGAGGAAATGTGCTGGCCTGAAATTGATCAAAAACCGTACTACGAATCGGATTCGGTCCGGTTGTATCGAGGGGAATCGCTGGAACTGCTGAAAGAACTTGTGCGAGTCGCTCCGGACGATGGGCTGATTCTCGATCCATTCGCGGGAAGCGGAACAACGGGAGTCGCTGCGAGCTTGCAGGGTCGCCGGGCTGTCCTGATTGAGCAGTCTGAAGAGTACTGCGAAATCGCGGCAAAAAGACTCGAAGCGGCAAGCCGGGGTGAGATTATGGAACGTGTCAAATAAGAGATCACCGGACTGATATTCATCGGGAACGGATTTTCAGTCCGATAACGGGGGTTCAAATCCCCCTGGGGTCAAATCTCTCTCAAACTTTTGAGAGAGATTTTTTTATGCGCACTTCTTAAATCCTAAAAATCATACCACAAGCCAAAGCCCAGTAACTCTTCGTATTCATTCAGAAACGAAAGTTGCAGCGACTGACCGGCATAATATTGAATTCCGGCACGGAACAAACTGTCCTTTTCGTGTCCTCGCCATTGCCAGCCCGCCACAAAATTGACGCCACCACTGTAGTTGACTTCTTGTCGGATGAGTCCATTCACAGCCATGAAAGGCTGCGGGATACCATGTTCTGAGACGCAGATTGGTGAATAATCGACCCCGAACTGAAAATGCCAGGGTTCTGCTCCACCGTTTGTATTGTAGGCATAGTCGGCATCTGCATAAATTCGTACATCAGGGGTCGGAAAGAAACCTCCGCCCAGTACGATCGAATCTCGAAGATAGTCCAGTCGATTAAAACCTGGGTTTTTCAATAAAAACTCATCTCCCAGGTGCGAACTGATGTGATACCACTCCATCTTGGCCTGAAATCGTCCCTTCGTCCAGGTAATCGGGACACCCACTTTAAAATCGACGGCATCGACATCCAAGCTTTCTACAAAATTTAATCGGGGAAATGCCGCTCCCCAAATGTCCAACTGCCAGCCTTCGTTAAATCGATGCCGCGTGGTTCCATATCGCAATAATCCAGCTCGCCCTCCCGACTCCAACTCCCAGATCCAGCCCGTTCCCTTCAGGTAGGCAATATTAGACGCAAATCGAGGCTCGCGCGGGCCTCCCAGATAAGATTTGTAGAGAACTTCGGCCGGCAGCAGCGTCCATTGCCAGGGCTTGCCGTCATCGCAATATCCATCGAGGCAATAATCGTCTGTCGGGTAACTTTGGGAGTTCCCCATCGCACTCGGGGAATTTAGCCACTGTTCCTGCCCGGTTGTCCCATAATTTTCAGAAAAATAGGGACCATTTCCAGACTCAAAGGTGTGTCCTCCCGGCAAAGGGAGTGCAACAGGAGGCTGCGGGACAGATGAAGAGTAGGGTTGGCCAGACAGTGCTTCTGGAATACTCGGGTCCGAAAGTTCGAGCGGTGAAGGCCGATCATCTGGCTTGGGAAACCCTGGAAGCATTTCAGAATCTGAATTTCGATCCCATTGAACGCCCGGGGCGGGAGGAGGCATTATTTCATACGGGAATTTGGTCACTTCAGGCTTGTGAAGTTGCCCTAAAGTTAATTCTGGATTTGCACAGAGGCAGATCATGGTAGTGCACAGGAACACAAGAGTGTCCCAGCCGCATTCACGATAGAACATCAGAAGCCCTGATAGCAGGAGATCGGTGGGATAATAAGGAGGGAGGAGACTTATAACGGATTTTCTTAACAATCGCCTAGCGAAATTTTCTCAGAAGGAAATACCGTCTGATTACTGCTGTGATTCCACAATAAATTGTAAATTCAACAATGCGATCTCTGGATAACGAGGCAGTTCACAAGCAAATCAACTGCGAGAGCAGTCGCTGACGAAATGATCGGAGGGAAAAATGCTCGTCCGCATGGCTCTGGCAGTTTTGAGAATGCGAGATCCATCTCTCGGGGATTAACAACTCCTCTAACGCAGCTGAAAACTCTTCCACATTTCCACACAAGTAACCCGCTCCTGGAATGATTTGCTCCCGAAATCCACCTTTATCATCCACAACTGGTACACACCCACAACGCATCGCTTCAGCAACAGTCCGCCCGAACGATTCTGTCAAACTCGGATGATGATAGAGCAATACATGCCAATCTCTCAGTAATTTCCGGGCATTGAATTCCGCTCGATGAAAAACGGCACGCCCGCAACAAACTTCACGTAAAGATTGTTCTAAGGACTTCGGACAACCGACAAACGCCCAGTCAATCTGAGGATGAATTTTTACGAGTCGATCATAAAAGCTCAGCAACTCTGTCGGCCATTTTCGGTCCACTGGAGTGCAGATTCGTCCTACCACAAACCGCTTCTGCTCTCGACGACATGTCGACCCAGAGACTGCGACGGGAACACCTTGTGTTAAAACCTCAATCGATGGATGGCCAAGTTGCTCTTTCAGACTCTCGGAACAACAGACCATCCGCGCCGCGCCGGCTCGACTTCCCCCAGTAGAGTGAATGTACTGCAGTCCGCGTACGGGCAAATTCTTTTTCTCATGTCCCCAAAAAACATTTGCTGGCGAAATGTTGTGCAATATCAGGACATCCGCTCGCCATGACATCAGTATTTCACTTGTCAGATGTGGAACAAAGGCAATTTTGCAATGTTCAAACGCTTGTCTTGTTTCCAACGTCGGCTGCGATCGAAACAGCACGACATGCTCGAAATCGGGTAACGCCCGTGTCACCGACCAAGCACATGCAGCCGTGCCGCCCACAATATTTCCCACATTACAATACTGAATCAGCCGCATCATATTCCTTTCGGGAATTCACCGTAAGCCACCAGTCCACTCAAACCACGATCCTATCGAACAGTTCCAAATTCATGTTTCACTTTCTGCCACTTGAGCAGAAACCGCTCTCGATCCTCTTTCCACCATTGTGTCGATTCACTCAACCATTGGGTCGATTGATGCCCGCGATGCCTGATTCGCCCCGGATTCAACAGGCATAAATCCTGGGAGTTGCGATTAAACAACTGCAACCACCTCAATTGCCAGTCTGTATCTGACCAGTACAGCTTCAACGACTCGTCAAAACAACCAACGTTTTCAAATGTTGCTTTGGAAAAGCCCAGACACCAACCTTCCAGAAATGTCGCATCACCATGAGGGCAATGCCTGCGAAGATTTTTCGCCAACATCTTCTCACATCGCAAAGCCGCCCCAGCCAGGCCATGCTCGTTTCTTTTTAATAACGTCTGCATTTCCGGCAACCAGGCCCCCAGGGTCATGGCATCATTGTTTAGCAGGACTATGAACCGGGAGTCCACAGCCGCGACTCCTCTGTTCCAGGCCGCGGTTACACCGCGATGATTTTGTGTGAGGATCGTCACTCGTGCATTCAAATACTTCTTCGCATATCCACGGTTTTTCGCATCGCTACCATCATCCACAATAACAATTCGAAATTTCTCTTGATGATGACGCCATAACGAAGAGCAACACGCAACCGTTTCAAACCAGCAATTGTGCTGAGGAATCACCACTGTGATCTCTTTAAGATTCTCTGCCATCCGCATCATCCCTCTTCATGAATCTCGATTTTCGCAGCTTGCAACGCGCATAGTTTCTCACGATATCGTCGATCATTGTCATGATCACGAATTTCAAGATCTGCCTCATCCTGAATCTGTCCCTCTTCTTGTTCTCTCTTCTTCTCACATCGAGCTCGATGACAATCTCTCCTCTCTTCTGGCCAGTGAAGCGGTTGAAAGTCACGCATTTTCCAGTCCAGCCTGGGCAGTCGCGGACCAGTGATCGAATACAATCCTGCCGTCACTTCTTCGGAGGGATTTCCCACCCGCTCACAAACTTCAGCAAAGACTTCTTCAACATTCTGATACGGAAAATAATCATTCAATCGGCTCCCCGGCGTGACCGAGACCAACTGCAATCCTGCTCGCGACATTGACAATCGCGACAATCGCAAATACTGGGACACACGGAAATAATGAGCATCCGTCGCCACCGCAGCCGCCAGCGATTTCTCCTGATCGAAGTGATAGACCTGGGCTGACTCCAACTGCGCTAGCTCTTTACAGCTGATTCCCTGTTTTTCACAGGTTGAGACAAATTCACTCAGCGAAACATTTTCCCCAAAGGAGACTCCCCTCTTCGTCGCATAGCTACACATTTCTGCAGAGACCTTGATGTGCATTTCACATCCGGCCAGATAAATCCGCCGGAATCCCAGTTGATACAAAATGTCGATGGACTGCACAAAACTATCATTCCAATCAACAATTCTGTTGTGAGCCCAATCCAGAAAGTCATCAAAGCCCCGCTCTCGCTCGCCTTCAAAGAAATACAGATTAGGACACTCACAAACTTTGTACGTTGACTCCGGCACAAGATCCGAACTCCGTCGAAAATTGACAAACTTCGTGATTCCCGCATCCAGATACACAGATCGCAAGAACCGCGACGTCGGATCATAAGCGGTCCAGAACGTCGGTCTCAGCATTCCACTCCCTGCTAAATTCACCGCCATCACCGGCACCGGCGTCCGCTCAATCACATCTGCCAACTCCTGCGTCAATGAAGGGCCACCGCCAACTAACCAGCACGCACTACCGTGTGGAGCAGCAAAGTTCCCCTTCAGATTTGCATCCTTCCGCTGACGATCCGTCGTCCCTCGAAAAAATGTCCCCTCAATTCCCTGCATCATTTTATCCTTACAACTTTGTCGGTCAGACACTGCTCGGCGAATAAGACTAAACATTCATTACCAGGACTCAAAGCTGGCAAACGTGGATTCATCACTCTCGTCAGAAATCAGAGTCGAACCTCCTCCACCGGAATTCCAATTGCCAGAAGAATCCCATTGATTCGAACTCGTCGCCCCGCCACTCAAATCCGTAACTCCGACAGACGTATTCCCGGAGCTGACAATTTCAATCGAACTCTCACCCGATTCTCCAACTGAGGAACCCCCACTTCCAGAACTACCTATCTCAGAACTATTAAGCTCAGAACTTTCGCCATTTGAACTCGTCACGTCCATTCCGCTACTGGATTCCGCAGTACTTGAGGAATACGAAGTATGAGACGATGTTTGCGAATCCATCGAATCCTCACTGCTGCCCAGAGAGTGGTCGGACGCAGCAGAGGTCTCAGAAAATCCATTGTCAGAACTCTCACCAGCCGAACTCGATCCTGGATTTGTGCTCCCACCTCCACTCCCACTGACCGATGTCAACGACGGCTCCGAATTCGTCAAATCCGTATCGCCATTTCCCGAATTCTTCTCTGGCAACTCCCACCGTTCATCGTGCGGCGGCTCCGGCCACAACTCCCGCGGATCTCCAGGCCCCAATGCAATCTGAAACTGAGGAGCATGATCAAACAGCACTCGAATACGCTCCGCTGGACATTCTTCCAAGTCAGACAGATTCCGATCCTTCAACCTCACACATCCCTCCCAAGGCAACGGCAAAACCGATTGAGGTTTTGTCTGCAATGAAAACCGTGTCACTGGCTGCGAATAGATCCGAAAGAACTCGGAGACAAACGAGCGTGAATCCTCAGCCGTCCGAATCCAGGGGACCCACACTCGAATCCGTCGTTCCCCATGCTGATCGATACTCGTCGGCTGCCGATAATTCCCCCGCCACCGATACGACCGCCGCGCCAGCTGCGACGAATAATTTCGAAAATCGTAGACATAATCGCCCGTCAGCATCACCCGATTAAACAATAACTCCCGCGACCGCGAAGCCTGTAACTTCGTTAAATCGCGATGCTCCCGATATTCCGCCAGTACATCGTCCCGCCGTTGCCGAAAAAAGAACCGCCGCTCCGCATCCACTCCCCATGTCGCATTCCGCGCCCGCAACGCCAGGTCCTTAATCACACTACGCACCGATTCCTCACCCCGAAACTTCATCGTCGTCACATCATTCGCCAACGGCCCCGTCTCCACCAGATCCGGATCATAAATAATGTTCGTCTTTCCAACGACGTATTGCTCGATCATTTTGCGAATCAACTCGGCCGAATTCACCACATAATCCTGAGACTCCTGATCGTAATCGGGATCCTGACCAAACTGATCCGTCCGCCCATACCGATGCGGCTTCACACCCTCCGACTTCGCAGTGAACGAGCCCGGAAAAACTTCATTCAACTGAATCGCTGGCCCCTCCAAACGAATTCGCAACCCAGCTGGTGATTCACTTTCAACATCTTCCACACGTCCCAGATACCACCGCTCACCTGTCGAATACTCAAACGCAATCCAATGCCCCGGCTCAATCGCATCCCGATTTGAAAACCCTTCATTCAACCGCAGTTCACCCGCACCGCAACCCCCCAGTCGATCCAACTCAAACCAGCAACGCTTCACCGCCCCCTGAGACAACACCCCCAGAAAATCCTCCGGATCATATCCATAATGCAAAATCAGCCTCTGATAACCCATCGTTTTTCTTTCTACTCGCCACAAATGTAGGGGGCCGCTGTGCGGACCTGGAGGTGATCGCTGTGTGCCACTGCTGGCTTGCCCAGTAGTGTTTTATTCGGCGTCAAAGATAGATTCAGCCTGACCTGCAATAATTGCACACCGTGTTTCAGCTCGTCTGCATCACCGGATCATCCGCATGCAAAATCAACGAATACTCATACAATTCCGGCCTCGACAACTCATACCGAAATCGCGAAACCGAACACTGTCGAAAGTACCGATACTCCTCCGCTTCATCATCCCGATACAGAAAAAACTCTAGCAACTCCTCATCCGACGTATCCAATGCCGTCCGCAGCGTTTCCAGAGCTTCCAGCATCTCCACTTCCGAAAGCACCGGCTCCCCATCAATACTTCCCACTTCTCCCTGAATCGTGATATCGACTCCATTCCGCGAAATCCCCACCGTCCCATCACCATCTTCGAGCAGCACTTTGTACCGCTCATAATCCCAGGCATCCTGCACCTGAAACTTACTGATCGGCCCCGGCAACCCAAAAAACTCTCCCCCCTTCCGCACAGAGGGCTTAAACACCATTCCCATTACTCTTCCTTCTTCAAACGTCCTCGTGCCACGGCTCTGTGAGCCGTGCAATCATATTGCCCAGTGGCTAGTGTCGAGTGGCCAGTGTGGTTGAGTGTTGAAAGTACGAGAATTATCGAAGTTTCGATTTCCACTTCGAAGCCCTCTGAAAACCTTCTCCCTACTCTAACCACTCACCTCTACCCCCTCCGGTTCCTCAACCGATGCCCCTCCAACTGCAAATCACTCAACAGCCCACTCACATCGGCCATCTCATTCACATGCACGGAAATCTCACCGTATTGATGAATCGTCTGCGAACCACTCGGCTGCTCTGAGGGGTTTCGATTCGAATTCCGCTCCACTCCCCGATTCACATCCTCCAGTGGAGCCAAGCCCAATTGCGATACGACCGCCTTCTGCACGACAAATTCACCCGCTGTCAGCATCGCCGGAATCCGATCAATTCCACTGCGTCCTGTCACCAGTCCCCCACCTGCAAACTGACGCGACCCTGATGTCCGACCACCACCGCCACCTGAATATCCTCCACTCGGATTACCTCCTCCAGGATTCGGCACATTCGGAATCCCACCGCCAACACGACCACCCCCGCCACTTCCCGACAGAGATGCTAACTGAGCCGCCACTCGGGCTATCGCCGCACTCAACTGATTCAAAGCCGCCAACGCCGGCGAGACATTGATCGAAACCGACATCCCACTCAGCTGCCGCACTTGGTTCACCACCTGCTGCAATCGCGAAGAAACCTGTGACAGTGGACTCAACATCCGACGCGCATCTGCTCCCAGTCGACTGAACGCACTCCCCGAACTTCCCAACCGATCCAGCAACTGATTTAACGACTCCAGCCGCTCAATCACCTCATCCAGTTCCGACTGAAAACCAGAACTATCCCCCATAATCTGAATACTCAAAGACTCAGAAAACCCAGCCATTACTTTTCTCCAAACAATCGCGTCTTCATAGAGATTAGAGGTGAGTGATGAGAGGTTAGAGTGATCTAAAAGATCACCGAAGCCTCTTCAACCCTCAACCTCAAACCAACCTCTCCACCGTCGGTGCCACCGCAAACGATCGTCCCGTTAACGAAATCACATTAAACTCATCCCCTTCCGACAAGCTCAACGTCTCTCGATACACCTTCTCGAACGTAATCGTCTCCCCCGCCACACCCGCCGGATCGACAACCTTAAACACAAGCGTCAACGTTTCCTGCTCACCATCAGCAGAGGTACTCACGACCTCTGTCCCAGAAGCAAGTGTCAGAAACTCATACAACTGAAGGGGATCCCCACTACTCGCGCTCTTACCGATTAGTTGCGTCCATTTCGCAGAGAACGACAACGTCACAGAGACGTCATCGCCTCGTCGCAAATGTCCTCCCGAGATTTTTCCCCGATCCTTCACCTCAATCGTATTCAGACGCTCCGTCCAGGTCAGATCGCCCTCATCGAGCACCACTGTCAACGACAACGGCGTCGGCGAGGTCCCATCGACCAGCATCAACTCCGCATCCCGCAAATTCCTCACCAGATTTGAAACCGCCATCTATTCCCCTTCTCCAGTTAACTGAGCCAACCCGCGGCTGCTCACCAGCATGTGCGTCAAATCCCCACCGAGCACCCGCTGTTCAATCCGCGACAAATCCCGCACTTCCGTTTCCCCCATTCGAGCCGCACCAATGACTGGCAACCCCGACAACGTCCCATCCCGCACCGTCCAGACCGATCTCGATAACACTTCCCGCACCGCATCAACTAGCAAGTGCACCTTCTTTAAGTCCGTATCCCGTCGCACAAAACAATGCACATCGACAAAAAAACGCACCATCTGCAAACCGACCTGCGACCGCTGTACTTCGCGAATCACTGGCGTCTGCAATTCCACCCAGCTATTCCAGTCCGACGCATCCACCTGCATCCCCGGAAAGATCGTTGGACACCCACCCGCAAACTGATCATCCCAAAACGCCGAAAAACTCTGCACCAGATTCCTGCAACCCAACTGCACCATCGGAAACCTTCCTTTGAATTATTCTTCGAAAGCGGCCCGAGCAATCTCTTCACCCACAATGTCTGCACCCTGGCTACGATTCTCATCCAGACTTCTTCGGACACTTCCCGTCCCACTCCGCCCGCGACTGCCATACTCCACAAACGGCTCATACTCCACAAAATTAATCGCCTCAACCTCCGTCTGCTCAGCCTCCTCAATCACTGAGGCCTCCCCTTCCCCGCCCGCATCCCCCGCTCCATCTCCCGTCGTCAACCCGAGAGAACTCAAAGCTGCACCCCATCCCGCCCGAGATCGTCCCGTCTCCACCGGATGCTCACTAATCACATCCCTCAACACCTGTTGACCGACTTGGACCAAGCCCCGCCGCCGACCTTCACGAATCCGCCCCCGCCCAGCCTCCAACCTCGCCAGCAACGACTCCAAGTCTGATTCCACTGAAACACTCATACTACCCTCCGTAGGGTGCGTCTTGACGCACCAACTTTAACTGAGTCCAGGCGAGCCGAGTCAGTCATGGCTCGGGTATTCCCACGATCCCTGTGCGTTCACCGCGTGTGCCACTGCTGGCTTGCCCAGCAGTGTTTCTTTTAACCTGGGTGGCTGGGGTCGAAGCACAATGAATCCCCCAGAACTCTGTAAATTTCACCGTCGACGAACCGTCAACTGAACCACCCCCAACACCTGCTCAAACCGGAAATCCACAATTGCATACTCCTCCCCCTCCATTAGCACGCGATCCGTCAAAGAGGGACAATCCTCTGGTAGTTCATCAGTTCGAATCACCAACTCCATCAAGCCCGAACGGGACTGACCATCCGCAACATCCAACCGCTGCTCATCCACATGCCCTGGCATCGCTAGCAATTCCACATCCGTCAACTCTTCCTCAACCACCAGCGACGCCGCATCAACACTCGACTCCACAACGCGATACACAACCGCTTTCCCAAAATCAGAAAACACCAGACTCAAATCACTATTAACAATCGCATTCAACATCATTCGTCTCCCGATGGTAGGGTCCGCTGTGCGGATTAATTTATTTAAGGGTGGCTGGGGTCGCAGCGAAGCGAAGCCCCCAGAAGATCCACTCTTCACTCACCCCCATGCCCTAACCCATTCCGGTGCGCGAGCAATCCCCCTGAGAAACCTCCCACCCAGGCTCTACCAACTCCTGCCGTTTCAACTTCTCCTGCACCAACTCTTCATATTGCTTCCGAGCCAGCATCAACGCCTTCAAATTCGCCCCCCGATCCACACTCGCTTTCGGATCCGTCCCCACCGCATACTTCAAAGCCGACAATTTCCCCTCTCGAACCAGATTCAAGATATCCAGATCAATCTGCTCAAGAATCCCATAAATCGCCTCAACACTCAGCTCAACTCCCGCGACCCCCGAAAGATCTTCCAAATCACTCATCTCTACCCCCGTAGGGTCCGCTGTGCGGACCATTGATTACTATCTCACCTGTATGAAATGGACTTAAAAGTTTAAGAAGTCATATGACCTATTAAATAAACTGAATTGATTTCTGAAGGCCATAAAACAACTTCATTAATCAACCTCCAGACGGTCTTTGAATTTTTGAACCACAGAGGCACAGAGGACACAGAGAACTTTTACTATCAAATGCAAATGCAGTTTTCGGATCAATTTGCCATTTTTATTCAACCTCGTAAAAACTCTCTGTGTCTCTGTGTCTCTGTGGTTTACTCTTATTCAATATTCTTTGACTGCTTGACTCGCTTCGAACCGCTCTGTCAATCGCTCAATTTCATTAGACTTGTGCCACTGCTGGCTTGCCTAGCAATGTTCTTCAATGCCCCGAACCCCGATTACCGAACCCCGAAACCCGCCAATTCCTCCTGCTCCCGCAACCGCTCATAAGCCAAAAGCTCCATCTGCTCCCCGTACCGCAACGCCCAGAACTGCTCCGCCGAAAGCGACATCCGCTCACACACTCGCAGCACACAATAAGTCAAGCTGCGAGGCGTGTTGAGATCCGCCTTCGACTCCCCATTCAGAAAAAAACAGCACGGCTCTCCTGGACATGATCTCCCGCCAGATGACTCAATTCCGCCACCCGATCACAAAACCAGATCACATCCCCCGACGACCAGCCCGCCTGCTCCAGCTCTTCATGAAACGCGTCCGCAAACGAAACCCAGGACTCCCGCGAACTCGGCACCAGCGTCTCAAACTCATACCGTGTATCACCCCGCAAACATTCCCAAACCACCAGCACCGCAACCCGCTGATGATATTTCTCCAACTCCAGCAGATACTCTGCAGCCGACTCATCCCGCTGCAAAACCGCCAGTCCATCCCCATCCCGCAAAACCCGTCCCTGAGAATCCCGACTCACCTTCGTCGGAGCCGTCGGCTGCAAAATCCCCCGCTCCCGCAACGAACGCTGAAAACTCAACGGGAGTGGACGAATCTCCATTTCCCATACCGTCCCATCAGGCCGCGACAAACTCACCCCCCGACAAAACTCCCCCACCACCCTCTTCCCACAAAACTTCATCCACATCTCCTTTTGAATGCCCAGTATCCAGTGGCCAGAGGCCCGTGTATTGAAAGCCGAAAGGGGAAAGCGGAAAGCCGAGAGCTTCGGAACCGCTGTAACAATATCACCTCTTTCGGCTTTCCGCTTTCCACCTTCCGCTTTAAAAAAGCCCTGTGGCCTATCCCCTCTCTAACCACTAATCTCTAATCCCTAACCTCTAACTCGCCACTCCATTCACCTTCGTGACATAAGCCGTATCCACAGCCGAAATTCCCCCGAAGTACCGCGCCTTCACTCGCAGCACAACATCCCGCTCGAAAGCCGCTTCACTTTCCGAACGTTGCAGGAACGTCTGCACCGGCCAAATTTCCGTCCACACAAACTGACGCTTGAAATCACCCAGGTACCAGTCCCGATTCGCCGTCCCGCTCTGCTCATCAATGAACGGCGAACTCAGCACATTCAGCATCCCGCCGAACGGATTCGCGATCGTCATCTCGCCATCGCTGCTCACCAGAGTCACTTCCGTAGCATTGACGATGCTGCGAGCCGTCCCCCGCAACGCCTCCGGCACCAGCACATACTTGGCCGGAGCAATCACCGGGCGCGAAGTCCCATCCATCCGATCATCCCGCACTTCTGTCGCCCGATAATGCAGCACCTCTTCAACATCCGTCCAGTCCACCAATGGCACAGCCGCATCAAAATCAGTCGAGGTCGTATTCCCTTCCCCCACCCAGTTACGATGCGAACCATCCGTCGCATACAACGCACTCCCGCTCCCATTCGGACGATACACATAATTGCCCGATCCGGACTCCGCATCTGTCACGCCACGCACAATCGTTCGCTCACGTTCCTGTCGCAGATAATGCCCCAATGCCATCGCCCGCCGATTGATCTCTCCCGTCTGATCAAACGCAATCAACTCCTCATTGATCGACAGAATCCGCCCCTGCTTCGCCTCCGCAGTCGTCACATATTTCTCTTCGAAGCTCGACTCCTCATACGGATGCCCCTCCGCCACTTCCGTCGGCCCAGCCAAAGCTCGAAAACCAGCCAGCTTCTGATTCCGCAACGAACTCGGCACCACTGTCACCAGCTCATCACCAATAAACCCATCACTATTCTCATACCCCTCCAGAACCTTGCGGCCGATCAACTCCCCCGACATTACCTGAAACAGATGCGTACTCACTCCAGGATTCGACTCCCGCAACAACGCCAGCGAAGCTGTTTCCCCACGCATCGACTCCTGCACACTCCGCAAACGCGGCAGTACATCACACGCATCCGCCAACTCGTAATAACTAAAGTCATCAACCGACAACTCCTTCTCATTCAACAAATCACAAGCCTTCCGATAGAACTTCTCAGCCCCCAGAGACTCCACCAACTCCCGCACATTTTGCCCACGCATATTGAGACATCCTATTAACTAACAAAGCGAAAATCGCGATCTACACTCTTTAGTAGATCAACATTCCATAAATCAGATTAGAGGTGAGAGTACAGAAAGCCCAGTGCCGAGTGCCCAGGGAAATCACATCCCAAACTGCCCCACCCCCTCATCACTAGCCCTTAGCCACTAGCCATTCCAGCAACCGACCCCCGAAACCCAATCACTATTAACTATTAACTATTAACTATTAACTATTAACTACCCCACAGTCGCATTCACATTCGCCGAAGCCGCATGAAACGCCGAGGCAAAACTCACCCGCAGCAACCCACTGTTACTCGCCTTGAACTCCATCGCACGGGCAATCCCCAATCCAGCCGAACCGACACTCTCCAATTGCTGACTTTGCAAAGTCGACGATCCTTCATCTGGCCCCAGCACATCCCCCAGTTCATACGTCCCCGTCTGCACATCGAATTCGTAAACCGAAAATGGACTCACATCGACTGAAATTGCCTCCGTCTCGCCTGCTGCCGAAGGCTGATGAGCCACTCCCAGAAACACTTCCGCAAACGCCGCTTGCGTCGTCGCTAGGTCTGTATCCCAGGCGAAACTACTCCCCGGCTTCGCATCATCTCCATCCAGATAAACCAGATCGCCGACCGAAATCACCGAACCCGAATCCACCCGTACCTTCACCAACTGCACCTGCCCCGACCGAAACCGCAACTGATTCCCCATCTCCAAACACCCTTTCTAAAAACCCAATCCGTAGTGCTCTTTCGAGCTTTCAATGTCAACCTCAAATCGCTATTCCGCAGGCAGTTTGCCTGCTCCAAAACTCTGAACGTACACGAAATTTGGCAATAGCTGGACCCGTAGATCAGGCTGTGCCTGACACGAAAAATCCTAAACGTAACTCAATAGCCCAGTGGCTAGTGCCCAGAGGCCAGTAGAGGTTAGAGATTAGAGGGGAGAGGTGAGAGTGTTCATAGCCACCCACAATCAACCTTCCACCATCCTCGGGTGGCCCAGATAGCTCCGCTATCTGGGTGGACGAAGTCCACAAGAAGCCCACAGTTTGACGATAAAAATCAATCAACTTCTGCCCGCAATAACTACTCCCCCATCCTCCGCTTTCCGCTTTCCGCTTTCCGTCTTCCGCTGTCTACCTACCCTCGAATCGCCCTTAAAAACAACTCCCGCTCACTCAACCCAACTCCCCCACCACGTGACCAACTCGTCGGCGTACTCCGCTCCATTAACATCTTCAACTGACTCCGCAACTCCTGCACTGTCTCTTCAACCGACTCTTCTCCATCATCATCACCATCCATACCAATCCGCGACCACCAGTTACCCGTCTGCAACTCCTCTTCCGTTACTTCCAGGACAACTTCCGAAACCGCAAACTCTCCCGACTCCTCTTCCCACCATTCCCGAATTTCAAACGGATCAGCCTCGGCTCTCACCGCCACATAACCATCCCACACCGCCACCCGCTGCAGCGTTTCATCCACCCCAGCCAACACCTCATCAATACCTTCGATAACAGCCTCATAAGATCCCGATACCAAAATCATCTCTCCTGCTTGATGCTGTTCACGAAATGTGCTCGTCGTCGCCGGGAAGACCACTGCATCGACACTGATCACATCTTCAATCCGCTCGACAATCGTCTTCTCCCGATTCCGGCTCGCCAACACAACATGACTCATCCCCACACTGGCCGTCCCCGCTTCCGCCAGTGCCAGAAACGTCCGCCCGGAATCCGTATCGAGCACATGGATATCTCCCCGCACGCGATCTCCTTCAAAGCGGACATTCCTCACCGAACCAACCAGGTCCCGCGCACTCCGCTCATAAGGCTTACTCGAATTGATCGCATGATCCAGAAAAACCGGCTTCCCCTCATACAACGGCACCGCACCCCGCAAAGCTACCTCTGCATAGCGATACCCATTCCGAGACTCCGGCCCAGCCAGCACCACATTCTCGACACGCAGCAAACTCTCATCCACATGCGTTCCACTCACTCGCCAATCCGCCAGCCGTTCCACAATCCGCTCACGCCGATTCCAAAAACCCATTTCGTTATTCCTCTCTCGATTAATGCCCAGCCAAACCGTAGGTTAGAGATTAGTGATGAGAGGTTAGAGTGATTATCGAGGAAGTCGTTTCCCCAGCTTTCGTTCAAAATTCCACTCTAACCACTCACCTCTAATCCCTAACCTCCCCCGCCTCTCGTGCAATCTCATCTCCCACCTGATGCGGATCCAACTTCTCCCGACGCTGCACTTCCGCCCGGCTCAAAATTCCCGCCTCCACCAGTCGCACATAGAAGCATCATCCGACCCAACGGCACCGCATCCCCATAATTCGTATTCGGCTGCAAATACTGCATCTCGGTACCAGCCGAGGTCGTCAATATTGTTCCTGGACGTACCCGCTCCTGACGAACACCTCCGCCAACCTCAACCGAAGTTCCCAACCTCGCACTCTCCGCGAGCGAATTCGCCTGAGCTGCCCCTCCCTGAACTTTCCTCCACAGCACAATCGAAGCCTGTAGTTTCCGAGCCAGCAGTTCCGTCTCCTGCCACTCCTGAAATTTCTCCAACGGCTTCAAAATCGAGACAAAGAAGCTCACTCCCCGCTTCTCGTTCGTATCCACCCCATACCGGGTATGCAGCACCACATCTGCGGGAATCACTTGAACAACATCGCCATGATCGCGATGTAATAAGATGTAACCTTCCACTTCTTCCACATCATTCTGATTTGTCACAATCCCCTGAGATTCCGGATCGTCAATCGAAGGACCAATTCGCTCCGCATCAATAAACCGCACCGTCGGCGGCCAGGACTGATCGGCAAACAACCGCAGAAAACACTCTCCATCCCGCCAGACTCGTCGAGCATATTCCCGATACGAAAAATGATTCCGATTCTCATCCAGAAATGTCTGCCACAATTCCGCCAGCTGATCCAACTCGGGAGCATCACTCGCGAGACGGGCTCCTCTCTTCGGTGAAACCGTCAATCGCAATCCATCCCCCACCACATACGCTTCCAACAGACGCAAGACATTCCGGGCATGAGGATTCCCCCGCACCAACTCACGAACCTGCTGCCGCAAATCCTGACGCGACTGTTCCGTCATGCGAGTTTTCCCCGACCCCACCGGCATCCATCCCCCAAGTTCCTCAGAAACCGCTCGCGGACCAACTCCCTCCACCAGCTGACTCAATCGCTCCTGCACCTGACGCTCATACCGCGCCCGCAACCGAGCCGTCATCATTTTATCTCGAACATATCCCAGCATCACCACTCCTCGTTTATGACCTCTGTTTACCCTAACCAAGTCCGGTGCGCATTTATTTGGGATTCAGAATCCGTCAATGGCCAGTGGCTAGTGCCCAGTGATGAGGGAGCTTCGGACCCGTCAAAATACTCTAACCTCTAACCCCTAATCTCTAACCCACACTAGCCATTCGACACTAGCCACGCTAAACCAATCCCCCTTCACTCACTTCCATCCAGTCCGCCACACAACCCGTCTCGGAGGCTTTTAATGCCGCTGCCCCCAATGCAAACACACGATCGTCATGATGCACACCATCAGACAAATGATCGATCCGGCAACGTCCACTCGCATTCTGTCGTAACATCACGCTGGCCAGTTCCGTCTCCAGATCGTTCCGCTCAGCCACATCATTTAACTGACCACATCCCGCATACCAGCGGATTCCCTGCCGTAGTATCAATTGACGCAAATTGATCGCCAGTGCGTGATTGCCCTTCCCCGCTCCAAAGGCAAATCGCTCAATTTCCACCCGAGATTCAAATTTCTGAATCGTCGAGAGCAGCTGATATTCATCCACCACAAAACAGACATTTCCGAAAGCCGTCGAAATCTTGTCAATCCACTCCTCAACCCAAGCCACCTGCACCGGCTGATCCGGCCTGGGCTGAATCACATCCATCCGATCAACCACCAACTGCTCACCCTCCCAGTGCAGCAGTACACCAACTGTAAAATCATGTTTCTCTGCAAAGTCGATTGCCGCGAAGTATCTCACGCCCCGTCGTCCCTGCTCCTGGCTCTTCAAACTCTCATCCCGACACGCCTCGGCTTCTTGCAGTGAAATAAAACTCCCATCACTCAATTGCCAGCGATTATTCCAGAGTCGATCAAACACCGCCCCCGGCAACATCTCCCGTTGCTCCTCCAGCCAGTTCTGAGAAATCCATTTCGCCTGACAACCATCCAGTGACGAAAAAAACCACCGTGAACTCTTCTGAGCCGCCTCACGCACTTCCCATTGCCAGCCACGTCCCACACCGGCATTCGTCAACACGACCAGCATGCAATTCGGTTTCTTGGCCGCCGAGGAAATCAGCGAATACCACAGATCCGGCTTCTCCCAATGCGAAAGCTCATCACAGATCACAAAATCAGGGAGTAGTCCCCAACTGCTCTGTGCATCCGAAGAAAGAATCGTCAATCGACTCGATGTCCTGGAATTGATCACCGCATGCTGGCGAAACACCAGATCGCGACATAACCCCGCATTCTGCTCGACCAGTTTCTGCATTGCCGTATGAATCAATCCCGCCTGATCCCGATCTGCCGCAGCCGCCACGCCTTCCAGACGAATGTCACTATTCTGCAGAATCCAAACCAACTGCAACGCCATATCAGTCGTTTTTGAATGCCCACGCGGCCGCTCCAGATAAGCCCGCAGATATCCATGGGATGCTTTCCGTCCCGCCAATCGCAACCAGCCCGCATCCAAAGCTTCCAGGTCTTGTTGCTGCCAATCCTCCATCACATTGACGAACCGTTTCCCTTCCAGTCCCTCAACTTGGATCGCCTCACGAAATCGACTCGGATGCCGACTCGCCGCCCGGCGTGTCATCGCCTCCTTCAAGCTCAACTGGTATTTCAATCTTTTCCAACCGCGCATGCGCGAGTAATTCTTCATCACTCATCAAATCCCAACTCGACACCGATAATCCCTCGACGACCGTACTGCTCCACTCAGGTGGAGGTCGATGCTTCAACCATTGTGTCATAGCCGTCACACTCCCCTTCATTGCTTCCTGGTACAATCGAGCCGCCACATTCTGACTCAGTGCGTCGTACACCGCATCGACTTCCATCCGAAAATCATCATCCTCGGCGACCGCTTCGACAATCGTAAATAAATCCAGCTGCAACTGCTGACAGGCCACCGCCGGACTCGCCCCCCGCAGCAGCAATTCCAGATAGGCCCGCCGATCCTCCACACTCAATTCCGTCACCGAAATCAACTCCACCTCCCGCTCCGACTGGCGTCCCCGCCGCGCCCCACGAAACATCGCAACACCTCAAATCTCTTATCTTGTGCCACGGCTCTGTGAGCCGTGCTGTAGTGATTCCACGCGTAATCCACACGGCTCACAGAGCCGTGGCACAGGTAGTTCTCTCTCGTCTAGCACATTCTCCACGCCCATCACTTCGTTCTGAGCGTGCCACCCACTGAAATAACACTCTAACCTCTAACCCCTAATCTCTAACCCACACTATTCCCTAGCCACTCAACACTGGCCTCTATTATCAAACACAAAATACTCCGGCTCCGCATACTCACTCTTACGATGCGACTCCGCCGACAATTTCACCGACTGATTCGTCCCTGGCTTCGTTCCATAAATTCCCGCATGCTTTTTTGACGAACTGTTCTTATGAACCTCCATGCTGCCGACTCGCTGAAATCCTGCTCGTTCAAAAAACGGATTCACCTTCCCCATCTCCGCCACCGCTTCAATCCAGGGCCATTGGCAACTCTCGCAACTGAGCCGCACAAACCGACTCGCCAGCCCCGCTCCCCGATACTTAGGCACAATTACCACCCGCGACAACGTCACCAGTTGACGATTCAAAGCCCGGCAACTCAACTTGCTGCGACGACCAGACAACCCAAAGAATTTTCGCCGCAAGCCCAGAGAGAGCGCTGGCGTACAGAACACACAAATCCCAATCGGCTCCTCTTTGTGCCACAACAGCGTCACATACTGGACGAAGCCGACGTCGTGCGATCGATAATGCCACCCAGCAAAATACGGCCAGTCGACTCGGGACGCTTCACTGACCCAGATCTCCCCGCCAAAACTGATCCCTTTTTTTTTACATTCTCATCCCGACAAACTACATCCGGTTCATCACCCAGTCGGCAAACCACATGCACATCCGGATTCATATCCGACACAATATCGTCATGCGTCGTCGCGACCAGAAAACCGATTCCCGTCCGATCACAAATCTTCCGCACATTGAACGCAATCACCTTTGCTAATGTGCGATCCAGTGTCGCCGTAAATTCATCCGCCACAATCCAGGCAGGTTGCTGAGAAATCGCCAACGCAATCCGATATCGATACCGCTGGCCGTCACTCAACTCAGCCGGCGTCCGCAACATCAAATGCGCCTCTCCCAATCCACACGAAGCCAGCAAAGCCATCCCCTCCGTCACCTTGATTCCCAGTCCATCAATCAAACTGACCGGCTGAAGTTCCAGAGCATTCACATCAACCACGCCCTCAATCTGCCGACAAACCGCCCGCATCATGCTCGACTTACCCGAACCGGAATCCCCCGTAAAGCAGAGAATCGATCCCTGCTCAACAGGCAATTCCAATCCCTCAGCGACAACATGCCGTCCCTGCTCAAAATCAATCCCAAACAAATCCATCACCTGCGACGTCCGCACCGTGCGTTGTTTGGGGAGAAATTCGTAATTCACAGAAAGTATCATTGGAGTGTCCAGTGTTAAGTGACCAGAGGCCAGTGTAGGTTAGAGATTAGAGATTAGTGATTAGAGGTGAGAGTGCTTATGACATGATCGAAGCCCACTCATCACTGGCCACTAGCCATTTTTCTTTGTTCAGGGTGGCTGGGTTCGCAGCGAAGCCCTCAGAGCTGCAAAAGCGGACAGTGGAAAGCCGAAAGCGGAGGTATTGTCCCAGCGTCTTCTAACTCCCCGCTTTCCGCTTTCATCCACCTCCCGGCATCCGCACATGCAGTTCCACATCGAACTCTTTGAGCAAATCATCAAGCCCAGACCGAAACCCGTCCCACTCGTCCTCAGCGACTTTGCAGGTGACAACAATCTGTTCGCCCTCTTCTGCGATTTCTTCGCCCGACCAGGATGGTTTCAACATCAGTTCATTCAACTCTTCGGGACTGAAGCCAGTTAAGGTTTCATCAATCTCCGGCAACTCAATCAACTCGGTCACCAGATCCTGCAACTTTTCGACATCCCACCGACCACCCACCCGTTCGTTATTGAGGGCAATATTAAGTGCTTTCTCCCGCTCCAGAGGCAGATCGACCACAACCACCTGCACCTCTTGAACCCCCTCGGCTTTCAACACCCCCAGCCGTTGATGCCCACCCACGACATGCCCGGTCCGCTCATTCCACACCAGAGGCTGCACCAACTCAAACTCAGCCAGCGACCGTTTCAGCCGCTCATACTCATCCATCCCCGGCTTCAACTCCACCCGCGGGTTGTAATCAGCAGGCTTGAGTTGATTGACATTCTTCGTTTCAATTCGCATTCATCGCTCCATTTGTAAATCGGGTTTCGACATTCAGAAAGATCAGTGCCCAGAGCCCAGTGATGAGAAAATTGGAGGCCGTGAATACAACACTCTCACCTCTAATCTCTAACCACTCATCTCATGTCGCTACTCAACACTAGCCTCTTTCCCGATTCGGATTCGAAAACCCTCGCTCCGAACAACCCCGTTCCGAACAACCATGCTCCGACCACTCCTCCTCATCTCCCATCCCCAACCACTCGGGAGACTGCTCGAACGTCTCACGCAATTCCCGTTTCACCTTCGTCAGAATCCTCGAAACATGCCCACGATGATGACCAAACACAGCCCCAATCGTTTCCAGAGGCCAGCCCGCATTCTCACGCAGAGCCAAGATCGCCAGCGACTTCCAGCGACCTGGATGATCTCCCGCATAATGTTCATGCAGCATCTTCCAGAAATCCTCCCGCCCCATCCGCGGCAAAAACACCCGCTCCCCCCGCTCACTGATCACTGACATACGTTTCCTCTCGGTATAAAATGTTTGATGGTTCACCCCACCCGATTTTGTTGCGCTGGAATGTCGAGTGGCGAGTTCCCAGTGACCAGTGACCAGATGACAATGAAACCCACAATGTAATCTCAAACGCCGATCTTGTTTCTCAACCCTCAACATTCAACACTCAACCACACTGGCCTCTAGCCACTCAACACTGGCCACTCCACCCACTGGACATTCTCGCTCTACTAACCCACACTGTCGCTACGATTCCCCACATTCTTTACACATGCTCTGTTTGAATTCATGACCACTCATTTCACTGGAAATTTCGACCGCTATCGCAAGCAAACTCTCTTCTCCGGCATTGGTGAAGCAGGTCAAAAACAGCTGCAGAATGCACGCGTCGCCATCGTCGGTTGCGGAGCTCTCGGCTCTGTCATTGCCGAAACTCTCGCACGAGCAGGTGTCGGATATTTACGAATTATCGACCGGGATTTTGTCGATCTCTCCAACCTGCAGCGACAGCACCTGTTTGATGAAGACGATGTCCACGCTCATCTGCCCAAAGCCGTCGCCGCTCAAAAGAAGCTGCAGCGAATCAATTCCGACATTACCATCGAATCCCACGTTGAAGACCTGCACGCCTCCAACATCGAACAGTTGCTCACCTCTTGCACGCTCATCATGGATGGCACCGATAACTTCGAAACGCGATTCCTGATCAACGATTACGCTCTCGAATCGAACACACCCTGGATTTCCGGCGGCGTCATCGCCGCCCGCGGACAAGTCTTCACCGTCATCCCTCACCGCACAGCCTGCCTGAGATGTATTCTCGAAGAAGATCCGCCGCAAACCGAAACCTGCGACACAGCCGGCGTCATCGGCCCAGCCGTCAATGTGATCGCCTCACTCCAGGCAACGCGGGCGCTGCAGTGGATCGCCTCTGCTGGTCAGCTCATCGATCAACGCATGACTATCATCGATCTCTGGGAAGGATCTTTTCAGCAGATCGACCTCTCCAGTTTATCCGACAACGAAAGTTGCCCGGCCTGCAACCAACAAGAACGACTCTGGCTCCGCGGCGAGCGAACCAGTCAATCCACAATCCTCTGTGGTAGAAATGCCGTACAAATCTCCCCCAGCCCCGGCAAATCGATTGACCTCAAGCAACAGCAACTCCTCTGGAACACCATCGGCACCACAACATTAAATCCCTTTCTGCTCTGGTTCCAACCGACCGACCAACCGGAAATCGAACTCCATCTCTTCCAGGATCGCCGCGCCATCATCAAAGGCACCGAAGACCTCAACACCGCCAAAACACTCTACTCCCGATACCTCGGCTCATAAGAAAACAGACAGTCGTATCCTGTCTACCCTCATAAATCATTTGAAACGTGCTACTGCTGGCTTGCCCAGCAGTGTTTCATTGCGTGCTAAGCATTGTCTTACAGCCAGAAGTGCAGTGATGCTTTTGCGGTCTTGTGATCTTTGGTTTCTCCCTCAAGCGAAGAGTGTGCTAAAGCAAGATGTTCTTATATCCCTTGGCGTATTAGCAGTAATTTTCTTCAATTGCTCGTGATGATATTGCCCGGGAGGATATTTCAATACAACTCGAATCATGCTTGCCCTGCTTCGCGATGCAAACATGGCACTCATTTTTGAGGAAGCATTTCCTGGAAAGCCATGCCCATCGCTTTGTTCAGGGACGTGCCACCCAATCGATAAATTTATTCGTTAACGGAGGTATCTCTTGAGGTCCCGAACAAGCTCGGCATCAATTTCATGCGTTCTGATACCTGACACACAGGCCGCTGAGCGGAAGCCGAAGTAATTGGGTTTGATTCCGGAGTTCATCAATTTCGTCACCTCATCCAGTTGCAGGGAGCCTGCAAGGGCGGAGGTGAGATTTGCCTGTTGGCAGTGGTTGCAAAATTGCAGGAGTTGAGTTTCGGTGGCGTATTTCGTTAAGCAGCCTGCTGTTTTATTTTGAGTGTCAATCAGTAGTCCGGTGCAACTGATGGCACGGAGTTCGTGAAAGAGTTGCAACTGGTCATTTGGTGATTGACTCAGGATCAATTGTCCGAGTGGGGTGTCCGCATAGATAACGGCGATGAATTGATTGGTCAGGATTTGATGGTGTTGAAAGCGATGGATCAAGGCTTTAAGTGATCGAATCCAGCCCGCGATATCCTCGAAGTCGCCGGGGCCAACTTTGAGGATATTTGCTTGACTCAAAATGGGGTCTGGCCGTCGATCGGCTGACCAGTCGTGTAATTCTCCCAAGGCGACGCTTTTCAGAATGTCGGAATGCTCAGGAGGGATTTGGCCGAAAATCTGAGTGATCACATCAGCGGATGCCATTCCGAGGGGGCCGTTTTCGGGTTCTTTGATATCCAGAACGTAGCAACCTCCTGCTATCGCAGCAGTTGCTTCGATGGAAGAACGAACACTGATCAGCAGCTGAGGCATCGGAATGTATTGATTCGAAGGGAATCATTCCTAGAAAGATTGTAAAAAAAGTCAAGACTGACGGTGATGTTTCCTGGAAAAGCCGTATAATCCCCGCATCGCGTGAAAAGGAGTTGACGTCGATACGATAAAACATCGCTTGCCAGTGAGACCGGAAAAAGAATGCTCCTCCGGTTCCTGCCACTCGACTTCCCGAGGGAAGCCCGGCCCACCGTCAAACATTCCGCGGAAAAACCGTAAACCGTATCCGAAGAACCGTAACAAGAGTCGATATCAGTATGCAACGTTCAGACATCCGCAACATCGCCATTATCGCCCACGTCGATCATGGAAAAACCACCCTGGTCGACAGTCTGCTCAAGCAGTCCGGTCAATTCCGGGATTCCCAACTGCAGGAAGCCTGTATTCTCGATTCCAACGATCTGGAACGCGAACGAGGCATCACGATTCTTGCCAAAAACATCGCCCTGAATTACGAAGGGGTGAAGATCAACATCATCGACACGCCTGGTCACGCGGACTTCGGTGGCGAAGTCGAACGCGTGCTCAGTATGGCTGACGGTGCTCTCGTACTGGTCGATGCCTTTGAAGGGCCCCGTCCGCAAACACGCTTTGTGCTTTCAAAAGCACTCGAGCAGAATCTGAAACCACTCGTGGTCATCAATAAAATTGACCGCCCGGATTGTCGCCCCGATGAAGTCCTTTCCCAGGTTTTCGACTTGCTGGTCGAACTGGGAGCGAGCGACGAAGTTCTTGACTTCCCCTATGTCTACGCGAGTGGACGCAGCGGCTTTGCGACACATGACCCTAAAGATCACACCGGCGACATCCGCCCGTTGCTCGACATGATTATCGAACATGTACCGGCTCCGACCGTCGCCATGGATGATCCTTTCCAGATGATGGTGACGACATTGCAGTGGTCGAAGTATGTCGGACGAATTGCCACGGGACGAATTCTGGCCGGCAAAGTGAATACCGGCGAAAAAGTCGTACTGATGCGAGCAGACGGTTCTCGTGTGAATTCCACCGTGGAACAGGTCGAAGTCTTTAACAATCTGGGTCGTGCGGCTGTGCCTCAGGCGAGCGCTGGCGATCTGGTCGCTCTGGTCGGATTGCCCGATCCAGACATTGGAGACACGATTGCTCATCCTTCGATCACCGAGGCATTGCCACGAATCAAAGTGGATGAACCAACAATTTCAATGAGTTTCACAATTAACAGTTCGCCATTTGCCGGAAAGTCTGGCAAGTTCGTAACGAGCCGTCACTTGCGTGATCGACTGATGCGGGAGTTGCAGTCGAACGTTGCATTGCGAGTCGAAGAGACAGATGTGAAGGAATGTTTCCGCGTTTCGGGACGAGGCTTACTGCACTTGTCGATTCTGATTGAAGAAATGCGACGCGAAGGCTACGAGCTCTCAGTCGGTAAGCCTGAAGTGATTAGCAAAGAGATCGATGGCGTGATGCACGAGCCCTTCGAGATTCTTTCGATTGATGTTCCGACAGATTTGGTCGGTGGAGCGATGGAATTGATCACTCCCCGCCGGGGTCAGCTCCAGGATATGACGTCGAGTGAAACCGGACAGTCGCACCTCCAGTTCCTGATCCCGGCTCGGGGTTTGATTGGTTTGCGAACACGACTGATGAATGCCACTCGCGGCGAAGCGGTGATCAATCATCGATTCGATTCTTACAAACCGAGCGAAGGCGAATTGCCGGGCCGAGCCAATGGCGTACTGATCTCTCAGCTGCCTGGGAAATCATCGGCCTACGCGTTGTGGAAACTTCAAGATCGAGCCGAGATGTTCGTCAATCCGGGCACGGATATTTACGAAGGCATGATTGTCGGCGAGAACTCTCGCGATAACGACATGGTCGTGAATCCTGTCCGAGAAAAGAAACTGACCAACGTGCGAGCTTCCGGTTCAGACGACGCCATTCTGCTCAAGCCGCCACGCGATATGTCCCTGGAAATCGCACTCGAGTACATCGAACGCGATGAGTATGTCGAAGTGACCCCGGCTGCCATTCGACTGCGAAAAATCGGCCTGACCGAAAACGAACGCAAACGCCGCCCGATGCTTGTTGGGTAAGTTAAAAGAAAAGTAGGACAGGCATCCTGCCTGTCTGAATTGAATTTGAGATGCCACACTCGATTGAGTTGTGGCATTTTTTTTGTGATAAAATTGTAACTATTGAATTTTTCATCTCAACAAAAGAAGAGAAGATTTCAATGAGCCAAATCTTTGTCGATACATCCTCAACACCTTTTGAACCCTCTGGTTTCGTGAAGATACTCAATGAACATTTTGGATTCAGTGTTACTTTTGTAGAAAACTACTTCGAGGAACGAGCGAAAAGTCTTGAACAAGCGATTTTAGAACTTGAAAAAACGAATCATCCAATAAGAAGTCCTGAAACACAACGAAAAGTTCAGGAGAGGAATGAACGTACGCACGGACCAGGATTCAATTTGAAAATGGAATTAGATTCCTTTGAATTAAATTGGTTGATTTGGAGAACGAGCGTTAGAGTAAATTTTCCTAAGAATATTAATTTTACAGTCTTCAACAGGATTGCATTGTTTATCTATAAATTTGATCCAAAACTGAATATCCTTTTTTATCCAGATAAATGATTAATTCATTGGAGCTTTGGACATTGGTTTGGTTACGAGTCCCGTTAATCCAATTCCAAGAGTTTTCTTTATTGCATAGATATTCTCGTGTATGCTTAGAAGAATAACTGACTCACAAACACTCAAGCCTGCATCGGAACTCCTCATGTCCACCTGGAAATATTCAGTCTCATCCGCGATCTGTTTGACTCTCTTACTTGCAGGATTCTCAACAACATGCCCTGCCGAAGAAAAGCTAGGCGAGAAAAAAGAATCCGAATGGATACCGCTATTCGATGGCAAAACACTCAACGGCTGGAAGAAAACCAACTTCGGTGGGCCTGGGGAAGTGAGCGTTGAAGAGGGGGCAATGGTCATCGAGATGTCTGCTCCACTTAATGGGGTGACGATGACTGAGGAAGCGTTTAAGAAGTTGCCGAAGGGGAATTATGAAATCAAACTGCAGGCTCAACGGGCGTTGGGAGGAGATTTCTTTGTCGGTTTGACTGTCCCTGTGAAAGATGCCCACTGCTCACTGATCATGGGGGGCTGGGGTGGCGGAGTGATCGGCATTTCCAGTCTGAATGGGTACGATGCCTCCGAAAATGAAACGACGACCTATGCCACTTTTGAAAAGGGCAAATGGTACGATATCCGCATGAAGGTGACCGATAAGAAAATTATCGTCTGGCTGGACGATGAAGAGGTGATCAATGTCGATATTGAAGACTCGAAAATCTCGACGCGCATCGAAGTCGATCTCTCTGCTCCACTGGGCTTGGCGACGTTTGAAACGACAGCCAAAATTCGGAACTTTATGATGCGTCCGCTGAGTGAGTAATCTCTGTAAGAATTTATGCGAAATGACGCTCCGCGAGTAATAAGCGGAGCGTCATTCCCTATGTAATCCAATGACAGTCGATCAGGTCCGTTGTATTAACTTATGCGATGACCGAATGATAATCCTGGTTTACCAGTTCACAGCCACACCACCATCTGCGGTGTGGAAGGTGCTGTTTTCTCCAATATACAGATCATAGTTACCGTAGAGAGAAACACGATCAAATCGATCGTAGCTGAATCCGGTTCCGAACACTCCCCAGGAACGTCCGAAACTAACACCCCGAGCGGTAAATGCCGGAGCTGCGCCGACGGAAGCCGTCGCCGATGTACTATCGTCAAGTGTCTCGTACATATATTGTCCACTTGCGTTGAGTTTCACATCGCCGCCTGCAAAGCAAATCGGGTCCGTAGAGACGTCAAGCCCAGCGATAGCTCGCAGGGAGTTCGTATCATTGCCAGCAACACTGGCGGCTCCCCCGGTTCCTGTTTCCGTATAGGCATCCTGATGCAACCAGATCTGTTGCAGGGCCACTTTGGGAAGAACCTGATATCCACAGTAATTGAGAATCTGTCCACGTTCGGCATAAATTCCCTGCTGAATTCCGTCAAAACTTCCATGAGCAGTTCCAGCACCAACAGGTCGTGAAGTCCGATAGCTGTCGTGATAAAAATTCGCAGCAACCATCCAGGTACTGCCACTACAGTCTTGGTTGTAGATAAAGCCACCAATCGTTCCGCTATCGACATCGGCTCGTGAGTTGTCGGTGAAATCGGCCTGTTGGAAACTGGTGCCGCCGAAGAATCCCATCAAAGTGTCGGCGTCTGCTCGTTTGAACAAACCGACCTGTGCACCTCCGGTGCGATAGTCTAACCCAGCTGCTCCGCCAGTGCTGGAAACTTCACCGCCGATTCCGTAACCACTCGCCCATCCATCCCATTCGCTGTTATAGGCACACCAGTCACTGCAGCATCCCGATCCACATTGCCCGCGAACAATCAGTGGATTCGAAAGGTCATCTGCAGAGTCGCTTGCGAGTTGGAAGCCTGATTCAAAATTTGGCATCGTAGCAGAATAGCCAAAGTCGTCGCCAAGCCCATAGGAGCCAGCGATGCCATGTAGACGAGTCGCCAGTTGATTAAAAATTACGGTTCCATTCTGAACGCCAACCTGTGCCAAACTGGAAGGAAGCTGTGCAGCACTATCCGAATTGGGTCGATTCCCCTGGAAGCAAGAGTTGTGCACTGTTCGACTCGTTAAAATCTCCATTCAGTGGAATAATTCCGAGTTGCCCTGAGCCATCGAGTGCAGCGATTGCCGCTCCAGCACCTGTTTGGAAGTTGTAGTTTCCTGTACCTGTTCGCGTCAGGAAAGAAAGACCCTCTAAACCTGTAGCCCCCTGAGACATGAAGAAGGTATCGTTGATCGTCATTAATGACGTCGGACCAGGCGTAAGCAGGTCAAAGTCGAGTTCGACATTGTCGACGGTTAATGAGCCGATTTGATTGAGCTGAGCCATCGCAACAGTATTGCTGCCTAAAATCCCAGAAAGTGCTAAACCAAATCCACAAAGTGGTTTTAAATACTGTTTCAGTCTCCGACGATAGGCCTGCATGTGAAGCTTTCCCTGCTTTTATTTGGAAATAGTTATCTGAGCAAAGATTCCAATATGCAATTGGAATCAAAATTTTAAATGCTTATTTCCAATTTCGACCAGCGGATTACAGTTCGCGATATTGACAAATCATATGGACAAAATACTCCTGTTTTTGTTGGATATTCAACGATATTAATCATTATTAGTGTTTTAACGATTAGGGGGAATAGGTAGCTTTCGGTCAGTTAAATTTAATGCTCCATGGAATCTTCCTCTAGATGGCCTTTACCAGAACGAAGTGATGGAGGTGAAGGTCGGGCAAAATTACGTTCCGTGTGCCAGTTGCTCTGCCAGTGGCGAATTCGAACTGTATGGAACACGGTCTAAGCCAGTGGAGCACAAATCGAATTCCCTTAACTCGGCAACATTATTTTAGCTCGGAATGACGGCTTGAGTCGGTGCGAGGAATTCGGGCATGTCGTTGGTTTGCTGATATGGTGACTTTTTATCGTACCCGCCGCCGTAGCCGCCGCGGTATTGATAGTCACCTGAACCATCCTGCAATCCATTGGCGATCACGCCGAGCAATGGAATCTCGTGAGCTTCGAATATTTCGAGAGCCCGCTTGACGGAAGGCCGTCGGTTTTTGTGCAGCCGAACGATCAGCATGACCGTATCGACCGATTGAGCAGTGATACAAGGATCGCTGACCGCCAGCACAGGTGGGCTATCGACCAGAACAAAATCGTATTCTCGTTTCGCCTGACCGAGCAGATAATGCAGCTTCGATGACGATAGCAACTCGGCTGGTTTGGCTGGGATTGAACCTGCAGACAGGATATCCAGATTCTCGATCCTGGAATCCTGAACCGCGTTGGCCATTTCAATTTCGCCAGACAGACACTCGCTCAAGCCAATCTCCTCCCGCATCCCAAAGAGTTGATGCACCATCGGCTTTCGCAAGTCGGCATCAATCAGCAATACACGTTTGCCAGCCTGAGCGATGGAAATTGCCAGATTGGAAATGGTTGTCGTTTTTCCATCTCCCGGTTCGGAACTGGTGAACTGTATGATATGGGCATCAACGTCAGCAGCCCGGACGAAGAACGTCGCACGAACCGAACGGCAGGCTTCCGCTTCTGGAGAGCCGGGATCGTGATAGTAGTACAACATCGGTGCGAGCCCGGTTTCGCGAGCCGCCTGCAGGTTTTTGGCGGGGTTGGCGATGGAAGGCAGCGTTCCGAGTATTGGCGTGTCGACAATGGCTCGCAGGTCGGCCAGACTCTTGAGTGATGTATCCCGCATTTCCCGCAGGAACAGGAAGGCGTAGGTTGACATCAATGTCATAACGAGACAGCCCCCGACAATTTTAATCACATGCTTAATATCCGGCTCGGCTCGGCTGGGTGAAATCTGCGTCAATTGATACCCTTCATCTGATGCCAGGCTGAGAACTTCGACACGATTGGCGACGATATCGTGCAGCGATTTAATCCGCTTGAGTTCATCGCTCAGGGTTTGCTCGCGTTCTTCGTATTGTGCAAAATCTTTGGCCTGATCGGCTGAACGATCGAACAGTTTCTGCAGTTCGCCAATACGGTTTTTTAATTCCGCCTGCTGCTGTTCAAGAGCCACAACGTAAGTGGCTATCGGATCATTTCCAGTGACCAGTTCCGGCTCTCCGGTTACAGGATTGACTTTTGTCGTCATTGTCGGCAAGTCGATTCCCATCTGGCGGTAGTAGGATTTCACCAGATCGATTCGTTTCCGCACATTGATGACATCTGGATGTCCGGATCCATATCGCTTCAATGCAGTTTGTTCTTCAAGCAGGAGAGGAATCAGCTGACTGTCGAGCTGTTGACGCTCGGTCGCTCCGGAAACCACTGTTTGAGAATTTGACGTCTGATCTTTCTGCAGGAATGTTTTGACGAGCAGCATCAACGCTTCATGAGATTCCCCGCGTTCGATCGCCGCTTTGAGTGTCGAAAGTCGAGACGAGATTTCCTCGTAGAGTAATTCAACCTTCACACGCTCGGTGGCAATCGCATCGACTCGCTGATGATGAATGTTGGTGACATTGTTCGGACCTTTATCGGCTCCTGCAGGTGCCTTCCAGACGAGTGGTGCACTGCGACGAAACTCATGATACTCTTTAGTCTTGGCTGCCAGGCGAGGTGACAAATCGTTATTAATCTGTTCAAGCAGAGTCTGCAATTCCGAGTGATTTTTTTGGGCATCGTCCTTGAGATAATCATCGTAGGCTTTGATGATCCCATTTAAAATCGCGGTGGCGTCTTTCGATTTTGAAGTGGTGTATTGCAGGTTGAGAATGTTGAGTTGATGATGGTCTTCCCCTGCGGTTCGAGTGACTTTCAAACTGTCAATGATATCACGGGCAGGCTCAGTGCTACCTGCCAGAGTCGCCAGCTGATCCAAATGGGAGTCGCGGACGGCTCGTTCGACGACTTTCGGGCTGCGAATGATTTCCACGTGTGCACTTCGCTCACCGACAATCACACGATTGCCGCCCTCTCGAATTTCGACCGGATTCTTCAGCTTGACCAGAATCTGGGATGAGGCTGTGTATTTGGGGCCGAGAATCTTATATGCAAAAATCCCCAGACCAATTCCGGCAACTGCCGCAATGCCGAGGATAACAACATTTTTCAATGCCAGCTTGACCAGATCGATAGCCGGCTCATCGGCTTTGATGAGTGGATGACCATGGACAGCATCGGCGTTGTTGGAGTTTTTATCGGAAGATGGCATCACAGGATTCGCTTTCGAGTGAATTTAATGTGCTAACGTATTGTTGAGTTCGCAGGGTGGCGGGGGCGCTCCACAAAGTGGAAGCCCCCGAGTATTTCATCTCATACGGTTATCTGACAGAGATTTTTTGTTCTTCCAGAACATCCCGATACGCATGCAAGGTTTCACGCAATCCATCCCGGAATGAAACTTCCGGGTGAAAACCGAGGTCTCGTGTAGTGGCGGAAATGTCAGCCCAGGAATGCAGAATGTCTCCGTTTCGTGGAGCTACGAAATCCGGTGCAAAACGGACGTCGAGCAAATCACAAATCTGCTTGAGCATTTCTCCCACGCCGATCCGCTCACCGGAAGCGACGTTATAAACATTCCCCGAAACTCCCGGAACGGTCGCAGCCAACAGATTGGCTTGCACGACATTTCCAACATACACGAAGTCGCGGGACTGACTTCCATCTCCGAAGATTTTCGGCGTTCGACCATCCAGCAGAGCTGTGACAAACAAAGGGATGACAGCTGAGTAAGGGCTATTCGGATCCTGTCGCGGACCAAACACGTTGAAGTATCTCAGGCGAACCGTTTCGAGATCGTAGCAATGAGCAAACGATTCGCAATACAACTCACCAGCCAGCTTTGCAGCCGCATAGGGCGATAATGTTTGCGGAACATGATCTTCCACTTTGGGCATTTGTGGGCGATCGCCGTAGGCACTGCTTGAACCTGCATAGACGACGCGACGCACACCTGCACGGCGAGCAGCGTCAAGCACATTCAAAGTTCCCGTCGCGCAGACATCATGCACTTCATCCGGCTTTTCAATGCTCAGGGGGACGGATGCCAGTGCAGCCTGATGAATGATCACTTCACACCCGGTGGCCGCTTTCAGAACCGCATCGCGATCCCGAACATCACCTTCGATGAATTCGAATTTACCCGGGATCGCATCCAGATTTCTCTGATGGCCAGTGCTCAGATTATCGAAGACACGCACCTCATGACCATCCAGAACCAGACGGCTGGCGATGTGCGATCCGATAAACCCGGCTGCTCCCGTCACAAGATATTTCGACATGAAACTCACTTTCCCTTTTCGGCATCGTTAAATTGAGAACCACTTGTGATGGCACAATCGTTGCAAGTTCAGGAGTGGCGGAGGCGCTCCATTTTAGTGGAAGCCTCCCGATGTTCTGCATTCGGGGGCTTCTCTGCGAGAGCGCCCCCGCCACCCAGTTCAGGGTATTCAGCAACGAAGTGCGTACGATGACACAATGGTTAATGTCAAACCCTAGCTTTGAAATCAAAGCAGCGTGGTGAATTTTTGAAACGGATTAGATTTCACCACGCGGAAAAAGCCGAGCAATCGGCAGGAGCGGAATTTTCGACAGTATCGATTACGTAGATCAAACCCTGTACGGCTCTGTGGCCCTGCATTCCCGGAGATCAAGATACTCATCGGGAGCGATGCAACAAGTGATCTCTTTCCGATCCTTATTCCATTGCATAAGTGATTAAATCCTGAAAGCTATAATCTTCAATTTGCTGAATATCATTAAAATGAAATATCAGCAGGGAATCGACACCCGATGCCTGAACTTTTTGTGATCCTGGGATCTGCCCAAAGTATTCGAGAAATTCGTCGTCAACGTCATCTTTCCAAAATATTTCGAGAATGAGATGTCTGGGATCATTCGTTTTGATTCGCATGAGTGGCGGATCGCCTTCAACCAGGCCATAACCATTATCGACCACTTGTATGTCGTGAGGGCGAATCCAGTCAAACTCCATTTCGAATTCTTCTTCGAATAGATTGACCAGCAACAACAGCAACTCCGCATCCCACTTCGGCTTTGTCATCGACTTCTGACTCAAATGCCATTCACGGCCATCTTCTTCCCACGGCATCTGTTTGCCGATACGCGGCTGTGCAATACTTTTCGAAATCGTCTTGAGCCGATTCACATTAACGGTTTCGCGTGATTCGCGGGAATTGGATTTCAGAATCGGTTCGAGCAATTCGCCCGTCCATGATCGATTACGAATCGTTTTCGCGGCATCCAGATACTCGGCTTTCTTCTGCAGGCGTTTCGCAGTCGCGACAACATCCTCCGGCGTCCCTTCAGCGACAATCCATCCGCCTCCAGTGCCCGCTTCTGGACCAACATCAATTAGCCAGTCCGCTGTTTTGATCACATCCAGATTGTGCTCGACAATGATGACCGTGTTCCCGCAATCGACTAATCCATTAATGACCTTGAGAAGTTTGGCGATGTCATCAATGTGGAGACCAGTCGTCGGTTCATCGAGAATATAAAGGGTTTCGCCGTGATTCGGACGTGAAAGCTCTGCTGCCAGTTTGATTCGCTGAGACTCTCCGCCCGAAAGAGTGGGGGCGGATTGTCCTAGAGTTAAATAATCGAGGCCAATTTCACAAAGGACTTTCAATGGCGCGAAAATCTTCGGCACATGCACAAATAACTCGGCTGCCTGAGCAATCGAAAGTTCGAGGACATCGGAAATGTTGTGGCCATTGAATTCGATGGTCAGTGTTTGTTCGTTGAAGCGTTTGCCTCGGCAAGCCGGACATTCGACCCAGACATCCGGCAGGAAATGCATTTCGATACACTGCTGTCCCAGTCCCGTACATTCTTCACAGCGACCACCAGGAACATTAAAACTGAAACGCCCCTGCGCGAAGCGTTTCTTTTTCGCTTCCGGCAATTTGCTGAACAGATCGCGTATGTGATCGAACACGCCGACATAGGTTGCCGGGCAGGATGCGGGAGTATTTCCGATGGGCTGCTGATCGACGAGGATCACTTTGCGGAAGTGATCCAGCCCATGAATCTGCTGATGCACGCCCGGCGTTTCCCCACTGTAATGAATGGCCCTGCGGGCGGCTCGCGCCAGTGTATCCATAATCAGAGAACTTTTGCCCGATCCGGAAACACCCGTCACACAAGTGAGTGCACCAATCGGTATTCGCACATCAACATTTCGCAAATTATGATGCTTAGCTCCGATGACTTCGATCCAATCTCCCCCAACCTTCTTGCGGGAATGACCATTCATTTCATGAACGGATCTGCGATCAGCAGGAACGGGAATTTCCAGCCGGTTCGCCAGATAGCCGCCCGTCAATGAGTTTTTATCGGAGGTGATTTTCTTTGGAGTTCCCTGAGCAACAATCTTACCTCCGAGTCGACCCGCAGCTGGACCAAAATCGAAAATCCGATCAGCCTCGGCAATGATGTCTCGATCATGCTCGACCAGGATGATTGTATTGCCCAAGTCTCGCAATTGTTTAAGCGCACTGTTGAGACGATGATTATCGCGAGGATGCAGGCCAATCGTCGGCTCATCCAGAACATATAAAACGCCAGTCAATGAACGCCCCAGTTGACCCGCCAGGCGAATCCGCTGACTTTCCCCGCCTGAAAGAGTGGGCATGCCACGATCGAGATTGAGATAATCGAGACCGACATCAATCAGAAACTTGAGCCGATGCTCGGCTTCTTCCACCAGATCGCCAGCAATCTTCTTCTCCTCTTTGTTCAGTTTTAGACTTTTGACAAACTCATAGGCACTGTTTAATGGCTGTCGACACAACTGCGGAAGCGTGAGGCGTTCGAGCCGCATGTTCGCCGCATCTTCGCGAAGTCTGCTCCCCTGACACTGAGAACAATCCTGCTCGCCGAGTTGATCGTACAAGGCGCGACGATAATCGTATGACATGCGCGAGGCTTCGTGCAGGCCGGGGAAGAGACCTTTGTACTTCACGGTCAACCCCGGTTGATTCGGGATCGAGATTTCCTGATCGGAACCGTAGTAGAGTATTCGCTGCTGTTTCGGCGTCAGTTCAACAAAAGGAACATCGATTGGAATCCCGTAAGCCTGTGACATCCCTTCCAGAAAGTTTCGGAATTGGGGATGCGTCTGCGGGTCCGGCCAGGCCGAGACCGCTCCATCGAGCAGCGAGCGGGAGGAGTCGGCGATGATCGCTGACTGACTGACCCCTTCTTCGATGCCCAGGCCTTCGCAATAATCGCACCAGCCGAGACTGCTGTTGAATGAGAAATTCTGAGGCACAAGTTGTTCGAATGATCGACCACAACTCGAACAACTGTAGTGGACACTGAACTCACGCGTCGGCCACTTCGGTTCGGGCAAGTCTTCATCAACAAGTACGAGCTTAATATGACCGTGACCAAAACCGAGACCGACCTCAACAGATTCGGCAATACGACTGCGGCCTGCTTTTGAGGATTTGATCGCAATTCGGTCAATCACCACATCCAGTTGATGTCGGGCTTTATGATCGAGTTTCGGCACAGCATCAAGAGAATGGGTTTCACCATTAATGCGGACGCGGGAATATCCTTGATTATTCAACGACTCCCACAGACTGTCGAACGTCTGCCCTTTGGGCAATTCAACCGCTGCGGTGATTAAGGCTTTACTTTTATCAGGGGATTCCAGAACCTGATTGACAATATCATCAACTGTCTGCTGTGTGACTGGAATTTCGCAATCTGGACAGTAAAGGGTTCCGAGTCGTGTGTAGAGGACGCGGAGATAATCATAAATTTCCGTGACGGTGCCGACCGTGGAACGGGGCGTCGCTCCGACGGTTTTCTGTTCGATGGCGATGGAAGGCGAAAGTCCCTGAATCTGGCTCACCTTCGGCTTCGGCATCTGCCCCAGAAACTGCCGGGCGTAAGCCGAAAGCGATTCGACATAACGTCGTTGGCCTTCCGCATAAAGGGTGTCCATCGCCAATGACGTTTTGCCGGAACCACTCGGGCCAGAAAAAACACTGATGCGATTGCGGGGAATCGCGACATCGACATCCTGCAAATTGTGCTGTCGGGCTCCGCGAATCGTGATCTGTTTCGAGATCTGCCGCAGTTCGGCTGCCGTCAGTTTGTGACCATTGCTGCGATTATTGGCTTTTTTCTTGCGGGCTTTCGTTTTCACATCCGGCAGCGAGGCAATCAGCGAACGTCCCGTGTAGGACTTCGCATTTTTGGCAACCGTTTCCGGTGTCCCAGCCACAACAATCTCTCCACCACCTGCTCCCCCTTCGGGGCCAAGGTCGATCACCCAGTCTGCAGTTTTGATGACATCGAGATGATGCTCGATGACGACGACTGTGTTTCCCTGCTCGCAGAACTGATGTAAGACTTCGAGCAGTTTTTTGACATCGTGAAAATGGAGTCCAGTTGTCGGTTCATCGAGGAGATAAAGCGTTTTGCCGGTCGAACGTTTCCCGAGTTCGCGAGCAAGTTTGATGCGTTGTGCCTCTCCCCCTGAGAGGGTCGGCGAAGGTTGGCCGAGTTTTAGATAATCGAGTCCGACATCGTGTAGTGCTTTGAGGTGCCGATAGATTTTTGGATGATTCTCGAACAATGGCATCGCATCGCCGATTTCCAGATCGAGAACATCGGCGATATTGTGACCCTTGTATTCGATTTCGAGTGTCTCCTGTCGAAATCGTTTTCCTTCACATACCGGACAGGTGACCCACATATCGGCCAGGAAATCCATGTCGAGTTTATTGGCTCCGTGACCTTCACACGCTTCGCAACGACCATCAGCCACATTGAAACTGAATCGGCCCGGTTTGTATCCTCGCAGCTTAGAAGCAGGCAGTTTCGTATAGAGATCGCGAATCAGATCGAATACTTTGACATAAGTCGCAGGATTCGAGCGGGGCGTCCGCCCGATCGGGCTTTGATCGATATCGATCGCTTTATCGATTTCTTCGAGCCCTTCAACCCGTTCGAACTCTCCAGGGTTGCCGTTGCCGCGATTGACATCGCGATTGAGGATTTGCCAGAGAACATCGTTCGTAAGAGAGCTTTTCCCTGAACCGCTCACTCCTGTCACACAGACAAAGCAGCCAAGTGGAATTTCGACATCGACATTTTTCAGATTGTTGTGACGGGCTCCGATAATCTTTAACGCACGTCCCTTGGGACTGCGTCGTTCCTGCGGAATTTCGATCGCCTGAGTGCCAGCCAGATACTGTCCCGTGATGCTGCGTTCGCAGTTGAGGATATCGTCAAAGGAACCAGCCGCGACGACTTCTCCGCCGCGATGCCCCGGCCCGGGTCCGAAGTCGACCACATAGTCGGCTGCCCGCATCGTTTCTTCATCGTGCTCTACGACGACGACGGTGTTCCCCATGTTTTTCAGATTGAGCAGACTGCCGAGCAGCAGGTCGTTATCGCGGGGATGCAATCCGATAGAGGGTTCGTCGAGAATGTAAACGATGCCCGATAAACCGCTGCCGATCTGACCGGCCAGGCGAATTCGCTGACTCTCTCCGCCGGAAAGTGTGGGAGCAGTTCTGGCTAGCGAAAGATATTCGAGTCCGCACTGCAGCAGGAAACTGAGGCGTCCGCGGATTTCTTTCAGGGCATCCTCGGCGATGAGCTGCTGAGTTTCATCGAGTTTGATTTCATTGAAAAACTGATGAGCATCGGCAATCGTCAATTCGCAGACGTCAGTGATACTCAATTCAGAATTTTCGTGCGTCTTGCGGAAGGTTTTGTCAGTCGAGTTCAGCCGCACATTACGAGCCTGCCGATTTAATCGAGTTCCTTCGCAACTCGTACAGGGAGTTGTCTCCATATATTTTTCGAGTTGGCGTTTCCGCATCGGATTCTTAGCGGTGCGGTAACTGTCGAGCAGTTCGCCAATGAAACCCGAGAATTTGCCGTAATGGCTGAGGAAGCGTTTTCCGTATGTGGAAGCGGAATAAAACTCACGGTCACCCAAGCCATAAAGCATCAACTTCTGAGCTTCTTCAGGGAGTTTTTTCCAGGCGGTTTTGATAATCGAGCCCTCGGTCAACTCAAGTTGACTTTCAACAATTCGGGCAGCTCCCCGGTATCGATTCTTCTTCGCCTTGCCAACTTTGCCAAACGAGCCGATCAGGGGAATGGCGCCTCTGCTGATCGACTTACCAGGCTCCGTCACAATTTTATCGACTTCAAAATCGAACCGTTCACCCAGGCCGTTGCAATCGGGGCACATGCCGATCGGACTGTTGAAGCTGAACAACTGCGGCGAAGGGGGCTCGTAACTCATGCCACTTTCCGGGCAGGAGTATTGTGCACTGAAGAGCCGTTCGACTGGTGCGGCTTTCGGCTCGGTCACAATTCCAATAAGCCGTCCGTTGCCGAGCTTGAGGGCGGCTTCGACACTTTCTGCAAATTGAGTCCGACCATCAGTGCCGATCGTCACCTGCCCGATGACGAGATCGATCGTATGCTTGTAGTTTTTTCGCAATGTCGGCGGCTCATTCAACGTGTGAAATTCGCCATCCGTGCGTGCCTGCAGATAACCCCGTTTTCGTAAATCTTCGAACAGATCGCGAAACTCTCCTTTCTGCTGTTGAACGAGCGGAGCAAGAATCTGCAGTTCGGTTTTGGGCGGATAGGTGAGCAGCGTATCGATAATCTGATCACTCGTTTGAGCCCGAATCGGCAAACCGGAAACGTAGCAGTATCCTTGGCCAACGCGGGCATAGAGGATGCGCAGATAATCGTAAATCTCGGTGATGGTGCCGACGGTACTCCTCGGATTGCGGCCGGTCACTTTCTGTTGAATCGCAATACAGGGAGCAAGCCCACTGACCATATCGACATTCGGCTTGGGCAGTTGCCCCATGAACTGCCGGGCGTAGGTTGAAAGCGATTCGATATACCGCCGCTGCCCTTCGGCGTACAACGTATCAAACGCAAGCGAACTCTTTCCAGAGCCGCTCACGCCAGTCATGACAATCAGTTTATTTTTCGGCAGTGTGACCGAGACATCCTGCAGATTATGTTCTCGTGCTCCACGAATCACAATTTCATTTTTCGCCATCGATACTGCCGTACCCTCATCCTGTGAGTCAAAACTGAAAACTTTAGGTTTAAGGGGGATTATAGGTGTTCGGGAGTGTCAGACAATCTGGACAGAGAGAATTCGAGGGGAGTGGGGGAGATATCAGCAAAAGTAAATGCGACTGAGTGCTGGTTACTATTGTTATGAAGCGACGATGGACGCGGATAAACGCAGATTTTTTGCATGGAATGGAGTTGCGGAAGTTGCGGTATTCAAATGACATGTCGGAATAGTCTGGTCGGATGCTTGCTTGTCCCATCTTTGAATCTGGTCATAATAGCCACTGGTGAATAAGCGACTAAACAATCATGATGCGGGTGTACTGACTACAGAGACGCACCTTGACGACAGTATCACCCAGTGATACTATGGAAATTGGCATGGGACCCAAACATCGACGCACCCTGGCAGCAGTTTTCGAGGATCCGGTCAGGTCGAATATTGTCTGGCGGGATATTGAAGCGATGCTCAAGTCGACTGGTGCCGAAATTACCGAAGGGGCAGGATCAAGAGTGCGGATCGCCCTGAATGGAGTCCGCGCCATCTTTCATCGACCACACCCACAGAAAGAAACCGACAAGGGAGCCGTCAAATCCATGAGGCGGTTCCTGACAGAATCGGGAGTCACTCCATGATGGAATACAAAGGCTACATCGGCAAAGTTGAGTTCGATGACCAAGCGGAGATTTTCCACGGGGAAATCATCAACACTCGCGACGTGATTACATTCCAGGGCCAGAGTGTCGTTGAGTTGAGCAAAGCGTTTCGTGAATCGATCGATGACTACCTTGCATTCTGCACCGAGCGTGGTGAGTCTCCCGACAAGCCATTTTCCGGACAGTTTGTCACCCGAATTCCGCCTGAATTGCACCGCCAGATTAACATTGCAGCTGCCTTGGCTGGAAAGAGCCTCAATGCGTTCGTCACAGAACAATTGCAGGCAGCCATTCAGATGATTGGTGGGAGCAGGAAGGATACTTCGAAAATAAAGAAGAAAAAAGCAGCCAAGACTTCATCTCGAAAGAAGAAAGATATTGAACAACGTGCTTAACACCGGTCAATAACGCTCTGAGATTCGCCGATGTTTTTTTCGATGCTATTCATGCCACAACCCCACCGTAAGTGAAATTCATCCCTCAGATGACAGTGAGATCTGGAACTCCAGCGGGTGTGGATATGAACGGGAATCTATTTACTGCTATTGAACAGCAGTTGATTTCAGTAATACATGTCGATCTGGTTAAAGGTAATTCAACAACAGTCTTGAACAATGAAAATGAAGTTGTCCTGTGAAGAAAAATGATCTGCCTGCCTGGCAAGAAATTGGAGACCTTCGCGTTCGCGCATGAGATCGTCTTGAATATGTAAGCCATAGGCAGCGAATATCGAAAGCGAATCTTCTGGACGATCCTTATCCAAATAGCGTTTCCTGATGTCGGCTCTGACTTGCCGAGCGTATTTTTGATTGAGACAAAAGAGCAGGCGATAACCAGCGGGCAATACCAATAGTCCTTCCCAGGGATTTATTGAGGGTGGTAGCCGAATTCCAAACATTTCCTGTAGGGCGACATCCATCAAGATATCCCACATGGGAATCGTAAAGTGAGACAGAGAATCGACTTGTTGAGATACCCCAAAAGTGTCTCTTGTCTGATCCCGATTTGCTAAATTGCAGCAGTCAAGATGCGTGAGCAGTTGAGAAGTGATTTTGTTGAAGAGTGACCTCCTTGTTTTCAGTGAAGTAAGTAGGATTCGCTAAGAATGTTGCCTAAATGCTAGGAATTACGCTGAAATTTTGGAATTTTGGTAGTCTATCCACTAAGTCGTCGCTTTATTATTGCCAGTGTTTGTCAGGCACCATTCGCATCGTTATGAGGGTCTGATTTGTCAGAAATGCCTGCGGGCAGGAAAAGACAGATGAGTGGAATGAGTGCGGAAGCCAGGCCGAGAATTAAACCAATGCCGAGTGTCGCCTGAGCGGAGAAGATGACCAGCAGCATGGTACTGCTTATCCAGACGACTGGGAAAATCGCCATCCCCCATTTGATAAATTGAGGAAAGGCAAAAGACGGGTTGTTTCTCAACAACTGAATGACACTCGCAGCAATCGAGAGAAAGACCAGAAACCAGAAGGGAATTTTCACGAGAAAAGTGGAGGAACCACTGAAAGCTGAAACATCAACGGTTCCTCCAGCGAATGGAAATCCAATCCCTCGAAAGGTGTTCCCGCTCTCCATTGTCATCCAGGGAAGTCCCAGAGATAGAACGCCGACAAAAATGGCGGATACGAGAGCCGATTTCTTTTGAGGTTCTGTCATGACAACTCCTGTGAGTTTATAAATTGCGAATGAATGGAATTGTGAATGCAGGGTGATAGTCACGCATCATATAATCATATGGGTAGAGTCTGGTTGAAACAAACGTCAACCGATTGGAAGAGTATTGATTAAAGGTTTTTGGACCACACCGTATTATCGTAATTATCGTAAACTTCCAGGGCCTGATTAGCCGAGCGCATTGTTTCGGGATTGAAGGTTTCGCCGTAGTGGATCAAATAGAGAAACCTGGCAATCACTTTGGACTTCTTGCGACGTTCAAGAATTCGGTGGTTTCTCTTCGAGAGCAACCCCGCCACCCGGGTTTGTTAATTTTCCGGTATTCATCTGGAACGCGGTTGAGTGCCATCCACAATATCCTACGGCGAACTGCAGGAGCAAACTCAGCGGACTGGAACTCTCAGCGTCCATGGACAACTATCGGGTGGAGCAGGATGCTCCTAGAAGCGGGCCTGGCGTTGGGAGAGGTATTCGATGAGGGCTTTGTCGAAGCGTTGGCTGGTGTCGATGGGGACGAAGTCGATGCCCATGTTCTGGCAGTCTTTTTTGTACTGGTCGCGAAGAGCCTGCATGGCATCGAGGTAGTCGCGTCGCATGCCGGAGGCGTCGAGTTTCATTTCTTCGTTGGTTTCGGGGTCCCGCAAGGCGACCGAGCCCGAGAAGGGAAATGTCACTTCGGCTTCATCGAGCACGTGAAAGAGAATGACATCATGACCGGCATGGCGGATCATCCGGAGGGAGTGCATGACCGGTTCGGGATCGACGAGGAGATCCGAGAAGAGCATGATCAGACTTTTATGGCGGACCATCGGGGCGAATAATTTCAGGGCTTGAGCGACTTCCGTGGGGCCGGTCGGTTTGGCTTTGGCGAGCAGGGCGAGAATGCTGGCCAGTTGGGTCCGCCTGCTTTTCGCGGGGAGAACGGTCTGCAGTTTTTCGTCAAAAGTGACGAGGCCGACGGGGTCCTGCTGATGGATCATCATGTAAGCCAGCGCGGCTGCCAGAGAAACACTGTATTCGAATTTGGTCAACTGCTGGCGGAAGGTGTAGCCCATGCTCTCGGAGAGATCGAGCATGAGGTAGCCGGTAATGTTGGTCTCGGCCTGATATTTTTTGACGTAATAGCGATCCGTCTTGGCATACACGAGCCAGTCAATATCCTTCGGGTCATCTCCCGTGGAGTAGCGACGATGCTCGCTGAACTCGACACTGAACCCATGAAACGGGCTAGCATGCAATCCGCTGAGAAAGCCTTCGACAATGAACCGCGCCCGTAAGTCGAGCCGAGCGACATTGCGAATGACTTCGGGTTTGAGGTACTGTTCGGCTGTAGGCATTTTTGAAGGTTGCAAGGTTGAAGGTTGAAGGTTGAAGGTTGAATTGTATCCTCAAAGACAGTCTGAGTCGTGTGTAAACTGAAGATTCTTTGTCGAGGTTGAAATTGGAAATCCAAAATTGCACAGTAAATGTAGAAATTTGCGATGCCAAACTTGACTGAAAAAAGATCGCATCAAGCTTTCAGAAGAATTAAACCCTAAACCCTAAATGCCCATGTCTTACAATCGTCTTATTATTGGTTGCGGTTATCTTGGTTCCCGGGCTGCGCGGGCTTGGCAGGAGCAGGGGTTTTCGGTGGCGGTGACGACGCGTTCGGAAGAGCGGGCGCAGGAGTTTGCCGAGCAGGGGTTGCAGCCGATTGTCTGTAATGTAATGGATGCCGCCAGTTTGCAGAGTTTGCCAGATGCAGACGTCGTGCTGCATGCGGTGGGTCTCGATCGGAAGGCTGGGGATTCGATGCGTGCTGTTTATGTGGAGGGATTGCGAAATGTGTTGACCGAACTGGAGCAGCGGGTCAGTCGTATGATCTACATTTCCAGCACATCTGTTTACGGCCAGATGGATGGATCGGTGGTTGATGAGGAGTCGGTTTGTGAGCCGACGCGAGAGAATGGACAGATTTGCCTGGAAGCTGAGCAACTGGTTCTGAATGCGGAATGCACGGGGACAGTTTTGCGACTTGCCGGAATCTATGGCCCGGATCGACTGCTGGCTCGTATGAAAGAACGTCAGCAGTCCGAGCCGATAGCGGGAAATCCTGAGGCGTGGCTGAATCTGATTCATGTCGAGGATGCCGTGCAGGCGGTACTGGCTGCGGGCGTGAATGAGTTGTTACATCAAAAGTATTTGATCGTCGATGACGAACCGATCACTCGTCGGGCTTATTATACACTGCTGGCCGAATTGCTTGAGGCTGCGGCTCCGGTCTTCACGGCTGACAAACCGGATCCCAAAGGGGATCGTGGATTCAATAAACGCTGCAAGAACCATCGGATGCATGATGAACTCATGCAGTCCCTGAAGTTCCCGACAATTCGTGAGGGGTTGCGGCAGGCGATCAAGGAGTAATGCTCTATACGAATTGACAGGTTTGGAGGGAGCCGATAGGATCAATTGTTCATGACCTGTTTGTGAAAGTAAGTCCAATGATCCGCTCCAATCAATATGAAGCTGCCTTTGAAGCTTATCTGCGTGAGCAGCGGACGGCTTATGTTGCGGTCGATGAGACCCGGCGGGCTTTGATGGCTGATGTCTCGCTCAAATCGATGGATTTTATCGTCTATTCGGCTGGTTCGCAGAATCTGCTGATTGATGTAAAGGGTCGCAAGCGGACAGGCGGTCGGAAGTGGGAAAACTGGGTGACCGTTGAAGATATCTCGGCTCTGATCAAATGGCAGGATGTGTTTGGAGCGGACTTTCGGAGTCTGCTGGTATTTGCTTATGAATCAGCAGCTGATGCAGAACATCCGGAATCGAAATCGTTCCTCCAGTTTCGCAAAAAACGCTACGACTTCTACGGAGTGTGGGTCGACGATTATCGCCAGGTGATGAAGCAGCGTTCGCCACGCTGGCAAACGGTCTGGGTTCCGAATGCTGCGTATCGGGAATGCCGTTTTCCGCTGAGCCAACTACTGATCGATCCGTCGACGGTTGTTTGATTGCAGAGTTCCCTCAGCTGGTTTTGGTATTTCGTTTCAGATAAATCCTGATACCGAAGACGATGACGGTCGCGATCAGTCCGAACCAGACCAGGTTTTGCTGAGCGGTACGATCTTCGGGATTGGCAGCCGGATGCATCATGAGCCGGTAGATGCCGAAGGCCCACGTGAAGTTGGTAACGAACAGCAGCCAGTCGATGAAAGGAACTTTCGATTTGGGTGCGAGTGGCTTATCTGGCATGAGAGCTCGATTGTGAGTGAGTGGGTATAGTGTTCTACGAAACATTAATACACAGGATACTCATTCCCGTTATCGATGCAAATGAGACCGATTGTCAGCAGTGATTGATCGTGATGTTTTTTGGTGTTGAACCTTCAGGCACAGAGTCACTGATTATGCTCGATCAAAACCTGATCCTCTACAACGAAATCATTTCTCACAACCTGTCATTGTCTCAGTCTATTTTGAGATTCTGACTCCAATTTCCATCGAATATTTTGAATCGGTGAAATCCGTTTCCGGTATTGCATTTCAAGAATTTGTGGTGAAATAGAAATGGAAAACATTGCGGGAAACCATCATCGAATCGTGTTATGATTTCGGTCATTGCAATGTGTATGGCTCCGACCTGTCCATAAGTCCTGCTCCTGGATGAGTAAGTCCGTACCAAGAATTCTCCTTCATTTGAAGTGCGGATTTGCTATAAATATCATTTATTGCCCCTTGGAAGACACGGGAAATTCAATTTGAATTGTTCAATGATGAAGTCTGTATGGCTCGCAATTTTATGTGGTTTCCTCGTCAGTTCAGACGTGGTGAATGCACAGAATCCTCCCAACGAAGTCGATACCGCAGAAGCGACGGATAAAGTTGCTCCGGCAATTCCTGATAAAGTCGATGTCGAGCCGCTTGCTCAGGACCCAGAGATTTCTACACGACTCTTGAGAATCCTGCAGGCAACACAGTGGTTTGAGCAACCAGACGTGAAAGTCGATCAAGGGGTTGTCTTTCTGAGTGGTCAAACTCGAAGTGAGTCACATAGAGAATGGGCGGGTCAATTGGCAGGCAATACGCAGGACGTTGTCGCCGTTGTCAATCGGATTCAGCTGATTGAACGATCGATGTGGGATCTTTCTCCAGCGTGGGAAGAACTGCGGGATTTGGGAAAAACTACAGTACAGAGCAGCCCATTAATTGCTGTCAACCTGCTCCTGATTATTGTCACCTGGTTTGTCACGTCCTGGTCTTCTCATGCAGCTTCTTATTTGTTGCAGTGGCGGATGAAAAGCAGCCTGTTGAGAGATGTGACCGCTCGAGCGATAGCGGTTCCTGTTTTTCTGTTGGGACTCTATCTGGTCCTTAAGGTTTCAGGACTATCACGTCTGGCGATGACTGTTCTGGGGGGAACAGGAATCCTCGGACTGGTGATGGGGTTTGCTTTTCGCGACATCGCAGAAAACTTTTTGGCCAGTATTTTGATCAGTATGCAGCATCCCTTCGCCAGTGGTGATTTGATCGAAGTGGCTGGGTATACAGGATATGTGCAAAGCGTAAACACACGTTCGACCTTACTGATGACACTGGAGGGAAATCACGTTCAAATTCCCAATGCAACAATCTACAAACAGACGATCACGAACTTCACGGCTAATCCAAGTGCCCGCTTCGATTTTACGATAGGAATTGGTTACGACGATTCCATCGAGCTGGCTCAGTCGGTGGCCATGTCGGTTCTGTCAAAGCATCCCGCCATCGTTCAAGAGCTTGATAAGCTTGTGCTCGTTGAAAACTTAGGGGCTTCAACGGTGAATTTGCGCATTTATTTCTGGATAGATATCGCAAAATACAGCTCGCTAAAAGTGAATTCCGCTATTATCCGATTAGTCAAGCAGGCATTTGATGAAGCAGGCATTTCAATGCCAGATGAAGCCCGGGAAGTAGTCTTTCCCAATGGTGTCCCCGTTCACATGATTTCCAGTCAGCATTTCAAAGAATCTGAAGCCTCAAATAAGAAACCCTCAGGGAAAAGTCCAGATTCTCAAAGCAATGCCGCTGAGGGCGATTTGAGCAGTGAGTCGAAAGAAATTAATCAGCAGGCTCAGAAATCACGCTCTCCAGAGAGTGGTCAAAACTTACTTGATCAATGAAGATCAAATTCAGAGAAACCAACAAACCAACCGACATTGTCCAACGCAGAGTCCATGAATGTTCTGGGGGCTTTGCGGTGCTGCGACACCAGCGACTCGCGCAAAATGATCAGGAAATCACCAGAGTCAAAACTGACTCGGGTCGCCTGCATCAGACCATTTCCAACCGGTTCTGCTGGTCGAAATACCACATTGGCGTTCGCCAGAGGTTCGCCGTTCCAGGTAATCACACCGGATACAGGAATCGCATTCACACCATTGGGATTGCCATTACTGCAACCGATGGACTGTGTAATAGAAATGCAAATGGCGAGCAGGAAACTCCATGAACTCGCCTTGCTGAATTGATCAGCAGGGTTCTTGTTTTGCCAGAACATGAGAAGCTTGTTTACTTTTTCGCAGGGTGGGGACGTCTTAGGGCGGGCAACCTATGAGACAATTATGTCTGGATAAGAGGTAAGAACTTTACTTTACTAAGGATGGAATACCCGGTTAAATATTTTCCTTATTAATTCCTGGCAGATAGCAAAGGTCGATGCGAAGATGCCGGGTGATGAATTGAAATCCGCGTTGTTGGGTTACGCGATCCGCTAACCCAACGTACGAAATGAACCGATGATAAACTCGGATATCATGAACGGAAATCCGGCTTTCATTTGGCGCAAGTTTTAGATGAATGACTGTGTTGTCGGGATGATGGTTAACTCGGGAACGCGGGCACGAGCAGGGAGTTGCAGGACCAGCATGATCGTTGCTACGACGTCTTCCGGTTGCAGAATTCTTGCGCGATGTTCGTCGGTCACAGGGCTCGGACGATTATCCAGAATTGGTGTATCGACTTCGCCGGGATAGATATTCGTGATGCGGATCCCGTGCTCTTTTTCTTCGTCGCCGGCTGAAATCCCCAGTGCGGTCGCGGCAAATTTCGATGCGTTATAACCAACTCCACCTAAGGCGGCCGCTCGAATCCCAGCCACGGAGGAGATGTTGATAATCGTTCCAGCTTTACGTTCCCGCATTTGCGACAACGCGAGTCGCATGCAATTGAAGGTGCCAGTCGCATTGATGTCCATCATGCGATCCCAGTCGGCGGGATCGAGATTGTGCATCATGCGTTTCGGAACATTGATACCGGCTGCGTTGATCAGGATATCGATCGAGCCGAGCTTTTCTTGAGCTGCAGCAAATAACTGGTCAACACTCGATCGATCAGCCACGTCCGCGGAAACCGCAAACATGGATTCCGGTTTGTACTTACAAATTTCCTGGAGTTTGTCCAGATTTCGACCAGCGATGACGACATTGGCTCCTGCATCGACCAAAGCCCGAGCAGTCGCTGCTCCAATTCCCGATCCACCACCTGTAATGACGACATTCTGATTCTTTAATGACATTGTGAGCCTACGATTATCTAAGTTGGAGAGTGATTCAATAGTCACACTCCAACTTAACTCAGAATCGTCGGCATGTCGAATGAACGGCATGAGGGGCTGTTGAAATCAGGCGGCTTGCTTGAATTCAGGCTGAATTTCCAGCGATTCGAGCAAATACTCGGCAGTTGTGACCGACGCTTTGGAGGCAGCAATTCCCTCCGAGAGCTCTTTCAGATCCTGGCGTACACTGGCCAATTCCTGCGGGTTCCTCAACCATCCGTTGATGATACTGGCCATTTTGGTCACGCGTTCATTCTCGCCGTTCATATAAGGAAATTCGGGCAACACTTCCCGACCGGCAATCAGGTTGGGCAGAGTCATGTATTTGCATTTGACGAGATATTTCGCCAGCGTGCCCATCACATAACCACCCTTGTAGAGCACGACTGCCGGAAGACAACGGGCCATCAGTTCGAGGCTGACGGAACCGGAGACCATCAGCGCACAATCTGCAGCTGCTATAATTTCTGAGGTTTTGCCCGTATGAAATTCGATCGGTAAATCAGTATTGAATTTTGCCAGTTCCTCTTCGCAGAATTCTCGCTGATGTGGTTTATAGCTGGCCACCAGAAAGCTGCATTCCGGATGCTGATGATTGATCCGCTGCGCAACCGCCATCATCGCAGGCCAGTTCATCGTCACTTCCATCGTGCGAGAACCGGGAAGTAAGGCAATGACTTTTTTCTGGTTCTGTCGTAACTGCTTGATTTGACTGGGACTGACGGGATGCTGAGCCACTTCTTCAAAGAAGGGATGCCCGACAAATTGAGCATTCACACCCTGTTTCTGATACCATTCCGTCTCAAAATTGAGCCCGGAGAGCACATGATCGACATACTTATGCATCCGTTTCACACGCCAGCCACCCCAGGCCCACAATTGGGGGGGCATGTAGTAGTAAACGGGAATTCCCGCCTGCTTGGCATATCGAGCAATCCACCAGTTGAAGCCGGGGAAATCGACCAGGACGACCGCATCGGGTCGATTTTCGCGGAAGTATTTCCTAGCAGCCTGCCCGAGTCCCCAGAATTTTCGGAGAAGCGGAAGGACCTGCATAATGCCCATGACGGCCATTGTGGTGAGCGGAAAAAAGACCTCGCAGCCCGCGGCCTGCATATCGTCTCCCCCATAGCCGACACATCGGCAGGTGGGATTTCGTTTTTTGATTTCACGTATTAACGCAGCGGCATGTTCATCGCCACTTGGCTCGCCGACTGAAAAATAGACTTCCATGCCTTGAATCCCTTCGCTGGCAGAATATTAACTCAATCGCGAACTATCGGGCATTCTGCATTTCAGGTCAAGATGGCCTTGTTTTAGCGGAGGTTACATCACATTTTACTGATGTGCTCCAGGTTGTCGTTGGGGAGACAATGATTATGGGAATACCCGAGCCATAACTGGCTCGGCTCGCCTCAAACGAAAAACAGCCGGTCAGACGCAATTGTCCTTCCGGCTGTGCAAGACAGATGATTAACTCTTCAATTTCATTTTCTGCCAGAGCAAATGGGACGTCCTATTCATTATTCACGTCCAAGCGACTGCACCCGGTAGAGCGGAACGCTCTAGTGGCAACCGCCTCCGCGGCATGAGCGGCAGCTGTTACAGCTACGGCAAGAGCGGCAGCTTCGGCAAGAACGGCAAGATCGACATGAGCTGCAGCAGCGTCCTTGTGGAGCTTGCTTGGCAGATCGCAATTTGCTGACTTCTTTAACCAGTTTCATTCCTGTTGTGCTTGTAAGTGTGTTCATCGTCCTGCTCGCTTTCGTATTGAAAAGTACTTGTTTTTGACATTCAGTTATGTCTCATACTCTTACAGCGAAAGCCGAACGATTCAGGGGACACGGAAAAGGGATAAACCGGGAAAATTCCTATCTGGGTGGCTGGGGTCGGAGCTCTGTGTAGCCCCCCAGAGCGTCGCATTATTCGACTAAACTGCAGAAATAGGGGGTGCGGTCTACGTGAGGGAGTACCTGGGGCTGGTAAATGGTGGTGAAAGCTTCGGCATGCTTGTGAACCTCCCAGGCCTCCTTGTCCTCCCAGTGTTCGCAAAGCAGGAGGTTCTGAGGATCGTTGTTGTCGTGATAAACTTCAAAACGCAGGCAGCCGGGCTCTAACCGGGAGAGCTGACCCGCTTTTCGGAGCAAATCTGTGATTTCATTGGCTTTTGATTCCTCATGAACTCTCAGCACGACATTGATACAAAACATGGTGTCTCCAACGGATATGGTTATTTAATGGTTATTTAATGGTTATCAGGCCAGGCATCGCACGATTTGATTCAAAATTTCGTATGATAGGATTTGGACAGAAAAGATTTCCATGAGCATAAAGGTCGAACATGGTTCCTACAAAGCAGAAGCCACAGTGTTTGCTCTATCAGGATGACTTTTTTCAGGAGCACCGCACGGGAAGTCATCCGGAATGTCCGCAGCGATTGGTTGCTATTCAGAAAGCATTGTCGCAGCCGATTGACGGACTGGAAAAGAGATCCGCAGCTGAGGCGGTCGAAAAAGCCGGACTGTTGCCTGAAGAAATTCAATCACTTCTGAACAAAGTTCACGACTCTGCTTATCTGCATCAATTGGATCAGTTCGCTGCTCACGGCGGAGGGCGCTGGGATGCCGATACGGTTGTTTCTCCAGACTCTTATGCGGTGGCGAAACTGGCCGCTGCAACGGCGATGTTGGCGACCGATCAGGTTTTGACAACAGAAACAAAACGGGCCTTCTGTGCAATTCGACCGCCGGGGCATCATGCGGTGTCAGATACCGCGATGGGCTTTTGTCTGATGAATAACATCGTGACAGCGGCACGGCGAGCGGTCGAACATCATGGATTACGTCGTGTCCTGATTGTCGACTGGGATGTCCATCACGGAAATGGAACTCAGGATCTGGTCTATGAGGATGAGCAGATCTGGTTTTACTCGGTCCATCGACATCCCTTTTATCCGGGAACAGGGCATCCTGAGGAGACAGGCTCCGGCAAAGGCCTGGGGACCATCTGCAATGTTCCGCTTTCGGTGAACACCAGCAGGAAAGAATATTTTGACACCGTCTCGGCAACTTTAGGCGACTTCGCACAAGAGTGTCGCCCGGAACTCGTGCTCATCAGTGCCGGGTTTGATGCCCACGAACGGGATCCGATTGGCTCACTTGGATTGAAGTCGGAAGATTTCCGTTCACTGACCAGACTCGTGAACGAAATCGCGAACTCCTCTGCCCAAGGTCGGATCGTATCCCTGCTCGAAGGGGGTTATCATCTGGAAGCGCTGGGGGAATCGGTGAAAATCCATCTGGAGGAATTCAGCTCCGTTTCCCAGTTCCCCAATTGAGATGGAGGGCGTCTCCGGCTAAAATCAATGTGTACTGTTGCTCGCAGAGAAACCTCCTGATCGGTTACACCGGCTCCCACCTGAAGCAGGCATAATGTCATTTATTGAGATCCTCAATTCGCTAACGAAAGAACGTACTGCCTGTTCGTTGAATTTTGCTCTCTCCCGAATCTGCTGGTTATGTGTCGCGCTGCTGATCTTCAGCGGCTTGAATGTTTCCATTTCATCAAATGCTTGTTTCGCACAACCACAAGAAAATGTCCCGGACTTTTTTTCGGAGACTGAAGAAGATCCCGATGATGCCTCGATGTGGTATCTCGTGCAGGCGGACAATGAATTTCGTCGAAAATTCGAATCGCTGGAAACGCTAATTTCTGAAGATCGTGCGATTGATGCAGCGGTCGCTCTGCAGGCGATTCTGGATAACCCGGCTGATTTCCTGATCATGGAAGAGTCTGGAAAATCGGATAGCCTCAAATTGCAGATGTTGAGTTGGGTTGAAGAACTGCCCAATTCAATACTGGCAGCTTACAATCTGAAATACGATCCTCAATGCCGGCATTTGATTGCGCAGTATGATAAGTCTGGTCAGTTACATTATCTGCTGGAAGCATCGCGTCGATTTCTGCACACCAATTCCGGAGGCATCGCCACATTCCGGCTCGCCAGTCACTACTACGATCGAGGAGATTTTCGAACGGGGTGTCTTTATTATTTGAGACTGCAGGAAGTCGAAAGGCACGCCAATCAGTTCTCACCCTGGCTGGAGTTACAGACATCGATCTGTCTGGCGAATTTATACTCTGCAAAAGTTGCGATCCAATACCTGCAGGAGCATGTGCAACAATCGCCAATGAATGTCGGCGGAGAGCCGATCACCTTTGATAAACTGCAGGAGATGCTGGCTGAATCCATCAACTCTTCCCCCGATACACCGCAAATTGCGGAGGATCCCGAGTGGCGTAACTTTCGTCGTACGGCTGAACGCAATCGATATTCTTCCGAATTCAATATGCTGCCTCTCATCGATTGGAAGATTGATGCCTCGGAGGTCTTGCTCGACGACACGCTCCGGCATACGGAGGCATTTCGAGCATTACTCAAAGGAGTCTCTCGTGGAGTTCGGGAACGGAATTTTGTCACGCTACCTGCTCCAAATCCCATCGTAACGAAGAATCATATTCTGGTGGCTGGCTTTGGTTCGATGGCTGCCTTTGATCGTCAGGATGGTTCGTTACTCTGGAAATCCTCGACCACCGATCGTTCGCTGGAATTTCTGCTCAATGAAGAAATGCTGGGGCGGTTTGGTGTCGATGCCCGACCAGATAATGAATTGCATCATTATGCGATTCAGCACCTGTTTTGTGATTTGACAACTGGCACACTGAGCAGTGATGGGAATACGGTATTTGCCGTGCGAAATACTGGCCTGGCCTCGTTAAACGCGCGAACGAGCCTGCAGGTCAGTACGGAAAATCATGCTCTGATCCCAACCGAATCGAATCTTCTCTCGGCTTTTGATATCGAGACTGGGAAATTGATCTGGGAAGTTGGTCGCAGTTCCAACAACATGAATGCCAATCTGCTGACCGGGCATTACTTCCTGGGGCCACCAGTCACAGTCCAGGGACGTTTGTTTGTGCAGTCGGAAAACGGCTCTCAAATGTTTCTGATCGAGTTGGATGCAGCTACCGGAGAAGCGGTTTGGATTCAGCCGCTGGCTCACCCGGAATTAGAAATTACTGCGGATCGTCCACGACGCATCGCCGGAACTATGCCCACTTATGCCGCTCCTTATCTTATCTGTCCGACGAATGCCGGCAGTGTAATGGCGGTTGATATCGGACTGCGAGAAATCGGTTGGATCAGTATTTATGCCGTTCGCAAGCCTGAACAGCTTGAATATGACCTTCCATTCGGACGTCGACATCGAGATCCCTCAGAAGATCGTCGCCAGATCGATTTCACGGGTGGGAGATACATGGACGGTTCTCACTGGCAGGAAACGGTTCCGTTAATGGTCGATCAAACCGTGTTACTCACGCCGATTGACAGTCGCGATCTGATTGCATTGGATGTGATGACAGGCCAGGTTCGCTGGGTTGAGCCTCGTCGTGATGGCATGTATGCCGAAGTCACACCTGATGGTCAGATTCTGATTGTCGGAAATACGGTGATCCGCTCGTTGACTCAAAGCGGCCTCGAAAACTGGAGACGGGATTTGATTTCCAGTGAACCAGCCGGGCGAGGTGTTTTTCGAAATTCGATTTATCAACTCGCCTTAAAAAATGGCGAACTGCTTTCGATCGACGTCAAAACGGGGCACATCCTGGCCTCAACGATTCCCGAGCCGGATTTGCAGTTCGGAAATCTGCTGGCGGTCGACGATCAGTTATTCTCATTTTCTACAGGACAATTGATCGCATTCGCGTCTCTGGCCGATGTAAAAAAACGAATCAATTCTGAAAGTGAGCAGAATCCCGAAGCCATTCGCCTTTCTCTCTCTGGTCAACTGGAGTTGCATCAGGGGAATACAAAACTGGGGCTCGAATACCTTCAACAGTCGTACATAATCCAGAAATCCCCTGAGATCGCAAAACTGATCACGCAAACCTTACTCGATGCCGACCACGATGTTCTCAATCTCGACTCCGACACAATTTCGGAACTGGCGGAACTGATGGTCTCAGCCGATCATGCTCCCGAAGTCGTGTTCCGTTATGTCGATGCGCTGCTGCACATGGAGCGACCTCTCGAAGCATTTCGAGTGATTCACTCTCTGCTTGTCTCGCAAGAGCAAACCGACGCGCTGATGATTCTGCCAGGAGAACGCAGAGCCACATTGTCGGCCTATGCCACCGGGTTTATTCAGGAATTGCACGAGGATGGCACTTCCAATGCGCTGGCAAGTCTGGTCAAAGAGTCGAATCAGATTATCGAACAAACGACAGATGCTGCCAAACTCCAGAAATTGTCTCCACTGTTCGCGGTCGAAGCATTGGAGCCCGGTTATCGACTGCAATTGTGTCGTTTATTAAACCCACAGTTGAATGCTCTTCTACTCGAAAAACATTTGAGCTGGCTGGAACAGCATGCTTCCGATGCACAACGTCCGGAAGTGATGGCCCGCATGGCGGAACTGTTCCTGCAGAATCAGAAATGGGAAGCCGCTCGGGAGTATGTTGATCAACTGGCAAGTAATTATCAGGAAACCATTTGTCTGAACGAGAAGACCGGTCAACAGTTGTTGAATGAGTGGAAGACTGCCTACGATTCTGCATGGGAAGCGACTCCCAACGACCGCCTCGCTCCGGTCAATTACTCCTATCAGGTGACAAGTGATCCCGAGGCTGCCGCGACTACACGAGGAGATCATCCTGTCACAATTGAGAAGCGACTCCCGTCCGATTCGCCATGGAAGTACTGGTTGTTTTCCATGGAGCGAATTCAAAGCCAATTGATTGCTCGAAACGTCCAGGACAATCCTGCATGGCGGCTCAATCTCGGAGAAATCGGTCGATCGAGCCAGAATTTTCTACATAGCTGCGGACACCTGGGGATCTTTCAATCTGAAGGCGAACTGTTTGGATTCAACACTTTAACTGGTGAGACTTCCCGACCATTGAAACCAATGTGGTCGGCGACCTACGGAGAAAGTTCGACATCTGGCAGTCGCGGATTTATGATCACATCGGCAATGCAGACCCTCGGCTTAACGCCTTTGAAAATTGGCTGGCAGGAAGAGTCCGGGCATCTGGCACAGCCTGTCGATTTCCATTTGCCAATGCGAGATCGCGACCGCATCGTTTTATATGATCTCATCAACGGAAAGCCCCGCTGGGAGATTAAGCATCCTGAAGAAGATGACATCATCGTCTGGGCCAACGAGCAGTCCGTCTTCCTCATCGATTCTCACGGCGACACTTATGCAATGCACCGTTTTTCCGATGGGGCACTCCTCACCGAGCAGGCACTTCCGCGGCACGACGAACTCCGGGCACTTTCCGGTTCGATCGCCGTTTTATGGGAACGAATCGACCAGCAATCCGGACGCCTGATCGGCTTTGACCTGCAGGCTCAAGCCATTCTGTGGTCTCTCGATGTCTCAGGTTCTGTCAGTCTGGCTGCTTTGGATTCCGAGAAACTCGTCTTGCTGGATGTCGGTCAGAATTCCGTTCGATTCCTCGATCCGAAACAGGAATCGCCCGTCTTCTTTCAAACGGATGCCCCCCAAACGAATGCTCGATTGCTATATGTCCTCGAAGATGAACAATGCTGGTATGTGCACATCACGACCTCACCAGAATCGGTCTCGCAGAATCTCGGTTTCGAAAGTGGAGCCGACATCAATGGGCCGATGTTTGCAGTCGACAAAAAAACTCAACAGGTTCTCTGGAACGCCGAAGTCGATCGACTCCGCTGGATCCCCGGACAACCGGCCCGACTGCCGTTTCTCGTTTACGGAGCCAAAGTCGAAATCAGCACTCGTGACGAAAATGGCGAACAGCAGATCTTCCGCAAACCGACATTGCAGGTGATCGATAAGGCGACCGGAAAAACGATTACGAATCTCCCAGAGGAGGTCAACGGCTTACTGGTGAAACAGAACTACAACTTCGAGCAAAAGAAGTTCGACCTGGAATTCACAAGCGGCACGCTTTCGATTCAGGCTATTGAGAAATGATCATACGGTACTTGTTCAGTATTTCCAGAGTTTTGCAGAAATTGTCGGCTTCAGTATGATTCGTTTTTCACTATTTGCCCTTAAAGATGTCTTCCTTATATTTCGATTTACGAATACCTAAAATAACCAAAGCGATTCCTGAAAGAATTATAAAAAAAATCATAGATACAAAAAATAGTTCAAGCATTCTTATGGATTTTGGTGCTTCAATTTTGTTTGCATAGTCGCCAAGGGGCGTCACTTCATCGTAATATTTCTGGGCAAAAGCGGCGTCGACGTCCTGACCAGTTTCAATCCATTGCAGTTCATCTTGATGCAAATTGTCGTGCCAGGCTTTTGCTTCTGCCAGTTCCTGCTGAAAAGACTTTTCGAGCGTATCCAAGCTCAGTTCTTGCCTGCCATAGCCTCCTAATGTGGACTCCAATTGCATGGAAAGACTTTCCTCAGCCAGCTTTCGATAAGCCTGCTTGACCTCCTCATCTTCGACTTCATAGGAAGCTTTTAAATAGGCCCTGGCTGCCAGTTGTTGACTCCCATATGCCCTTTCACCAATATTGCTGAGTATGTCCCCTAACGCTTCCAGTAAGATCGGGGAATCATAATGACCAAACCGCATCATCCCCTGAATCCCTTTGAGAGCTTTTCTCAATTCCTCATTGATGTTTTCTACAGCTGGTTCACTATCTGAATCGGGGACTGCATGAACTTTGAGGATATAGTCCTTGAAATTGAGAACAGGCCAATCAAAGATATCCTCCTCTGAAAACTGGTTTTGTAATGGAAGAACCGTTTTACCGTCTTTCTGTCTCAAGCGAACGTAATTGACCAGATCCTGCTGATAGATTTCCCGTCCGAAATGAGCCTCTGGATTGATGGCAATCGCTTTATTAATGTGCTCGATTCCCTGTTCCAACTGACCGGCATGAATGTAGAACGTACCCAGGTTCGCTTCAGTTTCGTACAGATTCGGTTCAATCGCATTCTTGGCCTGCATGGTTTCGATCGCCATTTGATGCTGGCCAGTTTTGTCATAAGCCACAGCAAGGTCATCGTAGTAAGCGAGAACACTGGGATCCTGTTCCAGTTTCTGTTTACGATCCTGAATTCTCCATTCATAAAACTCAGAAGAGTGCCGCAGAAATTTTCCAGTAATCAATTCGAGCGCATCTGGGAACTCCAGACGCTCCATGGTAAGCGTATCGTAATCCCATGCACATGCCCAAATCGGCCCAACTGCGAGTTGAACAATCAGGCAGACAATCAACAGTACTCGAAATGTTTTAAACATTGTTTTTTCGATCATCCGCAAAGGTCTTCGTGCGATCAGAAATACATATTCGATCCTGAACGATTCTAACATGTTGGCACGAATAGTATCCAAGACAATAATCATAAATGACTGAACATGAATAATTATCGTTTTCTCAGCACTTTTCCGACTGTTTTGAGCGAACTTGGAGAAATTCGATTTGAGTACTTATACTCACATCGCAGGATGGCCTATGATCTGGTTTTCCAGTGAGATGTATTGAATAAGAACTGAGGGGATATTGCATGAGACAGCTCGGAACGCTGGACTCACAGTCAGCTGCGAACAAATTCCGGGATTATCTGTTGTCCCAGAGTGTGGAATCGAATGTCGATCAGGTTGAGAGCGCGTGGGAGATCTGGATTGTCAATGAGGATGATCTGCCGAAAGCGAAGTCCGAATTTGAAGCTTTCCAGCAGAATCCCGAAGCCGACCATTTCAGTAAGGGAGCCCAGTTAGCCTCGAGTTTGCGAGCAGAACAGGAGAAACAGGCGCTTGAAGTGATTCGGCAGCGGATGAAAATCCGTCGTCAAATGCAGCCTCCTCAACTCACAACCGCTTCAGTCACTTCTTTGTTAATCATTGCCAGTGTCATCATCACTCTGTTGACGATTCTCAACCAGAATGATTACGGCTCTGTTTCCAGAGCCGACTTTTCGATTTGCGAATATCGTATTATCAGCCCAACGGAAATCGCCTGGTATCCAGGGTTCCAGGAAGTTCGAGCCGGAGAAATCTGGCGACTGTTCACGCCTGTATTTATCCATTTCGATGCATTTCACCTGCTGTTCAATATGTACTGTCTCTATTTATTTGGAGCGATGCTGGAGCCTCGCTTAGGTTCCTGGCGGTTTCTGTTGATGGTGCTTGTGATTGGGGTTCTTTCCAATGTGGGCGAATATTATTTTCGCGTCCCTCTACTCGAGTGGAGACCAGATCCTTCGTTTGGAGGAATGTCGGGTGTCAATTACGGACTCTTCGGCTACATCTGGATTAAGGGAACACTGGAACCGGAGGCTGGGATCGCGCTGCCTCAGTTCACCATCTATCTGATGATCGGTTTCTTCTTCCTTTGTATGACGGGACTGATCGGCCCGATTGCCAACGCCGCTCATGCGTTTGGTCTAATGATTGGCTGTGCAATTGCCGGAGTTGGCACGGTGATCAAACGAGGATTGAAACCGTAATGGCCTGAGTTGCCACGTCAATAGCCTTTACCGGAAGTACTATTATTCGGGGGCTTCTCTTCGAGAGCAGCCTCATTAGACTTTCGAATCGACTCCTTCATATTGTATACTGTTGATTCGAATTTCGATCTCCGCGGCAACCCCATATCAGAGGAGTATTTCGATGTCCCAACCAATCGTAACTTCAATAACGGACTGCGACCGACGCCGTTTTCTTGCGACCGGATTAACCGCTGCGGCCGGGCTGGTTGTGCCGAATACGATCTCGGCTGCTTTGTTTGACGTCAATAAAGCCGCAAAGAAAATGGGAGTGGTTTCGGAATCAGCCGTAAAGGATTTGTATTCGTCACTCGATGAAACGCAGCGTAAAGCGATTGTGTTTGACTGGGATCATACCGAGAAAGGTCGTGGGTTATTGCGTTCGCATGTGAGCAACAACTGGCAGATTACTAAGCCGGAAGTTCGCAGCCGATTCTTTACGGACGAACAACAGGATATGGTTCGTACGATATTCGAAGGTATCGTTAATCCCGACTGGCATGCCCGTTATTACAAACAGATCGAAGATGACAACGGCGGCTTCGGAGACAATCAGTCCATCGCGATTTTTGGAAACCCTGACAGTGACAAGTTTGAGTTTGTAATGACAGGCCGTCACTTGACCTTGCGTTGCGATGGAAACTCCTCGGATCATCTTGCCTTTGGCGGACCCATTTTTTATGGGCACGATCCACTGGGAGAATTTAACGAGGGGCCGAATCATACCGAGAACGTTTTCTGGGATCAGGCTTTAGAAGCGAACAAAGTGTATGCCATGCTCGATGGCAAGCAACGTAAGCAAGCCGAAGTCGCCCGCACTCCGGGTGAAGGTGCCATCGCATTTCAGGGAAGCAGTGGTCGCACGACCGGCCTGCCAGTCAGCGAGATGTCGAGCGATCAAAAAGAGGCACTTCAGAAAACCTTGCAGAAACTGGTGGAAATGTACCGTCAAATCGATCAGGAAGAAGTCGCTCAGTGTCTCAAAAGCCAGGGGGGACTCGATGCCTGCTCACTTTCGTATTATACCGATAAAGATATCGGCAAGGACCGCGTGTGGGACAACTGGCGACTGGAAGGCCCGTCGTTCGTATGGCATTATCGTGGCGCTCCACACGTCCACGTCTGGGTTAACATTGCCGATAGCAGCGACGTGAAATCGAATACACCGCTTTTACAACGTCGTTCCTGAACGGAGCATGCCTGATCTACTTAATTAGTTCTGACTCATCAAAGAAGCCCCCGGAAGTTCTACCTTCGGGGGCTTCTCTTCGAGAGCGCCCCTGCCACCCTGTTTTTTAATGACTTTTATTTTGTTACGAGTATGAGTGATGCTGCTCATAGTCATGTCCTATGAAATGACAATCCCCTAAATTTGGAATTTTCTAAAAAATTCGTAGACGGACTTTCACATGACCTGTAGACTTGATCCATCCGAATAAGTCGATGTGACTCGTTTGACTAAGTGTCCAAACGCACGCTTCGAGGAAACTCGGATAAAAATTGATAACTCGGATTCACTGCCGTTGATTTGTCCAACAGCAGATATTCAGTTTTCCGTGGTGCGTGTTTGTCCATTCTGCCACATCCGCAGGCAGCACGTATCAATTGCGATGGGTGCGGTCTGTGGGAGGGAGAGTGGAAGTTGGCTGAGGGCAAAATTAAAAAGCTGGTGACTGACAAGGGGTTTGGATTCATTCAAGGCGACCGTGGCGATCTGTTTTTTCACTTATCGGCTTTGCAGAATTCCCAGTTTGAAACCCTTGAAGTTGGCCAGAGTGTGACCTACGAAGAGGAAGAAGGCCCCAAAGGACCGCGGGCAACAGCAGTGGAAATTATTGAGTAAATTTATTCACTCGCGAATTCTCCCAGGAAAAATGGACTCGACCTGCTGAAATCTTTAAGAGCTGATGCTCACATGACTTGCGACAAGTCAAAATGGCGTCCCCGAATATCTGGGACGCCATTTTTTAGGGTGTCTTCCACAATTTCGCAGTATTCCGGTAGTCAATGATATTCTGAAAATCAAATCAGCAGTTGATGATGCTTGCAATGATTTTTGAATATCCTGAGAGAAACCGGTTTCCGATCTCAATTTTGCTTTTGACACAAACCGGCAGACGCTGTACTCTCCGCATCTCTTTGCCAACCTGCCCGGACATGGAAGTCTCATCTGGCAAAGTGTGACCAGGAACTGGAGTTCAAGGAGGAACTCGTGCAAAGCCCCCGCCGTCTGTATGTTCTCGATACACAACCTGAAACCGCAGAGGTTTTACAAGCTGTGCTTGCGCCCCAAGGGACTGAAGTGACTTCGGTCAAATCGTGGCAGCAGTTTCAGTATCGCGCTCCCGATCAGGCTGAAAGCATTCTGGTTATGAATGCGAAGTTCCGCATCATGCCCGATTCCGTCGAGGATCAACAATCAACCATTCCACGCGTCGTCATCGGTGCAGAGAAGAAAGAAACCGCTGATATTTCCGAAGTCGATTCGAAACAAACTCATCCCTCAGAGAGCGAACGGCAAGTCCGTGAACTCTTCGAGTATCCGGAATTATTTCAGGCGATAGAATCGCTTTGGAAAAAAGCCGCTTGAGAATTATTTTCAGAGTGTTGGCCAAGGCAAGTTACTTAACACCACGCACTCGAACGGACGAAGGTATCCTGTCGATAAAGGTTTGTTATTCGTCTTCGATGTGTAGAGTTGATCCTCCGACTGGAAGAGAATCTTTTGCTCATTGAGTTCAATTGTTTGCACGCGATGCGTCAGGTTGAATAGGCATTCAAGCGTTTGCGATTCACATTCGTATTTCCATTCCAGGATGGTTGTGTTTTCTTCATCAGGTCGCAGGTGGGCGGTTCTTGTTTGTGGGTTTTTAAGTGCTGGCCAGTTTCTTCTGGCTTGTAAAAGATCATGATACATTCGCCTGAATCCGGCTTGCTCGGATTTCTCTGCCCAGGACCACTGGAGTTTCGCCGCTTCATAGGTTGATTCCTTTTGGGGATCGAGCACATTGCGCCCGAAACCGAAATCGCGTTTCCGACCTTTTCTGACATTACGGATCAGCTTGAGATCCTGAAACGAACAGAAGAACGGGAACGGGCTGGTCTCGCCATATTCTTCCCCCATGAAAATCAAGGGAAGGAAGGGACTCAATAATGAGAGGCAGGCTGCCAGTCGATACTCGGCTGGCGACATCAATTGGGAGAATCGTTCTCCCTGGGCTCGATTTCCGATGTGGTCGTGATTTTGTATGCCGGCGACAAAACGTGCCCCTGCGAATCCGGCTGCAGAGGCTCCCCAGCGTTGTTGTCGAAATTGACTGTAACGCCCGTTGAGACTGAAATTCTCTTCAAAGATTGTTTTCAGATGCCGCACCTCTCCAAAGTCGGAATATTTTCCCGAGCGTTCTTCGGTCATTATTGCCTGCACCGCATGATGGAAATCTTCATTCCATTCCGCGTCCAGTCCGTAACCCCCTTGTTCGAGAGGGCGGATCATGCGGACATCGTTCAATAAACTTTCAGCAATGATGATCGCTTCACTTGATCGAGCCTTCGCCGCGGCATCTGCGACCTGCTTGATTTCCGTCAGGAGATGAACCGGGCTGTTATCGTAGATGGAATGGACCGCATCGAGCCGCAGGCCATCGAGATGAAAGTCATGAATCCAATGCCAGACATTTTCTAGAAAAAACTGCCGCACGGGATCGCTGTGTGGTCCATCATAATTCAGCGCCTCGCCCCAGGCTGTTGAGTAAGTTCCCGTGAAATAGGGGCCAAATTCTCCAAGATAATTTCCTTCCGGTCCCAGATGGTTGTAAACGACATCCAGAATGACTGAGAGCCCGTTCTGATGAGCAGCGTCGACCAGGCGTTGTAAGCCAGCCGGTCCCCCGTAACTGTTTTGAGCAGCAAAGGGATGCACGCCGTCGTAACCCCAGTTCCGATCTCCGGGAAACTGAGCCACCGGCAGTAGTTCAATCGCAGTAATCCCAAGCTCTTTCAACGCTTGGAGACGAGGAATGATAGCCTCGAAGGTGCCTTCGTCTGTAAATGTGCCGACGTGCAATTCATAAAAGACCAGATCACATTGAGGAATCGGTTGCCAGTTGTCATCGGTCCAGGAGAAGGCAGCCGCATCGTAAACTGCGGAAGGCAAATGCACTCCTTCCGGTTGCCAGATTGAACAGGGGTCGGGACGCAACGGCCCATTGTCCATGCGGTAAGCGTAGCGAGATCCATTCGCCAATTGAGGCACGGTCAGTTCGAAGTATCCCCATTCGCTGGCTTGCATTGAATGAGCGGATTGAGAGCCATCATTTTCAAGCAGAACCAGTTCGACCGAAGATTTGAAAGGAGCCCAGACTCGAAAGCGTGTTTGATTCTCTATGGTTTCTGGACGGCCGCGATATTCAGGAATGTAGCCAATGGACATATCTTGGTGATCTATTTAACGTTATCAAGTGTTTGATGCGAGTCGCAAAGCACTATTATAAATGATGCAGCAGACGTTGAAAGGGCAACCCCGATGTGAGAATATTTCTGGTCGATCAGTAACAGCAGGGTTCGTCCAGACGCACCATAAGAGCCAGGCCAAAATGCTCCCTTATTCAGAAATACAAAGTCGAATACAACACTGCTGGGCAAGCCAGCAGTGTCACACCTCTTGCAACAATCCAAACTCGATAGAGCAGTAGAGACTGCCGTTTTCCATGAAGAAACCAATTTATCTCGATCATGCTGCCACCAGTGCCCCTAAGCCAGAACGAGTTGCAAGGCGTGTACGCGATTATCTGCTGAATGAAGGCATTAGTGCTGGACGTGGTGGTTATGAGCGGGCAATGCAGGTCGGTCGTGAAATCGAAAATGGTCGGGCCCGGCTGGCCAATTTACTCAATGCCGAATCCGCAAGTCGAATCGTTTTTACCGGTGGTGGAACAGAAGCATTGAATCTCGCTTTGCTTGGATTCCTGGGGGAGGGAGATCATGTCGTCATTTCCACACTCGAACATAATTCCGTGCTTCGACCTCTCAATATGCTGGAAACGAAACGAGGTGTACGTCTCTCTTATGTGCATCCTGATGAGCAGGGAATCGTAGCGGCTGAAAAATTAATCGCTGCCTGTCGACCAGAGACGAAATTAATTTGTTGTCTACATGCGTCCAATGTGACGGGGATCATTCAACCAATTGAAGAGCTTTGTCGGCTGGCTCGAAGGCTTAATGTTTCCACTTTAATTGATGCAGCTCAAACGGTGGGACATCTTCCAATCGACTTGCAGAAAATCGATTGCGATTTTCTGGCAGCTCCCTGCCATAAAGGTTTGCAGGCTCCGTTAGGAACCGGATTTCTTTACCTGCGGCCAGGAATGGAACAGCACGTTCTGCCTCTACAGTTTGGAGGGACGGGAACGCAGAGTGAACTGGCAACACAGCCGGTTGAATTGCCAGTCCGATATGAATCCGGAAGTCTCGCAGTACCAGCCCTGCTCGGTTTGTCGGCAGCGTTGAGTGAAATTTCCAATGAATCGATTCGAGAAGATTTCGATAAGCGAAAACGATTAAGCAAAAAGTGCATGGAGGAGCTTGCAGAGATTGAGTCGGTAATTATCTATCCGCAGTTTTATTCGAAGGATAACCGGATCGATGTCATCAGCTTCAATCTTCGAAACCAGGATCCCAGAATTGTGGGAACGATTCTGGATCAGCATTTTCAAATTGAAGTCCGCACCGGATTCCATTGTGCTCCGCTCGTCCATGAAGATCTGGGAACGACGGAGTTGGGAGGCACGATTCGTGTCAGTCTTGGATCCACAACGACTGAAGAAGAAATCGAAACCTTTCTGGATGCGATTCGCCAGATCGCAGGCGCGTGAGACTGGACCTTCCGCGCGTTCAAAGAGGCTCCTTCAATCCTAAAGGAGCCTCTCGAGTTCGACTGGAGTGAACAGCCTGAGTGTTATCGTCGCCAGCGAATCAGCATCATGGCCAGGAAGGCAATTCCGCAGCAGGTCATTGTGATGTGAGTCGCTGAAAATTTTGAATTTGATTTTGGCTTCAGACTCAATTCCGATTCATCGATGAGCAGTGGTGATTCATCGATTTGAGGTCCGCCAGTTTCTGTGACATCAGCAAAGGCTGAGGCAAATTCGTCAAATTCTTCGTCCTCAGCGGAATCTGCTGTTACCAGGCCTGGAGCCATGAGAATTGGAGCTGAGGAATACTGTTCGAAGGGAGCGGCATCACTTTCAGGAGAAAGGGTGACCATCATCGGTGCCGACTGAGCCTCAAATGCTGGATCGCTCTGCTCCTCTTCTTTAGTTCCGACAACCATCTGATGTGTTTCTTCTTCCAACACAGGAACTGTTCCCAGTTGAACCACCTCATTTTGATACGGAGCAGGTGCCGGTTGAGTTTTTACTGGAACAGGTTTCTGTTTCACGGGAGTTTCGGTTGCCTGATCGAGGTTCGTGCTGCGTCCGGGAGTGATCACGGGCAGTTGAGCCGGTTGATTGGCAACGACCGTTGACTCGGCAAACTGAGCGATCGAATCGACATTTCGCTTTGATTTTTGCGGTGCATTAATCCATTCCCGGCTCAAATCAATCACGACCGGAGCAGGTTCGTTTGAACTGGCATAATTTGTCACATTCGCCTGGCTTTTCTGATTTGGCGTTATGACGGGATTCTGTTGAGCGGTATTTTTCTGAATGGGGCTCTGTCGAATTTCCTGACGAGCTTTCATATCTGCGAGAATCTCTTCGGCGGTGACCTGTTCGGGTGTGAAAACCGATTGTGTTTTTTCAATGACGGTTCGAGCAGTGCTCGTCACTGCCTGTGAACTGATGCGTCCGCCTTCCTGAGTCAGCGTTGTTGCCTTATTCAGGATCCCTTTGACACGGTTCACAACGGGAGCCGCAGTATTGGCAGCTGTGTTTGCCCAGGGGAAATCTTCTCCTGTCGTGGCAGGCTGCTCTGCAGTCGACTCGAAGGCCAAATCTACCGATTCATTCATCATCGGTTGGACTGTGGATTCCTGAGCAAGATTGACATCAATATCTGCGATTTCTGAGTCTTCGCTCAGTTCAGCAGTTTCATTCAGTTCCTGCAAACTACGTCGTAACGCATCAAGGTTCGATGCTCCACCATCGACAGTCGTGATGAGTCCTTCGTAATTGCGGATTTCCTCTGTTGAAGCATTGGCAGACTTTTGATTGAGCTTTTCCTGAATCAGGAATGCGGCATCGATTTCAGAACCCGATTGTTTTTCATTCACCGAATTGGAAATATTCACCAGTTCCTGCTGACGTTCTTCCTCGCCCAGAAATGAAATTTTAGCCAGCCCGGCGTTGCTGCTTTCCCCAAGATTAACGTCATGACTGGCAATATGTGCCAGCTCTTCTTTTTCCAAGGCAGGCTGTTCGAGGGGGAGTTTAGCTTCCGTTTCGATCGCATCGACTTTGGTGGACTGCTTGGAGCTGAATCCTGGGATGCTGTAACCATTGCCCATGCAACCGAGCATTGACGTCGACAGTGCCAATGCCACGGTAATTTTCACAGGATGTGTCTTCGCAACCAATTTTGAAATTCGAGTCATTTCGCGATCCTCTTGATCTGCGCTTGTGTCAGCCTGTCCAGGCTTTCAGGTGATACACACTTGCCAGAAAATGGCGCGCAAAGCAAATGCGAACACAGGGCGATAAACGGTCTAAATTTCCGAAGCAGGGCATTTCTTACGCTCAAAACGAATAAATCCCACTCCTGAAATGGAGTATCGACCGTAGCAGTTGAACCGTCTGAAGGATTTAATTCTGATTTGTCATCTCGGCGTATTACCCCCAGATTAACATTCAGGCCCATTGTATTCTTTATGCGAGAAATAGCATCAAATGGAGCAGAGTGGATGAGTGGGAATGCGCGCTCGACCACGCCCTTCGCTTTGCTCAGGGTCGTGCCACCCACGAAGCAAAGTCTTTCGTATAGACTCACGAATTTCAAATTGTTCCCAAGCAGGACCTTGGAAACGAGGAAAGTTCCGACAGAAGAATTTTCCACTCATTGCTACGAAGAAATGAGCCGGGTATTGTATTTCACCAACCGATGCACAAAATATAGTTTTCAACGGGCCCATTGCGATGATAAAGGTAGTCAAATGAGATTGGATGATGTCCGTGAAAGCGGGAATGTGCAGGACCGTCGCGCGATGGGCCCGAAGAAAGTGGCGACTGGTGGAGTCATTGGCTTGCTGTTAATGGTGGGGTTGATCTTCCTTTCCGGCGGCGACTTGGGAGATGTTCTCAAGTTTGTGGTGCAGAATCAGGCAAATGTTGCCCCCGCACCGGCTCCGCTCAATCCTCAGGAACAAGCCGAGCAGGATCGACAGGTCGTCTTCGTCCGCAAAATTCTTGCTCTCACCGAAGATGTCTGGAGCGATCTATTCACTGAATACGGCAAGCCTTATGTGGCTCCGAATCTGGAAATCTTTCGAGGCTCCACCCAAACCGCATGCGGACATGGGGCAGCCGCGATGGGCCCGTTTTATTGCCCGGCTGACGAAAAAGTCTACATCGACCTCGGTTTTTACGATCAACTCCAGCAGGAACTCAATGCCCCCGGCGACTTTGCTCAGGCTTATGTGATTGCCCATGAAGTCGGCCATCATATACAGAACCAGCTTGGATATTCCGATATCGTCCATCGCGCCCGGCAAGGAGGATCCGAGGAAGACTCCAATCGCATGTCCGTCCGCCTCGAACTTCAGGCTGACTATTTAGCAGGCGTATGGGCCAATCATGCTCAGCAGGAATTCAATGTGCTCGAACAGGGCGATATCGATGAGGGCTTAAATGCGGCCAAGCAAATTGGTGATGACATGCTGCAAAAGAAATCCCGAGGCATCGTCGTTCCCGAACAATTCACCCACGGCTCCTCCTCCCAACGCGTCCGCTGGTTCCGCCAGGGTTTCCAGTCCGGTGACGCCACAAAAGCGACTCTCGATCAGTTTTTCGAGATGCCCTATTCATCACTGTAAGGACATCGAATAATACCTTATGAAGACATAACAATCTGGGGTGGCGGGGGCGCTCCGCTTAAGCGGAAGCCCCCGGAAGTTCAACGATTCGGGGGTTTCTCTTCGAGAGCGCCCCCGCCACCCGGGTATCCATGACTTTTGCAATCAATTCAACACCAGATATTATCAGGTGCTCTAAAATCAGAACCGAAAGTCATTCATGAACTCCTCAGGTCTAATTCTCCTCTATGCAGGACTGGTGATTCTTGCCATTGGACAAATCTGGTTTGCCATAACGATCTCGCAGCAAAGCAAGTTCGCGGCGATCATGTCGTTTACTGCTCCTCTGGCAGTGATCATGATTACATGTCGAAACTGGTCATTGATGAAGAAGCCATTCAGTGTCTGTTTCCTGGGTTACCTCTGCATATTCTCGGGAGCCCTGATCGCTAATAGTTTTGTGTGATTGATTGCAGAAGACTTAAAGTAGGTTGCCTGGTTTCAGCAAACCAACTCCGCGAATTGGCAGTGAACAAAAATGTCAATTCTGCCAGTAATTCCCCGCAAAACCGACAGAACCGGAATAATCCGCAAATTTTGCCCATCTTGTTGAAGAAACCGAATCCGCATAACCGATAAAAAGCTCAGTGCGAAATGTGCTCAGCGATTTAAGAATACCGGTTAATCCATTTCGGGCGTCTCCAGGACTGGAGAGCCACGATTTGTTACGAAGCTATCAAGCATTATCGTTAAGGAGAATGAAATGCGGAGCGGTCTGCTAACTCGACTTTCGGAATTTGCGTGCCGCACGCAATCGACGAACTGGATTCTCGCTGCGGCTATCTCAGGAACCACCCTCGCACCCGTCGGTGCACAGGAAATTCAGCCCGCTGGAACTCCCGAAAAATTCGAGAGCGAAGACCAGCGATTCCTGGCCATTGAACGTTATCAACGGACCAGCCAACCGGCTCCGATCAAAAATTACTATCAGGAGCTGTTCGGCAATCAAACCGAAGCTTCCGCGGCCACTGCACCCAATAAATTGCAGTCTGCAGCCTTATTGCGACCCATTGAAACCGAGCCAACCGAACCGACAGAACCGAAAAATCCTGTCGTGCTGACCGCTCAATATGAATATGCTCCAACTTCCGGACAGGTCTTCACTGTCACACCGGTTTCTGCGACTCAAGAAGCAGATTCGTATGACGATCTTCCAGCCTGGGCAAAAACAGCCAAAGCGAGTTTGAAACCTCAGGAGAAATCGGCTTCTCCAGCTGCAACACCCGTCAAAGCGATGAATGTGTCGATGCCGACCGCGACTCTGAAAATTGACACTCCGGTTCGTATCGATACGCCGGTCGTCACACCCCAGTCTGCTCCAGCTGCTCCAGAAGTTTCTGTGAATCCAGCAATCGAAGTGGCAGCCGGGCCTCAGAATCCGAATGTGAAAGTGGAATGGACTTCCAAAGAGGGAATCAACGTTGGTCAGGAAAGTTCCTGCGAACTGATTGTCTCCAACAGCGGCAGCAGCACAGCTTACAATGTTGAAGTCGATGCCCGCTTCCCGGCGGATGTTCAGCTGATTTCCACCAACCCCGCTCAGGAAGAACTTGTTCCTGATTTGACATGGTCACTCGGAAATATTCCTGCCGGCGAAACGCGATCCATTCAGGTTGTTCTGGTTCCAACTCACCGTGGAGCTTTGAACGCGACTGCCGAAGTTCACTTCACAGCGGCTGCTCAATCGGGCTTTGTGGTTCGCGAACCACTTCTCGGCCTGTCGATCACTGGACCTGATCAGGTTATGGTGGGCGATCCTGCTTCTCAAAGCGTGACCATCACCAATCCCGGAAACGGTATTGCCAAGAATGTTCGTTTGGATGCGTTGATTCCTGAAGGACTCGAACACACTCGCGGCGAACGACTCATTATGGACGTCGGTTCTTTGAATCCTGGTGAATCCCGTACGATTCGTCTGGCATTGTCGGCAATGACTGGTGGAGACAAAGTCATTCAGGTGAGTGCCTCAGCTGAAGGCGGATTACTTGAAACGTCCTCTTCGACGATGAAAGTCATCGCTCCCAGCCTGACCGCTGCGATTGATGGACCGGGCCTGCGATATAAAGGGCGTACTGCGACATACAAACTCAAAGTCGTCAACGATGGTACCATCGGCACAAGCAACGTCCGCATGATGCACAAGATTCCGGAAGGCTTCGAATACATCGGTTCCAGTCGCGGAGCCACTTACGATGCACCAACCCGCATCCTCAGCTGGTTCGTCGGCAAACTTGAAGCTGGTAAAGACGCCGAGATGGAAGTCGAATTGAACGCCAGCCAGATTGGCGAGTTCACTCACTATGTCCGAGCCACTTCCGAGCATGGGTCCACCACCGATACTCAGGTTGTCACCCGAGTTGAGGGAGCCTCTGCACTGGTGATGGACATCGTCGACCTTGACGATCCTGTCGAAGTCGGCAACGAAACTGCTTACGAAATCAAAGTTCGAAACGAAGGTTCTGCAGCTGCGGAAGACATCGGCATCTCTTGCGAATTGCCGGAAGGTGTCCAACTGGTCAAAGCGAGTGGCCCAGCCGAGTATGTGACTGAAGGGAATCTGATCCTCTTCAAGCCACTCCCAACAATTGCCGCTGGCGAGTCGGCCACTTACCGAGTGTTTGTCGTCGGTAATGTCGATGGCAACCTGGTCTTCAGAGCCCGAGTCACCTCAGCCGCTTCTCCAGAAGCTCTGACCTTCGAAGAACTGACTCGCTTCTACGGTGATGTCCGTTAAACATCTTAACCCGAAGCGTAAGCAAGGGTACGGCGGCTAACAATCATTTCGGTTAACCTCCGAGTTACGAGCCTTCCGCCTTCTCTGAGCCAAAACGAATTCAAGCGATCCCCTGAAAAAGATACGATGCGTCAACGATTGTGGGGATCGAGAGCAGCCGAGTCGTCCGCGACTCGGCTGCTCTAATTTTATAAATTGGCTAAAAGAACAGGTTACACCAGTCCGCTCTGCAGATGTACAACACTGGTCAACCAGCGCGGGGCTCAGGTACAATCGATTTGCCAGCAAAGATGCATCTGGCTTTGAGGCCTCAGGGGACGATTATCCAATTCAGATCAAAACAAGAAAGCTGTCCGTGCAGTCACTTCAGGATGTTGGAAAAACAATTTCGCAGTTGCAGCAACGTGTGGATGCGTTGGCAAAAGAAGCTGCGCAGTTGGATCTTCCGGCTGTTTCTACGACGGAGTGGTATCAACTGATCACGCAGAAACTGATTCCTCAGCTCTCCGATAGCACATTTCTGGTTGTAGCCGTCGTGGGCGGGACGAACATCGGTAAAAGTGTCATCTTTAATCATCTGTGTGGCTCGAAAGTTTCAGCCACCAGCCCGCTCGCTTCCGGGACGAAACATCCAACTTGCCTGGCTCCTCCACGGTTCGCAAATGAAGCGGCTCTCGAAGCTATTTTCAGTGAATTTGATCTCCGACATTCCGACGATGCCGACGATGCTCTCCAGGCAACCGATGACGATGTTCTGTTCTGGCGGGAATCGAAAACGGCGCCCGAAAACCTGCTCCTGCTCGATACGCCGGATATCGACTCCGATGCTCAGATTAACTGGAGTCGAGCTGACAAAGTCCGCCGTTCTGCTGATGTGCTGATCGCCGTGCTAACGCAGCAGAAGTATAACGATGCAGCCGTCAAGAAATTCTTTCGCAGTGCAGCCGAGGAAGACAAGTCCATTCTGGTCGTCTTTAATCAATTGCTCATCCCCGATGACGATGAATACTGGCCAATCTGGCTCAAAACATTTTGCGATGAAACCGGCATCTCACCGGAGTATGTGTATGTTGCTCCGCACGATCGCCGAGCGGCTGAGCAGAAGGAATTGCCCTTTTATCATCGTCAGTGGCCCGTGACTGAGGAAACCGTCCACGAGCAGACGCCTCGCGATCTGATGGTCGATTTATCGGAATTGCGGTTTGAGGAAATCAAACTGAAATCGTTGGCAGGAGCAGTGACTGCTCTTTCAGATTCGCAGGCAGGGATCCCCGCCTATCTTGCAGAGATCCGCAGACGATCTGGCATTTATGGAGATGCCTGGAAACGATTAACCGAACGACTCCAGGAAATTTCTGTCACCTGGCCAGCAGTGCCGAATCCGATTGTGATTCAGGAAGTTCGTAACTGGTGGAAAGAACATCGCACGGGCTGGGAAGCTTCGGTTCATGGGTTTTATGATGCCCTCGGTCGGGGAATAATGTGGCCGATTCGTCAGTTTCGACATCACGATCCCGAGGCCGAGCCGCAGTGGATTACGAATTATCGGCAGCAGGAATGGCGCACAATTCAGCAGCAACTGGTCGCCATTTATGATCGACTCGAATCCCTCGCACAGCATGGACACCCTGTTCTGGCGACCCGGCTCAATCAACTGATGGCTGGTCAAACCCGGGAAAACACACTGGCCGCGATCAAGGAAGAACATCAGCACGCCCGCTTTGAAGAAGAACTTGAGGCGTTGGTTCGCTTGCAAATGCAGTCCTTTCGTGAAGATCGTAAAGACTGGTTCAAAATCCTGCAGCGACTCGATACCGCAGCCGCCGCTGCACGACCAGCAGTAACTGTTGCCTTATTCGCCACCGGCTTCGGCCCCGTCGGCAATGCAATGATGCCCATGATGACCGACACGGCATTACAGGCTGCGATACATGTGGCCGGTGATGTGACAGCCGGTACCGTCACCGCAGCAGTCGGCGAAACGGCCATCAGTTCGAGTACCTCGACCGGAATGCGATACCTCGAAGCCTGGTTCCATCAGTTTCACCAAAGCTTTGTGAAAGTCCGCCAGATCTGGCTGATTCAGCAATTGCAGAAACACCTGTGGGGTTCGTTCCTGGACGATCTGCAAAATGCGGCTGATGTTCCGAAAACGGAAGAATTCAAAGCTGTTGAGCGAGAGTTGGTCTCGCTGAGGAACCTGTCTTTGCAGTCCAGTTAAGTTAATTGCCAGACGCAATCATCGTACAGGAAAAAGCAGGTGATCGATATATCGAATCACCTGCTTCACTTATTTGATACTCTCACTGTGTCGATTGAATTTAATCTTTGGTCCAGGTAAATGTGTAACGGTTTCCGCCAGTCATTTTTTGAGGTGCATCTTCAATGTAGTACATGTTGGTGTGGACGCCAAAAGCTTTGGCTTTGCTGAGGACAAAATGACGGCTGGAAAAGTCGTCATAGGAAACACGACCCGTTTTGGATTTTTTATCATCCTGAAGTTCGACAAGACTTAAATAATCGTTGTCCTTGTCTTTCTTAAACAGAATTGCTCCCTTCCACCAGGAGACTCCTGAGCCGAGTACCAATTTGATTTCAATCTCGTCTGAGGGACAGACATTTTTTGTTTCGACAACACTGATGTTATCACCATCCTCCATATCGTTGCCGACATCGGCATACTTAATTGTATGCACAGCGTGGTCGGCGGCCTGAGTCATTTGACCCAGTGTCAGGAACATTGCTGCACCCAATGTGCCAAAGATTGCTGAGCGAAACATGGATTTGAGGTTAAGCTTCGTGTTCATCGTGTTCTCCAATGTAAAGATTTGAATCTGGGGTTTGCGGCGTTATAGGCAAACAGTTTATTGGGAAATCAAACTTTGATTCCTCTGTTCACAAAGCTTTACGGAACAGAAACGGCGATCTGCGCTTCGACTTTTTATTTCTTCAAAATATTTGAATACAGAGTCAACAAGGCCAAGTCGACAATTTCACTTTTTTGGCCAAAGCAGACCAATCGACTTGGTTCGAGTTTCATAAGTTGGTTAAGATAAATTTATTACACACTCACAACGCTCAACTGAGGATCCGGTTTGATGTCTCAAGTCAACAAGTTGCAATATCTCTCAAAAACAATATTCTCACTTTGTATTCTCGCCACTGTGATGCTCTACCTGGGTTGCTCGAAATCAGAAACGCCAACGGCTGTTCCGGCACAAACAAATACAACTGCCCCTGAAGGGAATGAAAGCTCAAATGTCTCTCAGCTCGAAGCTCCCCCAAAAAAGTCCGAGAGCCAATCCCATGAATTGCCGGTTATCACTTTCGGGAATGACGCCCCCAGTACATCATCTGCCAACGGGGAGATGAAATCTGGCGAAAAGCAGAATGAAACTTTTGAAGCTGACAAGCGAGCCGATGTGGTGATTGCGGCTCTGAAAGATCTGCAGATCCTGCTCGGGACCTGGCGGGGAATTACGCAGAAGAATTTTGATGGCTCAAAGGCCCTCGATGAAACGAACTGGGTCTGGGATTTCAAAACGAATCCCAAACAACCAGCGCTTGTCATGTCTTCTGAGGCCAGTCCGTACTATCGAAATGCGAGCATGACTTTCATTCCGGAATCGGAACAGTATCAACTACAGTTGACGGATGATGAAGGACAAACTTCAACTCTTATTGGCGTATTCACCAGTGAGATCAAAGACGAACCTGGAGATGATGATAAGCCACAGCGTTCTTATAAACTTGAATTCACGGAGAAAGAACCCGAGGATAAAACCAAGCGGCTGGTGTTTAACCAGCAGAATAACAATCGCTATCTGCTGGAAGTTTATGAGCAACGGGGCGGGAACGATCGCTTTTTCCGTGTCGACACAGTGTCCACGCAACGCGAAGGAACTTCAATGGCCTTAATCGATGAAGGTTACGGCGAGCGGACCTGTATTATTTCGGGGGGACTCGGAACCATTACAGTCAGCTATCAGGGGAAATCTTATTATGTCTGCTGCACGGGTTGCAAAGCGGCGTTTGAAGAAGAGCCTGAACGTTGGATCGCCCGGTTTGAAGAACAGTCCAAATCGATGAATTAAGGGTCTTGCCTTTTGTGATGGTCCGTTTATAAATAAAACATGGTTTCGTCGTCTGACGATGCCTGCGACACCTTATAAAGCAACTGCTCAAATTATCGACATCAGGAGAAATCATGACAGAGTTCAAACGGCAGATTTTGCCAGAAGATAGAAATACTGAAGTTGCAGAGACGCTCCAGGATCGATTGGTCGATCTGATCGATCTGGCATTACAGCTCAAACAGGCTCACTGGTGCGTGGTCGGAAACAACTTCCGTGCGGTCCATTTGCAGTTGGATGAAATCATCAATGATGTCCGACTGGCATCTGATGAAGTCGCAGAGCGAATGTCGACTCTTGGAGTTGCGCCGGATGGTCGCGCCATACAGGTAGCCGAAGGAACGTCATTGACGCTGATTGAGAAAGAGTTTACCTCTGCTGCTGCAACTGTTTCCCTCGTCGCAGACCGCTTGCAGACGACTGTCCGAGGGCTTCGAGAATCCATTAAATTGCTCGGCGATCTGGACCCAATCAGCGAAGACATGTTGATTGGCATTACCAGCGGGCTCGAAAAACATCTGTGGATGGTGCAGTCACAGGAAGTGTGATTGCCTTCGAAAACCAATCACAGAGCAAAAAGATCACAGAGCAAAAAGAAAACGACTCTTTCCAATAATCATTTTGGGAAGAGTCGTTTTTAATTGATTGAAAAACATTACCAGTATTTCTCGAAGTGGATATTACCCGGATTCTTTGGCTGATCGAGGGTAAAGCCCTGCGAGACGAGTAATTCGACCATGCCTGGGTTTGGTGGATATTCCAGTTCGCCACCCTCGCCTTTCTTGGGAATTCCAATCATGTCGGGGTTTCCACAGAGAAAGACGTGCGTGTTCTGAGGATCTGCATTCCAACCAAATTCTCGTGCAAAATTCTCGGGGCGGATAATATCTTGCAGATACTGCTTACCGACAAAATCCGGACGCGATTGATCCATATTTTTAGCTTCACGGGTCGTGTAAAGCTGATAGCAATAGTTGTCGTAACGTTCATTCAGAATTGCCTGCTCGCTCAGATAGCCGGCATCCTGACGATATCGGACACAGGTCATCGAGGCGATTTTTCCCTGATGCCCCCGCTTCAAAAGCTCGGCTGCCATGGCATTATGGGGGGCTTCCCCGGTTCCGGTGCCCGCGAAAATCACGTTATCGTCTGGACCTACGGGATCGAGTGTGTAACTTCCGACCACGTGATGACTCATAGTGAGGCGATCACCTTGTTTCAAGGCGAACAGACGTGGCGTGAGTGGCGGCCGTTTAGGGCTCTCATGATCTGGTCGAGGCACGAGCGTGATATAAAACTCGAGATCGGCATAATCCTGGCAGGTGACTAACTCATGCTGTTCATTGAGCAGTGGGCAGGAAATTGAGTAAGCCCGTTTGATCAATTTGTTAAGAGTTGTCTCATCTTCAATTTCGGTGGGATGATCAAAGCGATCTTCCCAGGCTCCCAATGCGAGTACCGTATATTGACCAGGCTGATACTCGAACCGACCTTCATCCGAATGGATACGGATGCGCATCAGCATTTCATGAATGCGATTCACACTGACAACGGTGGCGTTGTAGTGCTGTTCACGCAGTTTGTCGAAACTGCTCGATGAGATCTGATGGGTTGTCGTGGTTGCCATAGGAATTCCCGAAAAATCGGCACCTGAATGAAAGTCTATTCATAAATATTATAGATCACAGAAAATCGAATGGAAGCATAACATCAAAGTTTGGTTATGCGAACCCCAAAATTTCTGTTGACATTTCGCTTATTGAGGATCGTGCATGTTGAGCAAACAGGGCACCCTTTCCATTTTCGATCTTCGTCTTACAATTTGAAGAGCGATCTCCATTAAATGGAACATACAGTTCAAATGCTCAGACATCTTTGAACATCACGAAATCGGAGACGATCGATCAGTACGAATTCGCCGCCAACACCGTCTCATCATCCTACTGCTAGAAAAATATTTCTTCGCGGGCTCGCTATCATTCTGCCCACAGTGCTCACCCTGGTGATCCTCATCTGGCTGGGCAGTCTGCTCTATAATTACATTGTTAAGCCGACGAATACCTTCGTGAAATTTGCAGCGGCTCAGTTTGTCGATCATTCGGTCCCCCTAACCGGGCTGGTCGAATTGCCGAATGGACCCTCACTCCCATTTTGCCGGGAAGATTATCGTGTCCGTCCTGAAATTCGGGACCTGTATCAGTCCAGGCTGATCGAAATGTGGGATGTGGACGCTCAGCCGTTAACCGAAGAGCAACGACACAGTGCATTGAGTCTGGATGATGTGTATGTCCCTGTCGGACAGGTCGCATTTCTGTATCAAGACTATCTGCTTGTCGCTCGAAAAATTCCATTGGGAGACATGCCTCAATCCCGTGTTCCATTCAACATGGAATTGATCTCGGTGAAGCATTTTCCAGGCATGTTTCCATTGAGTCTCATCGCGGTATTACTGCTGGTGTTGCTCATTTATATTCTTGGAAGAATGGTCACCGTTCGCATTGGACACTGGATTGTTCATAAATTCGAATCGCTGATTATCAGCCGCTTGCCTGTCGTCCGGACTGTTTACGGCTCTGTTAAACAGGTGACCGATTTTCTGTTTTCCGAAAATCAGATCGAAGTTCGCAAAGTCGTCGCTTTTGAATACCCTCGTAAAGGGATCTGGACACTTGGCTTTGTGACCGGAGAAAGCATGATCGATATTGCCGTTGTCGCTGGCGAACCCTGCGTCTCGATTCTGGTTCCGACCTCACCGATGCCGATGACAGGCTACACAATGTCGGTCCCGAAAAGCGAAATTGTTGATCTGGATCTGACGGTCGATCAGGCGTTTCAGTACATCGTCTCATGCGGCGTCCTCGTCCCGCCGCAGCAACGCTTCACCATCGAAAAACTTCAGGCACGCTTGAAGCCCGAACAGGACAGCGATTCCCTCGAAGAGATTTCATCGTCCTGAATGACGATTGCTCTCTTGGACTGGGTGGCACGCTCTGAGCAATGCGAAGGGCGTGGTCTTGTGCAATCACCACGCCCATCATTACGTTCTGAGCGTGTCTTCCAATGACATCTTAAATTGGATTCGTAACCTGAGGATTATCGAATCACAGTAATCTGTCCGCCGATTGGTATTTTCGGCCAGAGAGCACCGGTCTGCTCGATTCGCATCGGAATGGCAGGGCCGTTTTGGCTTTGAAATTCGTCGTCTTTACTGGCGGAAATCGCCATGTGAGTGACAACTCCAGTACGGGTTTCCCCATTCGGGAATCGACAGCGGACTGGCATTTCGACTTGGAAATTGTGAGAGTGTGATGTTGGGACATCTGCGACCGCATACGCTTCGTCGAGCAAAAACAGTTCTGCCAACACTTCACCGGCTTTGACATATTCACCGGGGCGTCGACGAATATTGGCAATAGTTCCGACACTGGCGGCACGAACTTTCTGCAGCGAAAGTTGCAATTCCAGATTTTCGAGTTCTGCCTTGGACTGCTCGTATTGCAATTCGATTTCCGAAAGACCGACTGCGAGTTGGACGCGTTCCCGCATTTCCTCTTTTTGTTTCTGCAGTTTCTCCAGGCGAGTCGAGCAGATTTCGAGTTGAGCCTCAGCAGCTTCAATGGAATTGAGAGCAGACTCTTCTTTGAGCATACAGTTGATCAACTTGTCATCCAGTTCATCCACGGATTGATTTTTGGAAGTCTTAGAGGACTTGTTCTGTTCGTAACTCTCCCGTTGATCTCGCCAGGCCATACGTTCCAGTTCGAAATAGTACTTTTTCTGCAGCAAGTCTGCCGATTGCAGTTCTGCCTGATAGATGTCGCTTTCGACCGTACTTAAATGTTCGTTCAGTTTGACATCGACTTCCGCTTTCAATGTGGCCAGACGCGCACTGAGTCGCTCGACATCCTGCTGTTGAATCTGCAATTGCCGATTCAAATTCTGTCCACCAATATTGCACAACAGTGCCTGTGGATCGACAACCTGCCCCTCTGTCACTTCCCAATTCTGCAGAATACCGTCGACGGGAGCGCGAATAGTCATCGAGTCGACTTCGATTCGGCCGACGTAATTCTGATTCGCAGTCGCGTACAAATAGCGGTTCGTTGCCGCACCAGCTCCGATGGCCAGGATGGCAATCATCAGGAGTCGCATGGGCGGACAGGCCGCTTCAGGAAGATTGCGAAATTGAGCGTTTGATTTGGGTACTGCCATGAGAATCTGCCAAAGTCTAATGCTTAATCGGCCCGGATAGTCGTAGAATTCTCCACCAGATCTTCTTTCCGAAAGTGTGATTTTCCGGCGCGCAAGGACGCAAAAGATTGACGGTTATTCAAATTATCGGCGTTATGCCGGGAGGGATTGACTCGAATCTTATGGAGCTGCAATGGTTTCACAGACTGAGATATGCCAACTACAAAATAGTGAACATAATTCAATTGACCTGCAATGTGCCATTATGTACACTCTCCTGGTGCCGATTGAAGCTAGTGGACTGCTCCGCTTAAAACTTCGGGTTTTGTGCCACTGGTTCCGCCAGTGCAAGTTGAGGCTAAAGCTGAAGTTACGATGCACTGGCAAAGCCAGTGGCACCCCAACATTTAATTGGAACAGGGCACGAGATGTAATAAATAACTGCTTGCAAAGCCTAATTTATTAATAATTCTGCTGGGTGGCTAATAGACCGAGAAAATGAGCAAGCACCGTCGCCCCCTCGCTGACGCGTCGGGTTATGAAATGAATAAACTCGTTATGAAAGGGCCGAAATGTGGGGATTGAGTGAGTGGATGTCCGCTGCGGATGTTGTTTCCAGGCAGATCCTGGACCGGGCGGGATACGCTGGCGGGGCAGTCGACGCTGCTGTTTTGACCCGTCGGCTAGGATTTGACATTGTCTATGATCGGCAACAGGCTTCGCGGGGACGACTCAAGCAGTTCGGACGACGGCGATCGATCTTCATCAAACCGGACCAGCGATCCGAGCGGATCCACTGGGCGATTTGTCACGAACTGGGGGAATGTTTTGCCCATCATGTCTTTCAGTATGTTGGTGCCCAGCCGGATGAGAGTGGCCCCGGAATGCGGGAACAGGTCGCCAATTTCCTGGCGGCTCGTCTCTTGCTTCCTGGTCAGACTTTCTTTGAAAAGGCCCATAACTGTCGGGAATCATTGCCCGTGTTGAAGACTTGTTTTCATACCGCCAGTCATGAATTGATTGCCTTGCGTCTGCTCGATCAGGAAGCTTCACGCTGCCTGACAATTGTCGATCAGGGGAGAATTACGAAGCGGCGGGCCAATCATTTTGCTTGCGAACGATCATTCTTGCCAATCGAACAGAAATGCTGGCAGACCTCGCACGAGCAATGCCGGGATCTGGAACGAACCGATGAGGACCTGCGGATTCATTGCTGGGCAATCCACGAACCGCACTGGAAACGAGAAATCGTCATGACGATGCCAGTGAATGAGTATCAGTCTGATCGAAGGGCAGAGATTCATTCACTGGAGAGTTCCACATAATCTCAGGTAACCCACATCTGCTCGGACTCGACAGGCTTTGTTCCAGTCAATCTTTACCCTTGATCTTGCGGATATCTTCCGCAGTGGGCGGACGTTGTGGTTCCGACTGTTCGATATCTTTGAGGCGTTTGAGTTTCATGCGGACTTTGGGCTGCTCTTTCTGAAGTGTCAGCGCGTATAACTCAGCAAAGATTTCTGTTGTCTGACGGCGCAGGAGGCTGAGGACAATCGTCAACACAAAGATCATGCCAGCGATGATCAGCAGAGGAGTTGTCATGTCATCGGCGAATGGTGTGGCAATGGCGAGACAAGTCACGATGCCGCCGATCAGCACGAGTGATGTCGCCATCAATGGTGCTCGCGATTTCTCAACTCGGAATGATCGCCGTGCCATAATGCTGTCCTGCGTGATTCACACGAACAATTAAAATCGATAGTGTGTGGGTGGTTGATAGATTCTATACCGCGTTCCCAATGAAAACCGGAGAAATTCAACAATTTGTAAGAACACTGGTTCGTGCCAGAGATATAACAGAAAACAATCAAACCCGGGTGGCGGGGGCGCTCTCGAAGAGAAGCCCCCGAATGATTAAACGTCCGGGGGCTTCCGCTGAAGCGGAGCGCCCCCGCCACCCCCGAAGACCTTATCAAGATGTCTAAGGAAATCCGGTTTCCAATTGGAACAGGGTTTAATTCCAGAGGAATCTCAATGAAACTCCTTGCCAGTTAATAACTGATACGCCTCTGCATATTTCTGACGGGTATTATCGACGACCTCATGGGGTAATTCCGGCGGGGGGGAATTGCGATCCCAATCGGTTTGCAGCAGCCAGTTACGGACATACTGTTTATCGAATGAAACTTGTGTCCGCCCCGGTTCATAATCGTCAGCCGGCCAGTAGCGGGAACTGTCGGGAGTGAGAACTTCATCAATCAGTATGATTTCTTCCTCTTTTTCTCCCGGTGCGAAGATTCCAAATTCAAATTTTGTATCCGCGAGGATCAAACCTCGTTTACGAGCATATTCGGAGGCCCGTTCATAAAGATCGAGACTTTTGGAGCGAATGGTATTGGCGGTCTGTTCGCCAATTTCTGAAATCACCTCATCAAAAGAGATGGGCATATCGTGACCACTGGCGGCTTTGGTTGAGGGTGTAAAAATGGGAATGGAAAGCCGATCGCTTTCTGTTAAACCCGCAGGCAGGGGAACTCCACTGACGAGTCCCGTTTTCTGATAGTCCACCCACCCGGAACCCGAAAGATACCCCCGCACAACACATTCAATGGGAATGACATTTGTCTTTTTGACTACCATACTCCGCCCCGCAAACTGGCTGAGGTCAGTGTCCGGTGGAAGCGGCAACGTATCGGGATCGGTTGACAACAGATGATGGGCCCCACCGAGCAGTTCAAACCAGAACAGACTCAATTGCGTCAAAATACGGCCTTTGTCCGGAATTCCGGTCGGCAATATCCAGTCAAACGCACTGATGCGATCGGTGGCCACCAGTAAGAGTCGATCGCCAAAATCGTAAACATCACGAACTTTGCCCTGATGCTTCGGGATTCCGGGGAGGTCCGTTTCGAAAATCGCAGTCATGATAAACCCTGAACAGTATACTTTTGACAAAGACAGACTTTGAACGCTTCATCAAGCTGGTGCTGAAAATACAGACATTTGGACACTCTCCCCCTGTGAGAAAGAATATTGTGTGCTGTGTGCCCTAAAAGCAGATCGATTCCGCGAAATAATTTTGTGTGCGAGATGAGTGTTTGAAAACGATTCCCATCGTATCGATCACTGCCCTTCTTGAACAAGGCTCACCCTGAGACTACAATTTCTGATTGCTGCTCCATTGTAATTTGTGAGTGGAAATTTTGACAAATCACCTTCATGAATGGCCCCTCATCCATTTCTGGTGTTTATACTGTCAGTTGCGAGGTGAAAGTTCACTTCTTCAATTTCTGGAATTTTATCGATCATTAAGACTTCGCTTCGCGGTGTCGACGGGGAATACGGACCATGGGCTTGATGCGGTTCGATCTGGGTTCGGACGCCATACTCGCGCACAAAGAGCGCTTCGAGCACGCTTTTGTCACCAATTATGATGGAGCTGTTTTCCCGACACGAATCGAGATTCACGGACAGCATCTGCATTGTATTCGTAAAAAGTCGGATTCCGGGAAGTTGAATATCTCGTGGCCCGTTTCCGGTTTTGGGACTCCGATCCTGCGAACCACTTCGCTGAATGAACGGGACGTGCCCTATGTCCTGGCCGTCGAACTGGCCCGGGGACAGATTTGCGAAATTAAAGATCAAGCAGCCTCCTGGGAACATGCGGGCATGTTGTTGCCCGAACAGTATTATTCACTTTATAAGGATGCCTTTCGCGATTTTGTCCTGTCGACTTTTGAACAGGACAATCCTGCTCTCGCGACGGAGATGGCCAACATAGCGCTGGCTAAAATTTGTCATGCCGAAGACGTCCTGACCAAATCCTATGTCACACAGCGGATGCAGGTCCGTCGGCAGCGGTTCGCTCATCCTCCCGCTTTGATGGGATGTGATCTCGGGACAATTCCCGTTTCAGAAATTCCTGAAGGCTACCTGAAAGCCTTTCGAGCCGCGACGATTTACCTCGACTGGAAAGCCATCGAATCTGAAGAAGGAACTTACCTCTGGGATGTGCACGATGAGCAGGTCGAATGGGCGGTACAAAACAAACTGGTTCTAAGGGGCGGTCCACTCCTCAATTTTCATGAAGATGGGTTACCCGACTGGGTCGGCAACTGGAAACACGATATTCTCAATTTACAAAGCTTTCTCAGCGATTATGTCGAGACGGTCGTCACGCGATACTCCGGGAAAATTCGGATGTGGGAAGTCGCCTCGCACGTGAATACCGGCGGCCTATATGGTTACACCGAAGACAATATGCTCGCATTGACGGCTCGGATGATCGATGTGGCCCGTCAGGTGGATGATGACTCCCAGGTGTTCGTACGCGTCGACCGTCCCTGGGGAGATTATCAGGCCAAAGGAAAACATCGACTCACTCCCTGGCACGTGGCCGACGCATTGCTCCGCTCCGGCATGGGACTGGCGGGGATTAATCTCGAGTTGGCACTCGGTTATGAACCGGGAGAAAACGATTCCCGCCGACTGCTCCGGTTTTCCAAATTACTCGATACCTGGGGCACATTCGGCGTCCCTTTGCATATCACACTGAATTGCCCTTCGGCTTCTGGCGTCGACCCTCTGGCTCGCATGAAATTCAAAGTCGATGCCAGCCCGAATTCACAGGTTGGTACGGAAGACCATCAAGCCGAGTGGATTACAAATCTGCTTTCGATGATCATGGCCAAACAACCCGTGGTCGGCATCTTCTGGGGCAATTTGAGTGATGCCTATCTGCATCGCTATGCCCATGCCGGATTACTCGATGCCAATCAACTACCGAAGCCCTTGTGGAATAGTCTCACGGGAGAGCCCGGGACTGATACTTGGTATGATATCAAAGCGATCGGTGGTCGATAATACGATCAACGCAACCTTTCTCTGATCATTAAACGGCTTTGATCGAGAAAGAGGAGCTGCACCACAAACGCGGTAACCATTTGAAATGGTCTAACTCTGATCAATGAAATGAAGTGAGATTTCCGGATGCGAATTGCGATCGCACAATTGAACCCACTTGTGGGAGATTTACAGGGAAACTGTGAAAAGATTCTCGATGCCGCCCAGGCTGCGTCCCGTGCGAATGCCGAACTTCTGATCTGCCCCGAATTGATTGTCTGTGGCTATCCTCCAAAGGATCTTCTGCTCCGATCCGGATTTGTGACCGCATGTGATCGAGCGGTCGAAATCCTTGCCAGACAACTGCCTGCTTCACTGGGAGTATTGGTCGGGCATCCCACGCACTGGAATCAACCGGACGGCTTGAGTGCCAATGCAGCCAGCCTGCTGTATCAGGGAAAAGTTCAACAGACGATCAGCAAAGGTCTGCTGCCGAATTACGATGTCTTCGACGAGCGCCGCTATTTCCGACCCGCCCAATCGATTGAAGTGATGAAGTTAGCGGGCAAAAAAATAGGCGTGCATATCTGTGAAGATGCCTGGTTCGGTCAACCGGAAACGTTTTATCACGAACGGCCGGCCTGCGAATTTGATCCCGTCGCAAGGTTGATCGAACAGGGAGCGGAAATTCTGATCAATCTGTCTGCCAGTCCCTTTGAAATCGACAAACTGACGCGTCGTCATCGTCTGATGGGAGCCCATTCCCGCAAAGGAAAAATTCCGAGCGTCTTTGTGAATCAAGTCGGCGGAAATGATGATCTCGTTTTTGATGGTGCCAGTTTTGTGCTTGGGACTCAGGGAGAATTACTGCATCAGTCTCCCAATTGCGAGGAACTTGTCGAGATCATTGAGCTTGAGAAACTGACCGAAAAAACCATCGACTGGAAACAATACTCGCGTTCCCAACAGCTTTATGAAGCCCTTGTTCTCGGTTTGCAGGATTATGGATTAAAGTCTGGGTTTCGCGAATGCGTACTGGGATTATCGGGAGGGATCGATTCCGCGGTTGCCAGTTGTCTGGCCGCTACGGCTTTCGGGCCGGAGAATGTCCACACCTTAATGATGCCTTCACGTCACAGTAGCGATCATTCCGTAGCCGACTCCGAATTGCTGGCAAAGAATCTGGGAATCGAAGCGATTGTCGTGCCGATTGACGATATTCACCGGGCTTATGAACAGACTCCTTTCGTTAAAGAAGACCTGTCCAGTCAACCTTCAGGCTTAGCCGATCAGAATCTACAGGCCCGCATACGGGGAGCCCTGGTCATGATTCGCAGCAATCGTCACGGCTGGTTGCCGCTGGCCACTGGAAACAAAAGTGAATTAGCGGTTGGCTACTGCACTCTTTATGGCGACATGGCGGGTGGCTTTGCAGTCCTGTGTGATGTGCTGAAAAAAGATGTCTATGCCATCGCGAGATATATCAACAAACGGGCGGGGCGTGAGATTATTCCTGTCAACATTATTGACAAAGCCCCCAGTGCAGAACTGGCTCCCGATCAATACGATCATGACTCCCTCCCTGCCTACCCTGTGCTCGATGGCATTCTCGAACTCCTGATTGAACAGGAGCATTCGTTGCAGGAGGTTTCAGAACATTATCCCGAAGAGACCGTTCGCTGGGTGCTGCAGAAACTGGATCGAAATGAGTTCAAGCGTCGTCAAATGCCGCCCGGTATCAAACTGACACGCCGTGCGTTTGGCAGCGGTCGCCGCATGCCGATGGCCGCCCGCATGACAACCATCGCCGAGCCTCAACCCGGAGGGCAGGATTCGTGAATGAGATCTCTCAACCTGCCTGGCTGCCGGCATTGCGAAATCAGGATAACCGGGCGCTCTCGCAATGTTTTGACGAGTACCGTTCCCGGTTGCGGCAAATCGTTTCCTTTCGCCTGAATCCACGACTTTCCACACGGATGGATACGGATGATGTGTTACAGGAAGCCTATCTGGCTGCTGCTCAGCGACTCGAGCATTGCGATACGACGTCTGCTCAGTCGGTTTTCATCTGGTTGCGATTGATTGTGCAACAGACGATTGTCGATCTGCATCGCAAACACGTCAAAGCCGCAGGGCGGGATGTGCAACGAGAAGTGCGGGCAGATCGCACCGATCCCGGGACTTCGGGCTGCATCGCCAGCCATTTGATTGCCCAGGTCAGTTCGCCGAGTATGTCGATGAAGCGCGACGAAATGAACACCCGGCTCATGCAGGCACTCAATCAAATGGAAGCGACCGATCGAGAAGTCCTCGCCCTGCGCCATTTCGAAGAACTGACCAATAACGAAGTGGCCGAAACGCTGCAGATCTCCGTCAAAGCAGCCAGCATCCGCTATATTCGAGCCCTCAAGAAACTAAAAACAGCCATGGATTCCCTCACGGAATTCAAAATGGACTGGTAAGGCTGGATTTGTGGCACGCTCAGAACGAAGTGATGGGTGTGGAATCGTAGTTCCAAGCATCGTCAACCACGCCCTTCGTTACGCTCAGAGCTTGCCATCCACTAGTCTTGAAGTCCAGGATGAGACCAAGGAAGAAAATAGAGACCGAGAAAAACCCATGGCAAGAAAAACAAAGCGGAAACACTCAGAAGAATGACGGTTTTAAACAGACAATACAATGCTCTGTACAGATACTCTCCCTTTTTTAATGCGGTTTTCAATGAGAGACCTTCAATCAGAACCATTAAACTAAGGCACAAAACCAGCCAAGGACCATATTGAAATATCGCCATGAAGAGAGTAATTGACATTTTAGAGAGCACTTCATCCAGTGCTGAAGTCCAGGCAGAGCAGTAAATCATCAGGACGAGGCTGAAGGTCCCCCAAAATAACAGAGGGCATAAATATGATTTCCATTGTAACTGAGAGTACTGATTGGGCATGAAATACTAGCTCTCTTTCAATTACAGATTTTCCTACCATCTTACATTTTGCAGCGAATCCAGCAATATGTTTTGGAATTCCACAAGTGCCAAAGCCTGACCTGCGGCTTTCCGCTTTCTGTCCTCGGCTTTCCATCCCCCTGTCCCCTCCAGAGCCGACTTTCCGTTTTAAAGAGTGAGAGGCAGCACAACGCGGCCTCAACACAACAAAAACAACATCACTCCAAGGAACAAAACCATGTCACGCTTCACACTCACACTGATCGCTCTGGCTGCTCTGACAACCTTCACCACTGCTGCTCAAGCGGGTGGATGCTCAAAAGGGGGCTACAAAAAAGGTTACGGCGGCAATTATGGTGGTCACTACGGCGGCGGAAACTATGGCTACAAAAAGACTTACCACAACGATCACTATGTGAAACCTGTATACGCCAAGCCAATCGTTCACGAAGTTGTGATTGAAAAGCCAGTCATTCATGAAGTCATCATTGAAAAACCTGTCTGCCCGGCTCCACTCCCTTCCCTCGGCTTTTTCGGTGTGATGTGTCCTGAAGGGATGCTGATCAAAGAAATCCAGCCGAACAGCGAAGCGTGCCGACTGGGCCTTGCTCCTGGCGATGTCATCAAAATGTTCGACGATATCCGCATCATCTGCGAAGACGACTGGACTCACGCACTCAAGTGCTCAGGCAAAGTCGCCTGCCTCAAAGTGATTCCCTGCGGACAACACACGATCCTTGAGTTCCACGCACAACTGGCCCCCGGCTTGGCTTACTAGGAGCATTCTGCTCCACCGGGGGCGGAATAGTAGGGTGTGTCCTGACGCACCGGAATCAGGGTAGAATTCAATTCGAAAGCGATAAGTGAATCGCGGAGGTTTCATTTTGGATTTGAGAGTCAATAGCGAAGTCATCTCGGCAGCATGGTGCGTCAGGACGCACCCTACAACTGCTCCACCGGGGGCAGTCGCTTGAACGATTTGGGTAAAAAAACGATTGAAGTTGCTCCTGCAGAGCGTCAAACGAAAACAAAAACGGGCGAGTCTGAAAAAGACTCGCCCGTTTTTTTGTCATCTTAACCCGACGCGTCAGCGAGGGGCAGGCAAGACTTGCTGATTGATGCCAAATGCTTCTCACAATACGTTTTTCAAAATGCGATTGAAGACACTCTTGAACCATGAATACCTGAATTGCAATTAGAACTCCGTCCCCTCGCTGACGCTTCGGGTTAAGATTAACCTGCGGCTTTACGCCTTCCGACTTCGGCTTTCACTCAGCAGGTCATCCACTCTATGGCTTGCAGCTTCCGGGAATTCATGATGTTCTCTTCACAGTTTCCGCCGCTTGGTAGTAATTCCGGGGAAGGATGTGCAAAATATGAAGAGCTGAATTTCAACTTAGAATGACGACACATTGCAGGCGATAAAGGAGCGATATGAATATTGGGATCATTGGGCTTGGTTTTATGGGGATGACTCATTTCGAAGCCGCCAATTCAGTTAAAGCGGCGAAAGTGCATGCCATATCAACCAGAGACCCCAAGAAGCAAAAGGGAAACTGGTCCTCAATCCAAGGCAACTTCGGCCCCCGGGGCAGCAAAGACGTCGATTTGAGTGATGTCAAAATCTACTCCGATTATCAGGAGTTACTAAAAGACCCTGAAATTGATCTGGTCGATATCTGCCTCCCGATTCCCCAGCACGAAAAAGTCGCCATTGAAGCTCTGAATGCCGGCAAGCATGTGCTGGTCGAAAAGCCTGTTACGGTGGAAGTGGCAGCCGCTCAGAGAATGAGTAAGGCGGCTGAGAAAGCCGGGAAGCATTTGATGGTCGCTCATGTGCTCCCCTTCTTTCCCGAATTTCGTTTTCTTGCGGAATGCCTGCGACAGAAGAAATATGGAGAACTGCAGGCGCTGAATATTCGCCGTATTATCAGTCCACCCAAATGGTTGAATCTGCCGGACGATCTCGCCTCACTCGGCGGATTCGGGATCGATTTGCACATCCACGACAATCATTTTATCTCCGCCACCTGTGGCATGCCTGATAAGGTTTTCTCCATCGGCAAGCTGGAAGCGGGCTATGTGAATCATACGCAGACAAACTACGTGTACGACAAAGGGCCCGCCATTACTTGTGTCAGTGGAGCGATTGCCGCCAGTGGACTCGAGTTTGCCCATGGTTTTCAGGCGTTTTTCGATGAGGCAACGATTGAATTCGATGCCGGGACCTATGGCAAGGAATGGGTGGTGAATCGACCTTTGACGGTCCTCACTAAAACGGGTCGCATCCAGACACCAACCCTCAAAGGAGGCAGCGAGTGGTACAGTGCCTTCGCTGAGGAAATGAAAGCGGCTGCTCAGGCTCTCAAGACTGGCGAGGTCTCTCCCGATCTCTCTATTGTGCATGCCGTCAATGGCTTGAAACTTTGTCATGCCGAGCAGAAGAGTATTGAAACGGGCAAAATCGTTTCCGTGAAATAGCTGAGCAGCAGGAGTTGAATCTCAAGTCGACAATTTACAGGCAGGGCACATCATTTGTGCCCTGCCTGTTTTGCGTCATTTACCTGTTTTGATCTGCAACAAATTTCTTTAATAACTTTCTTCAGATTCCTTAAAGTCGGGCTCACGGGGTTAATTTGGTGGTGACTTAGAGAAAATACGGAGTATTTATGGAGAGATAGGTAATTACTTGCCTGATAATTGTCGGAATCAATTTGGCGGACTCATGTTTAAGGGGTAGATTTGAACTGAGGAAAGCAATCAATTTCGTTCCCTGTCTGGAAATTCAGTTTGACGGATTTTCGACATCGAAATATCCTGTGTGTGGGAGGGATCTTAATTGAGGCTGGTATTCTGTGCATTTCGAGAAGAAATGTCGCCGATTGAGCCGTCCGCTTCTCCTCTTCATCATCCATGGGAGATGAATCTGATTTTTACGAGTCTATTGGACTCCCGCGATTGATCGCCTCAAGCGGTTTCGTGGAATGGAGTGATTCACAGAGTGAGGAAACCGATGACGAAGCATCCTTTGAAATTTGCGGCTGCCCTGGCCGTCCTAGTAACCTGTTCACAAATGACCGCCTTCGGACAAAGTACCGAATGGGCACTGAAAATGTTCGAGGAATCCTCGCACGATTTCGGTGTGGTCGCACGCGGAAGCGATGTTCAGCATCGCATCAAAATTACCAACGTCTATCAGGAAGCTGTGCATATTGCCGACGTGAAAACCTCCTGTGGCTGCACAGCGGCCAAGCCTTCCCAGAATACGCTACAGTCTCTGGAATCTGCTTATATTGAAGTGGTGATGGATACCAAGAAATTCACTCGTCAGAAGGATTCTTCAATCATCATCACGATTGATGCTCCTCAACGGGCAGAAGTTCGCATCCCAATTTCCGCCTATATCCGTACCGATGTCGTTCTGGAACCGGGTTCGGTTAACTTCGGAACTGTCGACAAAGGCATGGCTGCAGAACGCATAATCGATATCTCTTATGCAGGACGAGCTGACTGGCACATTCGAGATGTTGAAAATCTTCCAGCCTATCTGACTGCAGAATTGCAGGAAGTTTCGCGGACGGCCACCGGAGCCAATTACAAGTTGAAGATGATTCTGGCTGACAATGCTCCTGTCGGACCTTTCCGTGGTCTTGTCAATCTAATTACCGACGATGGCTCCAATCCTAAAGTTCCCATGCTGGTCGAAGGCGATATCGCTTCAGATATTGTTGTCAATCCAGGCATGGTTTCCATGGGAATGCTCAAACCAGGCGAGCAGAAAACTGTCAATGTTGTTGTTCGCGGCAAGAAACCATTCCGAATCGGCAAAGTGGAATGCGATTCCGATCTGAATGCCTTCAAAGTCCAGTTGCCTGAAGACGAAAAAATCGTTCACGTGCTTCCGATCAGCATCCTAACTCCGAATGGAACGGGCACAATTGTCGAAGAATTCACGCTGACAATTGATGGCCGCGATGAACCGGTCACCTTCAAAGCCTTCTGCAAAGTTGTCGCCGGAACATAATCCATGTGTCATAATGCAGTTAATTCCTGCAATCAGGGGAAGCGTTAAAATCGCTTCCCCTTTTTTATTGGTTCATCTGTTCGTTTCCCCTGTTCATTTCCAGTGAACCCATCTATTTTTAATTGACGGAACTCTATCTCGAAGTAGGTAATAATAGTGTTATCTTGATAACGAATTCTTCTATCGATGCTGAATCCACTTCTAGAGCCTATTCAAAAATTACCTGCCGCGTCCGGCAGGAGTAAACACAGCGTTTTCAGTGCATTTGAGGTCCAAGCGACTGCAGATACCATTTGAAAATGGTCTAAATCAGAACCACGCACGATGACATTCCGTTACAAATCCAATCAGGACACAAAGTTATTCACATTAACTCCCGATCTGTGCTCAACCGATTTCCAGAGAGAATGGAAGCAACTTGAACAGGAAAGCCTGAGTGGGAATGCATTTCTCTCTCCTGAATTCGTACTTTCAATGGCAGATGTCAGGCCAGCTCATAACCAACCAATCATTCTGGCTTGTAGAAATCAAAGACAGAATCGACTGATTGGCCTGGGCGTTTTTGATCAGGTCAAAGCGACCAAGGCCCTTCCTCTGCCACACTGGATTTCTATCCATTGCCCTCATTCTTTTCGTAGTGGTTTGCTGGTCGCAGAAAATTCTCGAACAGAGTTCTACCAACTATTAACCAACTTCCTGACTCAAAACCAGGATGAGCTACTGGGAATCGAATTTCGAAATTTGAGACTGAAATCCCAATGGGCACGGGAACTACGAGATTACACGGCTGAACACGGGGGCTCGTTTCGTTTGCTGCCGGAATCGGAATCACCAGCGGTCGATTTGCAATTGCTGCCAGAAGAAGGTTTATCGGCTCTCTGGTCATCTTCGCGACGCAAATCGATTCGCAAGAATCAGAATCGATTGAGTAAATACGGACCAATTCAATTTCGGCTCGTCGAAAAACGAACTGAATTTGAAGCTGCTCTCAATCATTTCCTACGACTGGAGGAAGCAAGTTGGAAGGGAAATCTTGGTACGGCTTTGCAATCCAGTCAAAATGATCTGAAATTCATCCGTCAACTCATTCAGCAGGCGAAGAAATCGGATTATCTGGTGATCAGTCAACTGCTGACCGGGGAAGATGTCGTCGCCACGGCTTTAAATTTTCGTTCCGGCAGAGAACTCTTTGCCTTCAAAATTGCCTGGAATGATCAATTTGAAAAATGCAGTCCCGGCATCCTCCACGAAGTCGCTCTGGTCGACCATATCATTACTCGGAAACTGCCTTATGATCGCATCGACAGTTGTTCGAGTGCGGGATCCTATCTGGAAAAGTTATGGCCGGATCGTGTCGCCATCGGTTCCGGAATGCTCAGTATGAGTACGCTGGCTCGTGGTACGGGGAAAGTGATTTCTCAATTGCAATCCCTCAAACGCTGGGCGGCGAATCTAACTCAAACTGCGACTCTTGGGGCAGATGACTCTTTGAATTAAACTTGAAATAAAGTTCAAAACTTTTCTGTCAGATTGATTCGTACAATTCCTGAAGCGATTGAATTTTGGCAATGGATCATAACTCGAAGCGTCAGCGAGGAGACGGCATCCGATTAAAATAGACCATTTTCAAATGGTTTCTGCAGTCGCTTGGACTCCAAATAACCGTAAAACACTGAGTTTGCTCCTGCTGAACGCTGCAGGTAATTTTTGAATAGGCTCTAGACAATTGCTTACCGAATATTTAAGCGGATGTATTATTCGATGGAAATAGTTGATGACCATAGATTCAAGACTGGCTGGAAGCCTGTCCTACAAATTTGAATCCACAAAAAAAGAGCCGGATGCAAACGCGTCCGGCTCTTTTTATCGATGTATTCAGTAGTGATTACTGAGCGTTTTTCGCATCCCACCACCAGCGGCCAGCTGGCAGGTTTCCGGCCTGAGCCTGCTCGGCTGCGTTTTCCAGTCGATCAGTCGCGGTCAGTTTGGATAAAGCGGCAGAGACGTCGACCTGCACACCACCGGCAACCTGGACGACAATGTTTTTGCCATTGAAGACTTTGTGATTCACGACGGAATCGACAGTCTGAGGAGCTTCGTAAGTGGCAGGCTGATAATCGCCGTGAGCCGCAAAGCTGCCCATGTCCCAGTTGACCTGATGAGTCAACTGCTGCTGATTGATCAGAGCGGAAATCAAAGCCAGATCAAAGACATTTTGCAGATCGGCAAACACGAGATCGTCGCGAGACAGATCGGAATAGTGATTCGTGAAGTTGTTAGCGAACTGCTGATTGTTGGCCTCTGCAGTTCCCGTCGCAACCCGTTCTCCATCTTTGTTGATGAACTGATTTTCAGACTGGCACAGAACTGAAGACTCTCGCAATTCGAAAGCATCGGAATCGTTGCTCATGAGGATCGATTCACATTTGAGTGACAACCACCAGCGGAGGGCATCCAGGCTAGACATGTCTGCAGCTTGAGCAGCGGTCATCAGTTCGAAATAGTCAGGAACATTTGAGCCACCTTCGAGCTTGCCAATTCCAATCAGTTTCATCCGGAAGTCGGCTTCGACAATCACCCGGGCAACTCGTGAGCTGACAGGGACTCCGTAAATGGTCACATCCTGCTCGCCGAGTTTGCGTTGAAGCTGATTCGTCCAGCTGCGGACAGCTCGCGAAGAAATCGCTCCACCTGCTTGTGACTTGGCCACATAGTCTTTGAGATCTTTCAAACCTTCAGGACGAGGATCGATTGAGCAGCCGAAGATGCGTTCGCCTTCTGGACCGAATGTTCGCAGCAACGTGACCAGATCATCAAGTTGCAGAGTTGGGACGCCAGACTGTGAGCTGACGGTGTATCCGCTTTCAGTGTATTCCCAGCCAGCTGCTGGACCTGCAATGACGATTTCACCTTGTTCAGGATAAACAAAGATGTGTTGAACATGGTAAATCCCAGCCAGATTCTGCATGGAATCGGCTACGGGCAGTCCCTGGGCAATACGGTCCTGAACTGCTTTTTCGAGTCGAGTCAAAGAAACCATTCGCAGGTTGCTTGGAGCAGCCATATCATTATTCAAGCTTGCCTGACGAGCTTCGAGAGCCAGTTCTTTCAGACGATTGTTCTGTTCGGTGGTGGTCATTTTTGCGACCATGCCGTTGGCATCGACGTAAATTCCGCCGCCGGTGTCGAAGTCGTTAATTGTTCCCAAACCGCCGACTGCTTCCCATGTGAGTGGTGAAACAACAGTTTCGATCAGAGAGATCAGCGATTCAAAGTCGGCTCCACCACCTTGGAGAGATTGCTGACGAGCCTGAGCAGCGGTTGCATTGGCTCGATCGGCATTCAAGGGCATACGATTGAGAGTTGCTCGTGAGGCTTCAAATTGCTGATCGGCAGTTTGTGCCATGGCGATCTGAGAAAGCAGTTCGCTTTTCAGGTCGGCATCTTGCACAGTTGCCGCCAACTCGACGGCTGGCTGAAACTCGCCTGCTTCCAGATGAGCGGCGATCTGTTCAGACGGAGTAGCCGCCTGAGAGACGCTTGTGGAAAAGGTAAACAGACAAAGACAGGCCGCGATCCAGATCGCACGGCGGTTAACTTTGGGTAACGTGACTTGGCTCATAATGTGAGACCTCTTCGGGCGCGTGAAGCAACCGTAAACAGTAACATAGTTCAGTCGGAATGTAAGCTCAGGAGTTAAACCGGTAACCGGTATCACATAGGATCGTCCACAAGTCGGGCAACGTCAAGCACTTTCCGGAAAATCCGGCGGTTTCCTGCAGTCCGAATCGATGGACTCGAAAGAAACCGAACAGCCGCTAGAATGAGTCTCCGCTCAGGCAATTCATTGAAGATGAGCCTCTTTCGACGGTTATGCTGATTCTAACAGTTATTCAACGAGTTTCACGACTATGCCGGAACTTCCAGAAGTAGAGACGATGGTTCGGGGAATTCGTGACTCCGTTGTTGGGAGCACAGTTACTGCAGTCACGCTTCCCAAATGTTCTCGTAAGCCGATTTCCATAATTCCCGGATTGAACAATATCCGGAAGCGAGTGATCGGAACAACAATCGATTCTGTCGACCGCCGAGCCAAGCGAGTGAAACTCACCCTCTCCTCAGGTGATCTGTTTGTCATTGAACCCCGTATGACGGGATTGATGCTGCTGTCAGACGCTCCAACGCAGGACCATCTTCGATTTCAATGGTCGCTTGCTCAAAAAAACGAATCCCATGACCTGTGGTTCTGGGATCGCCGGGGACTGGGAACCATTCGACTGTACACGGCACAGGAGTATTCCGAACAGCTTGGCCCCAAGAAACTCGGTCCCGATGCCCTTGAGATGACACCCAAACTCTGGAGAGATCAACTTCAGAAAACTTCACGCCCACTCAAAGTTGCGATGCTCGATCAGAAACTTGTTGCCGGGATTGGAAATCTGTATGCGAGCGAAATTTTATTTCGAGCGAAACTCTCGCCACAGAAATCAGCGAATCAATTATCATCTGCAGAATGCACTCGTCTGAGTAATTCGACGTTGTCCATTCTCAAGAAAGCGATTCAGTATGAAGGCTCAACTCTTTCTGATGGCACCTATCGCAACGCCCTCAATCGCGATGGCAGCTATCAAAATGAACATCGCGTCTATATGAAGAAGGACACTCTTTGCCCGCGATGCCACAGTTCAGAAATCCAGCGAATTGTCCAGGCTCAACGCTCAACATTCTTTTGCCCCATCTGCCAGCTGCAATAACCCGCCACCACCAGTGGCCATGTGTACACACCCGTAATGTTTGTCTTTATTCGATAGCAGATCCAAATTTGGTGTTCTGCATTCCGCCTGAACAAATACAGCATTTCAGAGCAAAAGACTCACATTCGAAGGCGCATTTCATTGGGAAATGCTCTGATGCACTTGTTTTCATTCGATTTCGTGAATTTTCTAACATTCGGATTTCATAAGCTCTGTATTTATCGCAGGGGAAACGCTGGAGTCTGAGGGATGGGCTGGTTAGACTGTTAGTTCGCGACGTCGGATTTGGCATTCCAGAATGCTGACCGGCGTTTTTATTTTGCCGTGAAATTCATATCAAAACCGGGAAGATTCTTGTGTCTGCAACAGCTGTGGTTGGGTTACAGTGGGGCGATGAAGCCAAGGGAAAAATTGTTGATCTCTTAACCGATCAGCACGAAATAGTCGTGCGGTATCTAGGCGGGAATAATGCCGGGCATACCGTCAAGTTTGATGGCAAAACATTTAAACTCTCTCTCTTGCCCGCTGGTGTACTGCGTCCGGGTGTGACCTCCGTCATTGCGAACGGGGTTGTCATTAATCCTGAAGCGTTGCTGAAGGAAATTGCGGGAGTGGAATCCCAAGGTGTGGAAATTGGCGAAGATCTACTGATCAGCGATCGTGCCCATGTGATTTTCCCTTATCATATGGCTGAGGAAATCATCTACGAAAAACTCCGCGGGGAAGATGCGATCGGCACAACGATGCGGGGAATCGGCTATTGCTATCGTGAAAAAGCCGGTCGGACACATGCGATTCGCGTCGGTGATTTGATTCGTCCCGATGTCCTCAAGCAGAAATTGCCCGAGATTGTCGCGTTCAAAAATCAGTTACTCTCGGCTCTCGATCCTGAACACGTTGCCTTCCAAGCCAAGGAACTGATCGATCAGTATGTCGATCTCGGTAAAAAACTGGAAAAGCACATTACGGATACCACGGCTTATCTGCATCATCAAATTAAGGCAGGACGTCGCTTACTCTTTGAAGGTGCTCAAGGTAGCCTGCTCGATATCGATCACGGAACATTCCCGTTTGTAACCTCGTCAAATAGTTCTGGGGCGGGCATTCATTCGGGGTCGGGTGTCCCGGAGCGACATATCAGCCGGATGATCGGCATCGTGAAAGCTTATACCACACGAGTTGGTGGTGGCCCCTGTCCCACCGAATTGAAGGATGAGACCGGACAGCACATTCGCGATGAAGGCAACGAATACGGCACCGTAACAGGCCGCCCGCGTCGTTGTGGCTGGCTGGATGCTGTTGCCACCAAGTATGGAGCCGAGGTAAGTGGCGTCGATTGTCTGGCAGTTATGCTGCTCGATGTGCTGAGTAAACTTCCAGAACTGAAGATCTGCGAAGCCTACGAAATTAACGGTAAGCGAACAGAAACATTCCCGAGCCAGATTGATGATCTGGCTGCAGCCAAGCCGATTTATCGCACACTCAAAGGTTGGCAATCCGATATTTGCGGCGTCCGCTCAATGAGTGACCTTCCGCCGGAAGCAATGGAATATGTGAAAGTGGTTTCCGATATGGTGGGCGTGCCCGTGGAGATTGTTTCCGTAGGACCAGATCGAGAGCAGACGATCCTTGAATAAGTAGTGCCCCAGTAAATCAGGCACCGCCTGACGAAACAGACGTGCCTACTTGAATGTCAAAACACAGGCGAGTGGATCCCGATTGGAGATTCACTCGCCTGTTTATATTATGCTCACGGAAATCGTCATTAACCTTCATCCATCGCCAGAGAATACTCAGAGTATTCTGAATCAAATTCTTCGTCGTCAGGACAGTCGCTACAGTTGATCTCGTGATAGATATATTTCTCAGCGATCCCGGCTGGGTCTCCCTTGTAATCCCACTCACACAATTCGACGCCATAAAGCAATTTCGATTCCGCATCGAATAGATATTTACAGGTGGAGTATTGCGATTCTTCCTGAGTCGGAAATGACATCTGCACAATGATCGTTGGATTTTCATCGAGATCCTCGAATTGATGTGTGCAAGAGACAACGCATGCCCGCTTACCTTCCGCGAAAAAATCACGAACACGTTGCGTTAATTTCTGGACACCAATTTCCGTGATCGGGTATCGATTACCTTCCATCGCTTTACTGCTGTCCGGTTCTAACTTCCAGACACCCTTCAAGGCCGCCAGGCCAGTTTTTGCTCTCGCCAGGACATGATTTTCATGCTCGCCGTCCACATAAAGCGCCTCTTGTCCGTCACCTTTCCAATGCATATATACAGCGTAGGGTTTATGACGAACTTTCAATTCAATCTCTTCAGGATCCTGAAGCACTCCATCGATACGAACCTGCTTCTCCAAGATCGCCTTGTAGCTATCAATAGAGCGAATCGCATCTTCGGATTCACGAAGAAGAGTCATAAAGACATCCAGCGAATCGGGCTGTTGTCCGGGTTCAGTCTTCTCGGGTTGACCTTGTGACCTCGCGGATGCCACCTGAAATTCCTGCTCCGCATCTTCCAGTGTGACTTGCTCCTGACCATCCAATGTTTTGATGGTCACAACACCGATTGATGAAAAGGTTATCGCCTGCGCCAGCAGGGCTACGCCCAATTTATAATACAAATGATGATAGCCAATCATGATCGTCTCCTTGGTTGATACTTTGAACCACAATGAATATTGGGAAATGCAAAGTCTGTGCCAAATTGACCATCACTAAAATGAAATCTTTTTGTATCCTACTACCTATCATCGGGTTGTGAAGATTGTAATTGATTCAAATAGAACTCAATTTTCAATCGACTGGGTCATTCGCGATCAGAATGTGTGACTGTCATCCAGCAAGAATTGGATACACTTCTTACGTATTGGTAAGAACTGATCCTGACAAATGACTGGGTGTTATTTCACAGCAGAAGCAGGCCGCATGGCGGCTGGGCAGCAGTTGGCTGGGCAGACATCGTGATTGGGGGGATATTTGCCGATGGCTCGTTTGGGCACCGAGGGATCGAGTCGTTCGCGAATCAGTTCGACGAGCATAGCGATGAAATCGGGATGAATGCCAACCGTTTTGGCTCGGCTCAAATGAAGATTGTGTTCCTGACAATAATCGCGGGCTTCGACATCGAGATCGAAGACGACTTCCATGTGATCGGACAAAAATCCAATCGGTGCGATCACGACGGCTTCGTGGCCAGACTTCTTGAGCGTTTCAAGATGATCGAGAATATCGGGTTCGAGCCAGGGATCCTGTGGTCGTCCGCTGCGACTCTGATAAACAAGGTCCCACTGATCGTCCCTCAGGCCGGCTTGTTCTGAGATGAGACGAGCGGTCTCCTCCAATTGCTTAACATAATCGCACGATTGAGCCATGCTCATTGGTAAGCTATGAGCTGTGTAGGCAATGCGGACATTCTCTCGCTGATCCTCAGGTAATGCCGCAATTGCAGACTGGAGACGGTCCAGATTCGCACTGATGAACAGGGGATGATTGTAAAAGACACGTAATTTGTCGAAATGAGGGGCAGCCCCGGATTCAACCTGATCACAAGCTTTGTAGACATTCTCCCGGTACTGCCGACAGCCGGAATAGGAACTGTAGGCAGAGACCATTAAAGCCAGTGCAGACTCGACACCATCCGCTGCCATCTGCTGGATTTCGTCTGTCAGATAAGGTGTCCAGTTACGATTTCCCCAGTAGACAGGCAAATCGATTCCTGCCTCTTTGAGCGCGGGTTTGAGAGCATCCAGCAGATACCGCATCTGTTGATTGATCGGGCTGACCCCTCCGAACATCTCATAATGATGGGCAACTTCCATCATCCGCTCACGAGGCACATTTCGTCCCCGCAGGACATTTTCGAGGAAAGGAATGACATCGTCCATCCCCTCCGGTCCCCCAAAAGAGACCAGCAGGAGTGCATCGTAATTATTGACTTGATTGATTTGACTCGCCACAACACTATCTCTTTCCACTCAATTTGACCAATTCTCAAAAGCTACAAATACCTGATTGTACCCAAAACTGGTGGAAACCCAATTCCGGAACAGTGGAAAACGAAATATCCATAATTCCTACTATGAAAGGCATTTATGTCAGAAATTGCTATCATCGAGAATTGGTCCACCTGGAGGAGTATTCATCGAAATGAAGGCCTGATCTTCGCATATTTACAGTAATCGCAGGCGAAATCTGTATTGTCTGATCAAGATTTATGCGTCATTGTGACGCATTGTAACGTTATGTCAGGAAATGAGTTTGGATAAATCTTCACTTTTGGGTACGATGCTGTTAATGGAACACCTTAAAATGCATGGCATTCGTCTCCAGTGATGCAAAAATTGTCGGGAAAGACAATTGGTAGCCAAGACGCTTGAGACAATTGCTTTTGAGCCGTTATTTGTGCAGAGGCACAAGAATTCTGACTGAATTACTTAGGGGGCTGAGAAAGCGGGACTGTGAAGTTCGGTTTGTCACGGCGGTTTCGATGGCTGTGTCGGCAATGCCAATACTCCGAAGTCAATGCTTGATCAGCCTATTGGAAGCTGTAACCATTCCCTCGAAAACTCTCTTGAAATCGAACCTCACTCAACTCAGCTGTTTGAGTATGACATCTGAGAAAGTTCATTCTAACTGTGATGATCGCTATTAATGGACGACCTGTCTAAGCCGCAGGCATGATAAAGAGCTGGTTGCCCACAGTGTGAATTTAAACAGTATCAATTAAAGCCGTGCGGAGCCAGAACGTTAGTCGCAAGAAAGGATGAATGTAATCGCCCTGTTTATTAAGGATCAGGCGGTAACCTCTTTCTTGCAGAATCCCCAGCCCGAACAGGGCACCAAAACCATTGAAATCTGACGACCAGTAAATTCTGGTTGTTTCATAAAGGAGCAGATATTGAGTTCAACCACCACCGATCCGACGGAGTACAGGGATAGCGACCCACTGAACGAACCGATCGTTCCTCCTGCAGAATTCCTCAAAGCTGACGAGGAACCTGTCGAATCTCAACCAAAAACCAAATGGCAGCAACTTAAAAAACGCTTTCCGCATGGTGTCAACTGGGGTGTAACCCTGTGGTTGGCAGCGATGCACGTGGCGGCGATCTTTGCATTTTTCTACTTCAGTTGGGCGGGTGTCATCACTTTCTTTGTGTTGCACTTCGCAACCGCTTGTCTGGGTGTGACGCTTGGCTATCACCGTCTTTTAACTCACGGCAGCTTTAAGGTTCCACGTGTCCTGGAATTCTTCTTCTCCTGCTGCGGAATTATCTCAGGAGAAGGCAGCCCGATTTTCTGGGTCGCAACACACCGCAAACACCACGCCCTCTCCGATCAGGAAGGCGATCCCCACTCTCCACTCGAAGGTTTCTGGTGGGCGCACTTCATCTGGTTGCAGCCTGCGAAATCAAATGAAGAAGTTCAGCAATTACTCACCCGCTGGGCTCCCGACATGTGGAAAGACCCCATGCATCGGTTCCTGCACTACACTTATCCCATCATTCTGATTGCTTCCGGCGCGGCAATTTATGCGTTTGGGGAATATGTCGTGGGCGGACAAGGTCTCTCTGTCTTCCTATGGGGCTTCTGCCTGCGACAGGTTGTGGTGTATCACGGCACCTGGTTTGTGAACTCCGCCACTCATGTTTGGGGTTACCGGAATTACAAAACTCGTGATCAGTCCCGCAATAACTGGTGGGTTGCCTTCCTCAGCTATGGCGAAGGCTGGCACAACAATCACCACGCCTACCAGCGACTGGCTCGACACGGTCACCGTGCCTGGGAAATTGATATCACCTATGCGGTCATCTGGACTATGAAAAAACTTGGTCTGGCCAAAGCGGTTCAAGACAAAGTGCCATCCAATAAGTCCAGCAAGGCGAAAGCAGCCTAACTGGAAACTTTCTGAGTTCTCATGAATTCAGATTCTGATATTCAGGAGCGTATTTGGGGAAACCGAATACGCTCCTTTTTTATTGATGATGCGAATGCCTGCGGTATTGATCGGAAATTCCGGGAACAAATCTCTCATGGATAACGTCCAAGTGATGAGAGAGTTCAGACATTACTACTATTCTGTCGAATACGCTCTCTCAGTTCCCACTCGGGCAATTCAGGCGTTATGATTCCGATTGACATCAGGTATGACACGGGCCGTCGTACTCTTGCAGATAATAAAAGGATTGTTGCGATGCGTATTTCAGGATTTCTGTTGGGCTTTTTGGGCGTTTCCATTCTTGGACTCTTCTTATACGGAGCAGAGATGTCGGTAGATGATCTCAAATCCACTGCCGACAAACTGAGGAAAGAGGGGAACTTTAACGATGCTCAGGAAAATTATCGTAAGGTGCTTATGAATAAAGAGGCGACTCCAAAACAGATCGATGAATCTCTGGATTCTTTCGTCGAATGTCTGAATCGACTCGGGCGAATCGATGAGATTGATCTCGCATTGGAATCCTGTTTGAAAACTCATCCGGATAATTGGCAGGTCAAAGTCCATGTCGCTGAAACCTATCAACGGATCCCTCACTATGGATTCGTTGTTGAAGGCGAATTTCAGCGGGGGAATCGTCGTCGCTCTCAGGGGGCAGAATATGTCAATGCCTTTGAACAAGATCGTGTTCGGTCGCTGCAACTGTTTCAGGAAGCAATGGCCCTCGTGAAAAACGGGACTGCCAAAGAGCAAGGCGAGTTTTATCTGAAGTTCGCCCAGAATGTCATGTCCTCCCGACAGAACAATTCTCAGAGCTGGCAACTGCAGGCGATAACCGATCTTTCCGAATTGCCCAATGTAAATCCCTCAAATCGTTATTTTGATCCTACCGATTTTGGGAGTACTCATGTTTCCGGCACTCAGGGCGCTCCCGTTGATGCCGAGGGAAATCCTGTTGTCTATGCCGTACCTGAATCCTGGGAAACCGCAAGTAGTGATGGGGAACGCTGGCGCTGGTTGCTCGACCAAGCCGTCAAAGCGAATCCGGCTTTGGAAAACCAGGTACTCTGGACTCGAGCCAATTTTGCATTTGGTCAATTCGGTGTGCAGACACTCGGAGGCTATATCTCGCTACTTCGCGGCAGTCAGGATGATGACGAAGCCGATGCCGCGAAGGGGAAGTTCAGCGTTCGCAGCCTGAATGAAAATGAAACCATTGCCCGGCTGGCCAACGGTGTGAAGCGTTTTGAGTTTCCCGAAGAATACAATCCAATTGAGCTGTTCAAGCAGATCGTGGAGAATCCAAAAACAGGTTACGACGAATCGGCTTTGCAGAGTCTCGTCCGCATCTTTGAAAACCGAATGCAGTATCCACGAGCAGCCGAATTCCTGAAAACGCTCATCGAAAAGCATGGCGACAACGATAACAAAAGCCGAGCGAAACAACTTAGTCAAATTGTCGATCCCTGGGGCACCTTCGAAGGAACATCCATCGAACCGGCTGGTGATCAGGTTGAACTCTCCTTCAAATTCCGCAATGGCGAACTCCTCGAACTGGAAGCGTTCGCTCTCAAGCATGAGTTACTGATTAATGATGTGAAAGCCTATTTGAAATCTCAACCCGCGAAATGGGATTGGAATAAGGCTCAACTGGGCGACATTGGCCACCAGATTGTCGTCCAAAATCAGACGCGATACAAAGGCAAGTCGGTTGCGAAATGGACTGAAAAACTCGAACCGCGAGAAGAGCATCTCGATCGACGTATTTCTCTCAAAGCTCCGCTCAAAGATGCGGGCGCGTATCTGCTGATTGCCAAGATGAAGGATGGGAATACGAGCCGGATTGTCGTCTGGCTGGATGACATGAGCATTGTGCAGAAACCACTCGATAACAAGCAGTGGTACTACTTCGCCGATACAAAAACGGGCGAACCAATCGCCAATGTGACCACACAATTCTTTGGATATAAAGTCGAATCTCGGCAGAATAAACGACCGAATATCGTCGTTTCCGAATTTGCCGACCGCTGCGATGCCAATGGTCAGCTGATTGTTGGTGGGAAACTTCTGGATCACAATAGGAACTGGCTGTTGACAGCCAAGTCGCGAGATGGACGCGTCGCTCACCTCGGGTTTGATCGCATCTGGCATCAGGGGCGGCAGTGGGAAAAGTATCAGCAAAACAAAGTTTATACAATTACCGATCGTCCGGTTTATCGCCCCGGACAAGCCGTCAAATTCAAATTCTGGATTCGTCAGGCGGACTATCAAAACACAGACAAATGCAAATTCGCAGGCAAGTCGTTCCGAGTTGAGATCGTAAATCCGCGAGGCGAAAAGGTTCTGGAGAAAACCTACACAGCCGACGAATATGGCGGGTTCGATGATGAACTCGAATTGCCGGATGATGCGACACTGGGAAGTTATTCGATCAACATTCCGAGGGATAACACCAGCAATGTTGGCGGCGGAAATTCCTTCCGCGTTGAAGAATACAAAAAGCCGGAATACGAAGTGACGGTCGATGCTCCCGATGAGCCGATTCAACTCGGTGAAAAAGTGACAGCGACCGTTAAAGCGAAATACTACTTCGGTGCTCCCGTTACCAAAGGGTTTGTGAAGTATAAAGTTGAACGAATTTCCCACGATTCCCGCTGGTTCCCCGTCGAACCTTACGACTGGTTGTATGGGAATGGCTACTGGTGGTTTGGCGAAAATTACACGTGGTATCCCGGCTGGAATCGCTGGGGTTGTCTGCCGCCGACTCCCTGGTGGTGGCACAATCAAGCTGATCCTCCGGAAGTGATTATGGAAAACGAAGTTCCGATTGGGCCTGATGGCACGATCGAAATCGAAATCGATACCGAGTTAGCCAAGGAACTGCACGGCGATACCGATCACAATTATTCGATCACTGCCGAAGTGGTCGATGAATCCCGCCGCACGATTGTCGGCTCCGGTTCTGTGCTGGTTGCTCGCGATCCGTTTCAGGTTTTCACCTGGATGAATCGTGGTTACTACAATGTGGGCGACACCGCGACTGCCAGCATCAAAGCCCAAACGCTCGATAAAAAACCGATTATCGGGCCAGCGGTTATCAAGCTATATCAAATTCGTTACGACGAAAAAGGTCAGCCTCAGGAAACGGAAGTCGAGAAATGGGAAACCGAAACGAATGCCGAAGGCATGATAGAGCAGAAGCTCAAAACCACTCAACCCGGTCAATTCCGACTCTCCTGCACCGTGACCGATACCAAAGGCAATTCCCGAGAAGGGGGCATTGTGTTTGTTGTTCGTGGTGAAGGCTCCAATCTCGCCGACTATCGATTTAATGATCTCGAAATCGTGCCAGATAAGAAATCGTATCAACCGGGCGAAACCGTCAAGCTGATGATCAATACGAATCAGGAAAACTCGACCGTCCTCTTATTCCTGCGACCTTCCAATGGTGTCTACCTGCCACCGCAAACGATTCGCATGCAGGGCAAAAGCACGGTTGTCGATATTGGTGTGAAATCCGAAGACATGCCAAACTTCTTCATTGAGGCGATGACGCTCAGCGATGCGAATATCTATCAGCAGCTGAAAGATGTTGTCGTTCCACCGGAAAAACGGATTATCAATGTGAGTGTTGAACCTTCATCAGAACGATATCTACCCGGCAGCGAAGCGAAGGTGGATGTCATCCTGACCGACATGGATGGGAACCCGATACAGGGATCGACAGTGCTGACGGTTTATGATCGCAGTGTCGAATACATTTCCGGGGGAAGTAATGTTCCCGAAATCCGTGAATTCTTCTGGAAGTTCCGACGTTCTCACAATGCGAGTTATCGATCTTCTTTGCAGAGATATTTCGGGAATATTATCGAGCCGAATGAACTGAGCATGCAGGCGATTGGAATCTTCGGAAATCTGGTGGCTGATACGGAACTGAGTAGTTTTCAACTGGGTGTTGTTGAAGAGCAGCGAAACGATAGTTATGGAATGGTACGTTCCAAAATGAGCCGAATGAATATGATGGCCGATGGAATGGCGGCACCAATGGCTGCTCCGATGGCGGGCATGGCCATGGAGAAATCAGCAGCCGATAAGGATAGCTCCGGCTTCAGAAACGATGGACTCGGTGGCGAAGCCAATTTCATTGAGCCAACTATCCGCAAAGAGTTTGCTGATACCGCATACTGGGCAGCGAATGTCACTCCCGATGAAAATGGACGGGCAACTGTCACGTTCAACATGCCGGAAAATCTGACCGCCTGGAAACTCAAAGCCTGGTCGATGGGAGAGGGAACCCGTGTTGGTGAAGGCGAAGCGGCCGTCGTAACGGCTAAGGATGTGCTAGTCCGTTTGCAGGCTCCTCGGTTCTTTGTCGAAAAAGATGAAGTCATCATTTCTGCGAATGTGCATAACTATCTCGAAGAAGCCAAGTCCACTCGGGTGGTGATGATGCTTGAAGGGAATACCCTTGAGGGAATGGATGAATTGACACGAACGATCACCATTCCTGCCGGCGGAGAGCAACGCGTCGACTGGCGTGTCAAAGCGACTGCTGAAGGCTCTGCTGTGATCACGGTGAAAGCCTTGACCGATGCCGACTCCGATGCCATGCAGATGACCTTCCCCGTTTATGTGCACGGCATGCTCAAAACGGAATCGTTCACAGGTGTGCTCCGCAATGCCGAGGGCGCAGGCAAGTTCACCGTCAATGTACCAGCCGAGCGTCGTCCGAATGAAACGCGATTTGAAATCCGCTATTCACCGACACTGGCCGGAGCGATGATCGATGCCCTGCCTTATCTACTCGATTACCCCTACGGCTGCACCGAACAGACGCTCAATCGGTTTGTGCCTGCGGTCATCACTCAAAAGATTTTGCAGGATCTGGGCGTCAATCTCGAAGAGATTCAGCAGAAGGTCACGAATCTGAATGCTCAGGAAATTGGCGAGGCTGACGAACGAGCCGCTCAGTGGAAACGCTTTGATGCCAATCCCGTTTATAATACCGACAAGATGAAGGAGATTGTCAAAGTCGGCCTCAAACGTCTGACAGACATGCAACTTTCCGACGGCGGCTGGGGCTGGTTCTCCGGTTACGGCGAGCATGCTTACCCCCACACGACGGCGACTGTTGTCCACGGTCTGCAGGTCGCCGAAGCCAACGGCATGGTGCTGGTCGAAGGCATGCTCGATCGGGGCATCAAGTGGCTCGAAAAGTATCAGAACGAACAGGTTCGTCTGCTCAAAAAAGGTGAAGCCGAGAAGCCTGAGCAGCCTTATCGGAAGAAGGCGAATAATCTTGATGCGTTGGTGTATATGATTCTTGTTGATGCGGGGATCAAGAATCAGCAGATGCAGGACTATCTGTATCGAGATCGTACCGACCTTTCGGTGTACTCGCTGGCAATGTTTGGGCTGACACTTCACAAACTTGAAGTGCAGGATCGTCTCGACATGGTCCTCAAAAATATTGAGCAGTATTTCGTTGAAGATCTCGAAAACGAGACCGCTTATCTAAAATTTCCCGCAGGCTACTCCTGGTGGTACTGGCACGGAAATGAAGTCGAAGCAAACGCGTATTACCTGAAACTCCTCTCCCGGGTAGAACCAAACGGCGTGCGTGCTCCACGGCTCGTGAAGTATCTGCTCAATAACCGCAAACATTCGACCTACTGGAACAGTACGCGAGATACCTCTTTGTGTATCGAAGCGCTGGCCGAGTATCTGCAGGCTTCCGGAGAAGATCAACCGGACATGGATCTCGAAGTCCTGGTTGATGGTCAGGTCAAAAAGCAGATTCATATCGATGGCAAGAACCTGCTCACTTTCGATGGCACGGTTGTCATCGAAGGTGAAGCATTATCAACCGGTCAACACACGGTCGAATTCCGCAAGGTGGGACGTGGTCCTCTCTACTGGAATGCCTACCTCACGAACTTCACACTGGAAGATCCAATCGCAGCCACCGGCCTGGAATTGAAAGTTCGACGTTCCGTTTACAAACTGGTTCCTAAAAAGAATGCGAAAGCCAACGTCGCTGGTTCAAGCGGCCAGGTTGTCTCCCAAAAGGTGGAAGAGTATGACCGCATCGAACTGCAGCCGGGCGATGAGGTTGTCAGTGGCGATCTGCTCGAAATCGAACTCGGCATCGACAGCAAGAACGATTACGAATATGTCATCCTCGAAGACTTCAAAGCAGCCGGGACGGAGCCAGTCGATATCCGAAGCGGATATATCGACGGCGGCAACGGAGCCTATGCTGAATTCCGGGATGAGAAAGTCGCCTTCTTCATACGAGCCCTTCAACGCGGAACCAGTAGTATGAAGTATCGCCTGCGGGCAGAAATCCCTGGCTCATTCTCCGCACTGCCAACCTTCAGTTATGCGATGTATGCTCCCGAATTGAAAGCCAATTCGGATGAGTTCAAAATTACGATTGAAGAACGCGTGCGCGAGTAATTACTGCCAATCTGAATAAATCTGAATAAAAAGAACCACGGACGAGCACGGATTTTCACAGATGTTTTAGTCTGCGAGTCTCCGGCGAATCCGTGGTTTTTTAATTTATCAACTATGCAAGTTCTTTGTTGAAGAACTCGACCGTACGTTTCCACGGTTGGGTGGCGGGGGCGCTCTGCGTAGCGGAAGCCCCCGAAAGGTTAAAGATCCGGGGGCTTCACTTCGAGATCGCCCCCGCCACCCTCGTATTATTCGTATGGCTATTTCATCAAACGCTTAGACAAATTATGCCAGTTCTTTCTTGAAGAAATCGATGGTCCGTTTCCACGAAAGTTCTGCGGCTTCTTCGTCAAAGCGTGGTGTCGTATCGTTATGGAAGCCGTGGTTGCAGTCTTGGTAAATAAACGCTTCGTATTCGACATCGTTTTGCTTGAGCGCCTCTTCATACGCAGGCCAGCCGGCGTTGATGCGTTCATCGAGTGCGGCGTAGTGGATTAACAGAGCCGCTTTAATTTTGGAGACATCGGCTGGATCGGGTTGACGTCCGTAATAAGGAGCGGCTGCATCGATCACATCGGGAATTTCGACGGCCAAAGTATTGCAGATACCACCTCCATAACAGAATCCAACAACTCCGACATGGCCATTCGACATTTTATGGATGTCGAGTAACTTCGCAGCAGCGATGAAATCCTGAATCATTTCGTCCGAATCCCGTTTGCGCTGCATTTCCCGGCCTTCATCGTCATTTCCGGGATAACCTCCCAGTGGATATAGCGCGTCGGGACCGAAGGCCAGAAAACCAGCTTTTCCCAACCGGCGAACCACATCTTGCACGTAAGGATTCAACCCACGATTCTCATGCACGACCAGAACGGCGGGCAATTTCCCAGATGCCTTAGCTGGCCAGGCCATGTAGCCCTGCATCTCTCCTGCTCCTTTGGGAGACTTGTATTGAACCGTTTCTGTTTTGATAGCCGGGTCATCTTTTTTGACCTGCTCGGCCCACGCATAATTCGGGCTGATGGCCTGAATCAACCCTTCGACCGTCATGCCGCCAACGGCAAACGCACCGACACCCCGAACAAAGTCGCGGCGGTTGACCCGGCCGTGGGCATAGTCGTCGTAAAGATCGAGAAGTTTCTGATCAAAGTCTTTTGCCTGCTTACGTTCCATGATTAGCCGTTCTGTTTAAGGGGGTCTGATAATGAATACAGCCAGCGAATAGCATTGATAAGTGCGACAAGTTCTTCAAGTGATCAATACCATTTCCTCAAGAACCCTACTGCTCGGTGACCATTTTTTCTTGCGGCACAAGCAACAACCAGAGTGGAGCCGTCAGGCGTCCCAGAAATGAGACCGCAAAAATCATCAGGAAAGGATTCCACTTACGGGACATCCATTCGATTTGAGCTGAACTTCCCAATTGTTTCTCCAGCCAGAAGCCACCCGCCAGTCCGGTCAGCCCGGCAATCAAACCGGCTCCCTGACGGCACAACGCCAGTTGAAACGTGTTTCGATGCCTGGGCGTGACGATCAATAATTGATTTTGAAGTGAGAGATTAACAGCTCCGAACAACCCCCACATCGCATATGCTCCCCACAGCCAGAGCCAGTTTCCTTCCAATGAAAACATCCAGAAAGGAATCGCAAAACTGACTGCGAATGTGCTCAGCATCAGCATGGTGCGGTAACCACGTCGATCTCCAATTTGCCCGGCTATGGCAGCAGTCACCATCTGCAGCGCGTACATTAATCCGGTCAATAAGTAGTAGTTCGTCAGGCTGACCTGCAGTTCGCGATAACTGTGCAGAAAGAACGCGGTTTGTGTCATCCCCTGAAAAAAGGCCAGCCACCAGGAAAATGCGAGGATTCCGAGAAAGCCCGGCATTGAATAGCCGGGGTGATCCGTCATTGATGGAATGGTGGGTGCTGTCTGGTGAGCGATTTCAGAATTGACTTCGACGGCAGGCCATTTCAGGAGTGGGATCAAAGAGATCAACTGGAGTAGATTTCCAATTCCGAAGGCGATGAGGTATCCCGTCCATTCGATGGAATCGGTTGTGGCCGGATCTCGCAGATAATCTTTCAGCCAGGCAGCAGCGATGGGGATAAAAATCAGGACGAGGGCTTTGGCGATATCCCGCCGGGCGAAAAATCGTCCCCAGCTTTTTTCGGGGGCCAGGTCACTCAGCCAGGAGAGATAAGCTGTGTAGGCAATTGACTGGAAGATGCCCTGTAATGCCAGGACGCCAATCAGGAAACTCAGCTTCGACCAGTTCTCCGGCAGAAGGACAACGAGCGGAATTCCACAGGTGCAGACTCTCGCCAGAATCGAAGTCGCGACAAACAGACGTTTTCGATTTGCGGTGAGCCGCAAAGCCAGGGGCGTCAGCACAGCGAGCACACCCACGATTTCCGGCAAGGCCAGCAGAACAGTGAGAACCCAGGTGGCTGCTCCCAACGCCCCCATGAAGTAGTAGAGAAATCCCCCCGTAGTGAGGGAATACCCAGCCGTGAAAAGCATTTGATTCTGAACGACACTGCGTCGAATCTGCTTCGTGCGTGTCGAGAGTTCAGAGGAGGGCAAAGGGATTCCTGCAATCATTTATTGGGGACATGTCGGTCGTCATCATAAATTGAATTCAAATAAACCCAAACAACTTCAGCAATGGCCAGTAGATCACCTGAAGGATAATAGGACTGACTGGAATTGTGTTTTGCACCCAGTGGGTGCTGTAAACGACTTCGTCAAGATACAGCAGTCCAAACGAGCCTGCATAAACCATCAGGATTAAGCCGAGATAAAGACTTACGTTCATTGCGATCGAATCTGATTTTTCTTCATGGTTCATAACAGGTTCATCAATTTCAAAAGCGGCCAGTAAATCAGTCGAATAAATTCATCTCCATGTTCTCCCAGGGGGACATAATTGCTGAAGAAATAGGTTCGGAAGACCATCTCATCGAGAATGATCATGCCGAAGAAGCCAAAGTAGATCAGCGGGAGCATGATGATGCCGAAAAGCACGTAGGAACCAGTTTTATCGGATTCGCCATCCATCCGTTGCGACTCCCGTTTCATGGGTGAGAAGAGATGTTTTGTATACGCTATCAGTTCGGGATCGGGCTGCCAAACGTTTTTCGGATTTTTCATTCGCTTAAAAATAAGTGGCGAAGGAATATCGTTTTCAAAATCCTGAAAGATTTTCCGAAACCCTGCTCCGTGGAGCGGGGTTTATTGATTGACTGAGTGTCAAATTCACAACCAAGACACCCACGGCTCTTCTCATTTGTAGAGGAGCTGTTATACAAATTCGACAGGAGATCATCATGCGTTTGAACTGGTTAAGCTGCGGAGTAGCCGCATTGTCACTGACCGCCACAATGGCTGTTGCCCAACCTCCCGGAGACGGGAATGGCCCTCCACGCGACGGGGAGCGTCGCGGTGGTTTCGGAGATCGTCGTGGTGGCGATCGCCCCGAAGGGGAACGCGAAGCTCCTCCAATGGTCAAAGCATTGGACACCAACTCCGATGGCAAAATTACGGCTGAAGAACTTAAAAATGCCACGAAAGCGTTAATGGCACTCGATGGAAACGGCGATGGCGTTTTGACCGAAGAAGAATACGGTCGCCCACGTGGTCCACGCGGCGGCTTTGGTGGTGGACCTGGCGGTGGTATGGGCGATTTCATGGGCCAGTTCGATAAAGATGGCGACGGAAAAATCAGCAAGGAAGAAGCTCCTGAGCGGATGCGGGAAAACTTCGACCGGATGGACGCAAACGGTGACGGCGTTCTTGATCAATCTGACTTCGAAGCGATGCGAGATCGTTTCCGTCAAGGTGGCGGCCCCGGCGGCCCCGGTGGTGACATGGCCAGTCGCATGAAAGAGATTGACAAGAATGGCGACGGGAAAATCAGCAAAGAAGAAGCTCCTGATCGCATGAAAGAGAACTTCGATCAGATTGACACCAATAAAGATGGTCAGGTCGACGAAGCTGAAATTCGTCAAATGTTCGAACGCTTCCGCGGTCAAGGCGGACGTCCTGGTGGAGATCGTCCCGGCGGTGGACGTCCCGAAGGCGATCGTCCTGAACGACCAAAAGCAGAATTTGAGTAACCAATCCTGAGTGGCGATCCCCCCAATCGCCAGCAAACCGAGAAGCCCGGATAATATTGTCCGGGCTTTTTTACGTTCCTATTCCATATCATCAGTGATGATAATGAATATTGGTAACTTGTGGCTGGGGTCGAACGAAGTGAGCTCCCAGAATGGTCGATCATCTGGAGGATTCGTTGCGCTACGCCCCCCGCCACCCACGTTAATTTGTGATTGGGACGCCGTCCCCTCGCTGACGCTGCGGGTTAAGATTCTCTGGGTCAATCAATCGAGATCGCCCGCAAGCGCAGTGCGTTGCTGATCACTGAAACCGAACTGAAGCTCATCGCGGCTGCGGCGAGCATTGGGTTGAGAAGCAAATGATGCGAAATCGGATACAGAACTCCGGCAGCAATTGGGACGCCGATCGCATTATAGATCAAAGCGAAGAACAGATTCTGGCGGATGTTCTGCATTGTGATCCGACTGAGCTTCACAGCTTTGACGATGCCTCTCAGGTCTCCTTTGACGAGCGTCACACCAGCCGATTCAATCGCGACATCGGTGCCAGTTCCCATGGCGATCCCGACATTCGCTTCCGCCAGAGCCGGGGCGTCGTTGATGCCGTCTCCGGCCATCGCGACAATCCGGCCTTCTGCTTTCAGAGATTTGATTTTCTCGTGTTTATCCTCGGGCTTAACTCCAGCTTCGAATTCATCGATCCCCAGTTTTTCCGCGACGGTTTTTGCGGTCTGTTCATTATCGCCCGTCAACATGATGATCCGCAGTCCCATTTCATGGAGAGTTTTGACCGCTTCGGGTGTCGCTTCTTTGATCGGATCTGAAACCGCAATGATGCCGGCTAACTGATTATTGATCGCAACGAACATCACGGTTCGTCCCTGCTGTTGAAGTTCGTCCGCCTGCTGATTGAGAGTGGTCACATTCTCGACATTGCGATCAGCCAGCAGAGATTGCTTTCCAATCAGAATTGATTTTCCATCGACACTTCCTTCGACTCCGCCGCCGGTGATCGAATTGAAATCAGAAACGTCTGCGAGTTTGATATCCCGGTCTTTCGCTCCACGCACAATCGATTGCGCCAGCGGATGTTCGCTGTTCCGTTCAACCGAAGCGGCTGCCTGCAACAATTCCGATTCTTCGATAGACTCGACCGGGATACACTCTGTCAATTTCGGATGTCCTTCGGTCAAGGTTCCCGTTTTATCGACAACAATGGTATCGACCTTTTCGAGAGTCTCCAGAACTTCCGCATCCTTAATCAGCACTCCTTCCTGTGCTCCTCTTCCGACACCAACCATGATCGACATGGGCGTTGCCAGTCCCAGTGCACAGGGACAGGCGATAATCAGCACGGCGACCGAATTAACCAGAGCCCAAGCCAGAGCTGGCTGCTCAGGTTGAACGATCGCCCATACCAGAAATGTGATGACCGCAACCAGTAACACGGCGGGAACAAAATAGCCGGCAACGGTATCAGCCACTTTCTGAATCGGAGCCCGACTCCGTTGAGCATTCGCAACCATGTTGACGATTTGGGATAGAACGGTCTCTTCACCCACCTTCTCGGCTTTGATAAGAAAAGAACCTGTCTGATTGACCGTCCCGCCAATCACAGAATCTCCCGACTGTTTTTCGACGGCTCCTGGCTCGCCGGTAATCATCGATTCGTCGACCGAACTTTTTCCCTCTTTGACCTGACCATCGACAGGAATCTTTTCACCTGGTCGAACTCGTAATTGATCACCTTTCTTTACCTCGTCGAGAGAGACATCGCGTTCTTCCCCATTTTCGACAAGGTGAGCAGTTGGTGGAGCTAATGAAAGCAGTTCGCGAATGGCACTGTTGGTACGACGACGGGCTCTCAATTCGAGCACCTGCCCCATTAGAACGAGTGTGATAATAACACTGGCCGCTTCAAAATAAACTGCCACCTGGCCCTGATGCTTGAAATTCTCCGGGATGATCCCCGGAAAAAGGACCGCCATCAAACTGTAAAGATATGCTGCTCCTGTTCCAATTGCGATCAATGTAAACATATTGAAATTGCCGGTTACGAACGATTTCCCGCCCCGTACAAAAAACGGCCAGCCAGCCCATAACACAACAGGCGTGCTCAAAATCAGTTGCAGCCAGATGTGTAATCGATGCCCCAACCATTCATTAACGGGAACTCCCACCATCGGTAACATCGCCATCAGGAAGACAGGGAGTGTTAGCGCCAAGGCCACCCAGAAACGGAAGGTCATGCTCTGTAATTCCGGGTCCTGTTCCTCGGTATTAACGGTGACCGTTTTGGGTTCAAGATCCATCCCGCATTTCGGGCAATCGCCGGGATGATCCTGCTCGATTTCAGGGTGCATCGGGCAGGTGTAAATCGTTTTCTGCTCAGACTTTTCTTTGAAGGCCGGGTTTCGCTCCAGCGACATGCCACATTTCGGACAATCACCCGGCTTGTCACTTTCGACACCTGCACACATCGGGCAGACATATTTTGCTGTTGAACTTGAAGGCTTTCGATTGGAACCGAGTTCCACAACCTGCTGATCGCCACCACAGCAACTATGCCCGACTGACTCTTCCTCAGCCCCGCTGACGAATTTCTGCTGACAATGCTGACTGCAGAAGTAATACGTTTTGCCGTCTTTTTCGGCGGTCAGATTTGTACTTTCATCGACCGTCATGCCACAAATAGGATCGATCGCCATTTCGATGCCTTTCCACTTCGTCTGATTCTTACTCGTTATTAATCATTGTTTCTACTTTCATCATAGATTGAATGATACAGGAGTAAACAACAGGGGAGAGGGATCGCATCTACCAAAACGAAAACGGCACCTAGTTCAATTTACTAAGTGCCATTTTGAGATTGTCTTCTTTGCTGATTGATCGCTTACAAATCCAAATCAATTTTCCATTGCGAGGCTTTGTCAGTGGAATGCATCCAGCCATCGTTGGAATCGACGGACAGTCCTTTGCTGCGGTGTTCGTTATTCATCAGCAGGAACGGCTGGTTGGTGCGGATATAAGGGTCCTTTTTGGCACTGCCATTACGGACCTTGATGATCTCCCACTTGGAAGCAGGATGATTCGAATTGTTTGTGTAATAGATGTTATCGTAGGCTCCATGATGCATATAGAGCTGACTTTTGTTATAGGCGGAGGTTGGGTTCACAGTGAGGTAAACAATGTCACCGTTTTTAATTGGTCCCGACTGTCCATTGACGCGACGAATGTAGTGGAGGACGCCGGCATTGGATTTGTGCATGGCCACCGCTTCGCCAAATGTGCCGTGCTTGTAGGGCTTGGAAATGTATTCGTTTCCAGATTTTAAGTACAAAGCGGTGCCGGCATCGATCACCGCTTCCACCCGAGGAGCTTCGTAGCCACCATCGGAAAGAATCAGATCATTGTGGACGCTCATCAATTTGGGAACATTGACTTTAATGAAGCCACTCTGTTTGCGAATGGTGATATAATAGACGGGCTGATCGCCTGAGACACCAAACTCTTCGGTCAACCCTGGTTGAATTCTCGATTCTCCAGCTTCAATAAACGGACTCCAGTCGTATTTTTCTTTCAGAAAACTGGAATCCACATTACGAGTTCGGCCTCCCAGATCGATTTCATCTTTGGATCCGACTTCAAAACCTTCAAAACCGGCATTGGCTTCTCGCGAATAGCGGGCATGAGCCTCAATTTCCCGATCCGCAGTCACTCCCGAATCACTCTCGACGACATTCTTTTTCTCGAAGGCCACGGTCACCCACACGGGTTGCGATCCGGCATTGGTCACTTTAATCACTTTCTGTGCCATCACAGACTGTTCGCTACCAGTCGTAAGCAGGCCGATCAGCCCGGTCAGTATCGCTCCTCCGAATTTGATTCTGTAATTCATCTTCAGTATCCCCTCGTCCTAATGCTTGAAAATCCATCAGAGTCAATCACTCTGATTCAAAGTTAGTAGTCACTGCATGCATGTTGTGGCAGTGTTCCATTCATCAGGCTTTACGGGTAGGAGTAGAGCAAACTGCGCGGACATTTTGAAAAACAGAAAGAATTTTGTGTGCCGGAAAACAGCTGACACTTTTACTCACGGGAAACGGCCAGCCAGGCCTCAATTTCATCCCGTTTTTTCCGAGCTTCTTTGGCGTCTTCATTTTGTCCCATCAGCTGATAGACGCTTCGCAATCCGTCATAGGCGACAGCCATGCCATCTTTGAGCATCCGATCTTCCGGATCCAGAATCAGTGCCTGTTCCAGACTCATCTGCATTTTCTGAAAACTTGCTAAAGCCTCGGGCAGATTCTTCAATTGTCTCCAATGGTTCGCCAAGCGTTCGTGGCACCAGGAAAAATTATCGTGGGTTGTAGCCGTGACGGGATATCGAATCGCATATTCTTCAGCGACTTCCAGTGCTTTCTGGAACTGTTCATAAGCCACCTCATTTTTTTTGGAATCATGTGCAGCGTCACCGGCTGCAATGTATGAACTCAATAAAATGTTAAAATGGGATTCTCTGGCCTTTCTTGAATTTTTAAGTGTCACCAATAAGACAATGGCTTCTTGAACCGATTCAAAAGCTTCGTCGCGCCTGCCTAAATCGTCGATTGCCTGCGCATACCCCTTAATTGTGCGGGCAAGTTCAAATTGAATCTCCTGATTGTCAGGATCATCCCGTAATAACTGGCGGCAGATTTTTGTTCCTTGAATCAGATAGGGCAAAGCTTTGGCTGGTTCTCGCTGATGGGGATGAGCTTCATCGATCCAGTGTTCGTTCTGCAGATAGTCTGCCAGAATTCTTAAAGCTCGTGCCTGATCTTCCAGGATATTTTGATCAGTCGAACTTCCGCCAGGAGAAATTTCTTCGAAAATTTCCACCGCTCGCAGCATATTGGCTTTCGCTTTGAGGGAAGCATTCCCGCCGCCCGCATCTCCGTATTCGTGATATAAGACACCCATATCGACAAAGACATTGGCCATGTTGCGGTCGATACGTTTGGCATAGTCAGCTACGCGCGTGATGTTCTCCAAATCCTTTAAGGTGACTGGTGGATTCAATTTTGAAATGCACGGGTTGATGGAAAAAGAGTGACATTCGTGAGATGGTTTGTTTTGACCAAACGACCATCAATCCTACTAAGAAGAAATCACGAATGTCACACACGCATCTTACTGCTGAGGAACGTGATTCCATAGCGCACATGCACGCCCTGGGACACTCTCGAATAGAAATTGCGCGCGAGTTATCCCGAGACCCCAGCACGATCTCCCGAGAACTGCGGCGGAATTCGGATGCGACCGGGAAGTATTTCGCCGGGAAAGCCGACCGCAAAGCGCGACGGCGTCGACAACTCTGCAAACTCCCCTGGAAACTCAACCACGCTCCGCTCAAAGAATTCCTGCTCGATAAGTTGTCTCTCAAGTGGTCGCCGGAACAGATTGCAGGTCAACTCTTGCGACTGCATCCTCGGGAGGCCAGAATGCGAATATCCATTGAGACGATTTACGCCTGGATCAAAGCAAACAAAAAGCAGGGCGGCAACATCTACAGGCAGCTGCGTCAATCGAGAAAGAAACGCCGCAAACGCTACGGCACAGGGATCTCCAGACGATGCGACCCGACCAAAAAGCCAATGGATCAGCGACCGGTTTCTGCACGCAATCGTTCGCGGATCGGGCACTGGGAATCGGATACCATCGAGGGTCAAAAGGGGACCGGCTACATTGTCACGCATGTCGAACGCAAGACCGGCTATCTTGTGGCGAGCTATCTGCCGGACAAGAAAGCATCGACGTTGAACGCGGCTTCGGTGTTTGCGTTTGAGGGGTTGCCATCGTCATTGATTCGAACTTTGACGACGGACAACGGGAGTGAGTTTTCGGGTCATCGAGAGTTGGAGCAAGCCCTGCATTGTGCGATCTATTTTGCTCCGGCTCGCCAGCCGTGGCAACGCGGCCAGAATGAGAACACCAACGGGCTTCTGCGGCAATACTTCCTGAAGGGGAGCGATTTCCGTAAACTGAAAGCCGAGGATATTCAAGCGGCTGTGATGGAGTTGAACAACCGGCCTCGCAAAAAGTACCAATTCAAATCACCACACGAACTGTTCGAACCCAAAACCCGTGCATTTCAAAATTGAATCCACCACTTTCAGTAAGTCACGTCGGATTTTTGAAGCTCCGGGAACCTGATACAACTTCCGCTGGACGGTCTCAATTATCGTCTCCAGCGAAGTCAGGGCGACACGAATACCTTCATCGGCTCGCTCGGCTCTCTGGTTCGCCAGGATGGCAAAGTATGTTGAAACAGCCGTTCCTATCAGCAGGCTGACAACAACACTCACCATCATCCCGGCCAGGGCAGGCTTTCGGACACACCACCGCCAGAGCTTAACGGGAGCAGAAACAGGTCGAGCGAGAATCGGCAGTCCATCCAGATAACGCTTCAATTCCAGTTTCAATTCCTCAGCTGATTGATAGCGAGAAGCTGGATTCTTCTCAAGACATTTCAGGCAGATCGTTTCGAGATCGCGGCTCACTTCAGGATTCAGGACGCGGGGGGAAACAGGAGGATCTTCAATCACCTGCATGATTGTTTTGACGGCATTGTCCGACTGGAACGGAGGGCGTCCCGTTAGAGTGGCATACAACAATGCCCCAATCGAATAGACATCCGAGAGTGTACCAATTTCACTGACCTGTCCACGTGCCTGCTCGGGAGACATAAAGCTCGGTGTGCCAATCACCTGTCCTGTTTTTGTCAGCTGATCATTCTGATTCACCTGCTTGGCCAAGCCAAAGTCAGTCACATGCGGGTCGCCATGATGATCGACGAGAATATTCCCCGGCTTCAAATCGCGATGCACAATTCCTTCCTCATGTGCGTAAGCAATGGCCGCTGAAATCTTTCGAATCATTTCTGCTGCCTCACGCGTCGGGAGGAGTCCGTTTTGCAATAACTCTTTCAAACTGGTGCCGGAAATAAAACCCATCGAAAAGTAGTGCTGGCCATCACTGACTCCAACATCAAATACAGGAACAATGAATTGATGGGTCAACTTAGCCGCGGCCTGGGCTTCGATTTGAAATCGTTGAACTTCTTCCACATCGGCCTGCTGACCATAGAGCATCATCTTAAGAGCGACTTTGCGATCGGCATTAATCTGGCGTGCCAGATACACAATCCCCATCCCGCCATGGGCAATGATCGATTCAATTTCATAGCCTTCAACAGCAGGCATAAACCCCGTTTTCGCTATTCGCTTCAGGCCGTTCTCGGCTATTGCAGCCGCGATTCGATCTGCGATGTGGGTTTCCCACTGAGGATGTGAGGTTTCATGATCAAGATTCAAGACGGTTTTAATCGTCTCGGTTTGCTCAGATAACTTTTCCATGCGAGACTGGCAAGCCTCACAATCGGACAGATGAGGTTCCAGTTCCTGCAGATCACTGGAGCTGATCGTTCCCTGAAGCACCTCAATCAGCAAATTGTCATCCGGGCAGTGTGACATTTGTCTGAAAGTTTCTCACGAAAGAAAATTGGGTATTGGGACTGAAAGTGAAGTCGATCAGGAATTGAGTCGGAATATCTGCTCACTGCTTTCCTGAAGTTTCTCGACTTCAGCAGCAATCATCTTCTGCACCTGATAGCGACTCGAATAAACCGTTGGCACCAGCATGCCAAGTTCCTCGGCGACTTCATGTCCCGACTTTTGTTCGATGGAAATCTGTTCCCACGCTTTCCAACGCTGAGGCTCGATTCGCTGTTTCACTCTTTGCTTGGCAATCTCGAGAATTTCCAGATCGAACTCATCACACAAGCGGGTTGTCAGGTCCGCCTGTGCGACCGCAGAATCCAACTGATCCAGTTCGGCTTGAATTTCAGACGCCCGTTTCTCTGCACGAAGTTCCCGAAAGAAATCGGTAATTGCATTTTCCGTAATGCGTCGGAGCCAGCCTCGAAATGTGAGATTCGATTGATACTCGAAGCTCCCCATTTGTCGAGCCAGTTTGATCAGAACATTTTGCGTCACGTCCTCCGCATCAGCCGGCTGCAACTTCCGATTCAGACACCACTCATAAATCCGACGTCCGTAACGATTCACAAACGCATTCCACGCCTCAGGATCGCGATCATTCTCACGAATCCTCAGTAACAGACTAACATGAGTTTGGGAGGCCGAAATATCCGACATAACATTACTTCGCTGAGAAACTTTCAGACAAGAAGTTCACAATATCAAATTGTACAGTGATAATTTATAGTACCCTGACAAGGCCTCTTATTGCCAGTTGAAATGCAGTCATTTAGCGTTGATTTCTGGATCATGGTTACATGATTTCTCACAAAAGGTTTTCGCAAATCATCCAAGGTTCCATAAAAAGAAAGGCGATACCAATGCTACATGCAGAACTTCTGGAAACCGTAGGCATTCTCATCATCAAGCCGGAGGCTCCTCTTTCCGAAGACGATTTCAAATCCGTCGCTACGATTGTCGATCCCTACATCGAGGCGCACGGCCAGTTGCAGGGAATTTTGATTCAAGCGGAGAAGTTTCCTGGGTGGAAGAATTTCTCCTCGTTTCTCAGTCATTTCCGATTTGTGCGCGATCATCATGAGCATGTCGGAAAAGTTGCCGCGGTTTCTGACAGTGGGTTTCTGGAAATTGCTCCGCTGATTGCCAGGCATTTTGTCAAAGCCGATGTTCGTCATTTTCCCGCTGACGAGTTTCCTCAGGCAATGACCTGGCTTCAATCAAAGTCATAACTCGACATTTTCTGAAAAGGCAGTTAATATAAAGTTTATGCTGAATACATTCTTCAGCATCAATCACGCTGCATTTAATTCAGGAGAGACTCCCATGGGAGACCGCGGCAGTAAAGACAAGGGTGGCAAAGAAGCGAAAAAGAAATCCACTCAATCGCTTAAAGAAAAACGCAAGGCGAAAGCCGACAAGAAGAGTCGTGGTGATAGCTAATCACCTCGATTTCTGGATGTGAAAAAGCCAGCTCGATCTTTGGATCGGGCTGTTTTTATACCTGGAGTGAACTCGCTTCTCAAAACACGGTGAACAGCAACATCTGCGTCGTGCGAGTCAACCAGCGTTGGTCTTCCGGCGTAATCGTTTTCTGGGAGAGGATCCGCTCGGCTCGAGAACGCGTTTGGTCCACGAAGAATTTCTGAATCGCCGTCAGTTCCCATTCCACGGCATGCTCGTCAATCTGACGGCAGATTTCCAGAATCGCTTTTACTTCCGACGGATCAATCTCAGGAGATTCGATCCATTCTGGAGCTTTCTGCTGATTGCCTATCGCAACTATCAATCGAGCCAGTCCCGTGGAGATGGCGGCGACCTGTTCAAAGTCAATTTTGTCGGCAGTGTCAACCATCGTGTGGTAATCGCGGGATTGTCCTGTCGAGGCGAACAGGAACGGAATTTTCCGATCTCGGAACGGGCCGTAATCGCTGCGTAAACCAACGAAATCATCACTTAACAGAACCGGCTGGACGGTATCTGCGAATGGAATTTTGCTGACGGTTTTTCGGACTCCCGAACCGTGCTCGGCTCCACACAGAAACACAGAATCGATCGGCAAATCTCCCAGCGAACGTCCCAGCATATCCGCGACTATGACAAACTTGATATCCTCCAGAGGCACGGGAGGATGAGCGGTCCACCAACGGGAACCGAACAGCAAATGCTCTTCGAGATCGAAACTGACAAACAACACCGAGCGATCCAGTTTGATATCAGATCGTATCAGCGACTTGGCCACTTCAACGACCATCGCCACTCCGGAAGCATTATCGTCGGCCCCATAATAAATGCCCGATTTCCGGGAGCCGAGATGATCGTGATGGGCGGCGACGATCAAATATTCATTGGGGAATTGGGCTCCTGCTGGAGTCCAGCGAGCCGTCACATTCCAGCCAGCAGTTGTCGAATTTCCAGCTTCATCGACAGGACCAGGAATTACCTGCAAAAATGACTCTTCTGCAAAGACCGGTTGTAGCTTCAGTTTCTCAAACTGATCAGTCACATACTCGGCTGCCATCAAAGCTGATGCCCCGCTACGGCCTGCAAATTCGTCACTGGCAAGTGTTTCAATATGACGCCGTACACAAGCAACAGGCACCGGAACAGGAGTTTCTTCCCCTGCTTGCGCAAAAACTTGCTCCGTTACACACAGAGTGATCAGCACGAGAACTCGAAACGAGTATAGAATATTTTGTTTCATGCAAATCATTCTCTGCAGTGAATCGGGACATGCCTCATACCAATTCGAATTAGCCACCGATAACGATGGGCGTGGGAGTAAATCCAATAAAGATGAATGGTAGCGTAATGCAACCGAGGACGACGCGGAACCAGCCGAGTGGGGCTCGGTCGTTGGAAGTGGGAGGATGATAAGGCCCCATCATGATGATCAGGAAGAGCATCAGCATAAACGTAAGATTACCCGTGATGAACATATAGGCAAGTGCGCCGGCGATGAGTGCTCCGGCTACGTAGTGGGCTTTTCGACCGAGCAGTGTATACAGAATATGGCCTCCATCGAGTTGACCGATGGGAATGAGATTGAGAGCGGTGATAAAGATTCCAACCCACCCGGCATCGAGAATGGCACTTTCGAGGACCATTCCTGCAGGCCAGTCACCGCGGACACCCCAGACGATCCACTTCATCAGCGGAGGAGCGATGAATTGGAATTCATCTGAGCGGATCTGATCAACAGGAACCGCCTGCGCGGTCGCGGCACCATATATACAGACGGGGATTGCCAGGACGAGACCGGCTAATGGGCCGGCGATGGCGATATCGAAGAGAGCTTTACGATCTTCACGGCCTCCCTGCTTAACGATGACTGCACCAAATGTTCCCAGAGGAGAATAGGGCATCGGGATAAAAAACGGTGGCGTAGCCGGGACACGGTAAATGAGAGAGGCGATGTAGTGGCCCATCTCGTGAGCGAGAAGAATGGCCATGACGGGGATCATGTAGCCGAAGCCATCGGAGTAGCGGCTATCACCCACAGACCAGGTTGTGTAACAGGTGACCAGGAAAAGTCCCAGCGACCAGAGATATTGTTTGCGTGTCGGACCAGAATTGCGGAACTGGGGTCGCTGAGTGGGCGGAGATGTGCCGCCTCCTGAAACTTTGACGGTTCTGCCATCGGGGAAGATGAGAATTTCCTCAACCTGTGTCCGGGATTGTGGGTCGGGTTGTTCGGGCATGGCGGAAGACAATCTGGCGGTCAGTATTAGAGTTTGTGAACTTTTAACCTAATTATCCCGTCTCTGGAGCGCAAATCAATCATACAGGTGTCGACTGCGGGCATCCTTTCTTCTGCAGGAGTGAAGAATGAAGCCAAAGTGTTCGATTTTGCGACACATTTAAGAGTGATCGCACAATTATCCGACATCTTCTGAGCAATTTTGGGGAAGAAATCGGCGGTGGGTGCGTTACTTGTGTATTCAACTGACCAGGGACTTATATGGTCGATGACTGCCAATTGCTCCCATGCCTGAGGATACCTCCCGTGTCTGCTCAACTTCATATTTCAGACTGTGCCCAACAGGTTCGATTGCTTAAGCAATTGCGCCGATTCGAGCTTCTAGACGAGAATCGAATTCGTGAACTGGAGAAAGAGTTGTTGTTCAATGATGTTCCTCAGACCGTTTGCTTGAAACAGCTGGTGGGATCACGAGAGTTAACTTCGTATCAGATAAATAAGTTGCTTCAAGAGGAAGCCGACCAGTTAGTGCTGGGTAACTATCTGCTGAAGAAGCCGTTAGGGGCAGGGGGGATGGGTGAGGTCTATCTTGCCGAACATCGTAGGATGCAGCGCGAGGTGGCATTAAAAGTCCTGGCGCCGAAGTTTGTGCAGGATGAGGAAATGCGGCTGCGGTTTCAACGAGAGATTCAGGCCATCGGCCGGTTGTCTCATCCGAATATTGTGACGGCTTTTGATGCAGATGAATCGGACGGGTCCTACTTTCTTGTAATGGAATATGTGGCGGGAGCAGATCTGGCGGCTCTGGTTCAGAAGAACGGAGCGATGTCGGTTTCGCAGGTGATGAACTGTATTCTCCATGCCGCTCATGGACTGGACTATGCCCATCGAGAAGGTGTGATTCATCGGGATATCAAGCCTCAGAATCTCCTGCTGACTCGAGCGGGTCAACTGAAGATTCTGGACCTTGGACTGGCCCGACTGGATCAGAAATCGATGCCGCAAGAAAGTTTAACTGAAACCGGCAGCATGATGGGAACGGTCGACTTTATGGCTCCCGAACAGGCAATGAACGCTCACATGGCTGATGCCCGTAGTGATATTTATTCCCTCGGCTGCACCCTGTTTTATCTACTCACCGGCACGACAATGTATTCCGAAACAACACTGGTGGAAAAACTGTTTGCCCATCGAGATCAGCCGATCCCTGATCTGCCAATGGAAACGGGACATCCACTGAATGCAATTTACCAGAAGATGGTGGCGAAGAATCCTGAGGATCGATTTCAATCCATGCACGAGGTGGTTGAAAAAATCGAACTGTTGATAAAGAATCAGCAGAATTCGGAAACCGTTTTGTTTCCAGGAGTCTTTCAGGATTCCGATTTTGAGCCGATCGATCGCTCAAATAACCGTCGACAGAATTTGAAATCGACTCGTGTGGATCATGCGGCGAAGGAGACGGTTAAAGGAAAGGCTTCAATGGAATCGACCGTGCTGATCCCGATGTTGCTGACCTATGACATGTCTTCCAGGAATCCGTTGGGAGAAAATGCGGACCTTGACTCCAATTCAAAATTGAGTTGGCTGAAGGCTGGGTTAATTGGTCTGGTGATGTTACTGGTCTATGCCGGAATGACTGGACGATTCTTCGCGGGCAGAGAGGGTAGTCCGAAAGAGTTGCCAGCGGTGATGGGCCATGTGGAAACTGACAGGGCGTCCTCAGCAGATCGCGAAGCAATAGGCAATGGCGCCTCTGCGGATTTCAACAGCAGACGTCTTGGTTGTTTTAATTCTGGAAAGTAATGCGGCACGCAATCAATTTACACTTTGCGGATTTGTGCCGGTTTCGAATGTCTGCCTCACGTGCAATTTTCTGGATAACCTGAGAGAATACCCCGAACTTCAGACTATGATTCTTTCCGCAATTTCAGGAAAACGCTCGTTCCTTATGGCTATCGATCCTACGACTCAAACTCGACAACTCACGACGTATTTACTACCCGATTTAATCCCTGCCAATCAAAAAATGGAAGGTAGCGCAGTCGTGATTGATATTCTGCGTGCATCGAGCACCATCTGCATGGCACTGGAGTCAGGAGCATCTGCAGTGATTCCCTGCGAGCATATTGAGACGGCTCAACTGACACGAAAAGACTTTGATGATGAAACGGTACTGATGGGAGGCGAACGGCAGGGGGTTAAGATTGAAGGATTTGATCTGGGAAATTCTCCGCGAGACTACACGAAGGACGTTGTCGGGAATCGGACTTTGATTTTCAGCACAACGAATGGCACGCGCGCTTTGCATCGATGTCAGACGGCTGAGAGAGTCGCGATTGGATGTTTTCTGAATCGATCCCCCATCGTGAACTGGTTACAGCAGGATGCAGGGCCGATACATATGGTTTGTGCGGGAACCGATGGAAAGATCACACTGGAAGACTGTCTGTTCGCTGGAGCAGTCGCAGAGGGGTTGATTTCACGCGGCGAGCAGCTCGACATGAACGATGCGACTCGCCTCTGTTTGAACCTGTATCACATGTCGATTCAGCATAGCGAGGGAATTCTTCTGAGACTGCTGGAATCTCAGGGAGGACAAAATCTCCAACATCTTTCGATGCAGGAAGACGTCGCTTTCTGTGCTCAGGTGGATGTCCTGGAAAATGTGCCGGTATGGGACAGTGGATTGAATCGGATTAACAACGATTAATTCGACAAGTCCTGACAGCATGATCTCATTCGTTCAAAGAGATCTCTATGAAATGATCCCGTGCAGTGGGCCCCTTTTTGCTGCCAGAGCATCGACACTGCGGGTCACTTCCGGGTCTTCAATCAAAGGTGGGGCATGGTGCGGTTTGACGCGGGCATCGATAATTAATGCTCCCTCACAACCCCAGTGCTTTTGATCGGTGAAGGCTCCAATTCCAAAAATATCGGCGGCAGGGTTGCTGCGGGTAAATGTCGTCCACAGGAAATTGTTGAGCGTCGCGGCAGCGAACTCTGCATCATCGACAACAATCACCAGACGGAATTTATTGACGGGGTGAGTAACTGGTAAATCGAGTAAAGGCTGTATTCCTCGTGATTCCTGATCGCTTTGATAGTCCAGTCCAGAAACCGCGAGGACTCCCGGCATGACCAGCTGAGCCGATAGAATCTCGTGTGGCAAATTCAAAGCACCCGTTAATTCCGCTTGCAACTCGAATTTTGGTGCGCCTGCAGCAGCGATGACTAATTTCGAGCCTTCGTTGAACCCAGAGCCGGAATAGTCGAGTGTGTCAATCGTGGTTCGTGTCTGAAAATGCAGATCTCGGGTCCAGTCGGCTCGTTGTAAAACGTGCTGCAGAAACTTGGAAATATCGTGACAGTTCAAAGACGGATCATCTTCATGAGCCGCAATGATGAGATACTTCGCGAGCGAAAGTTGACCTTGTCCGAGAATCGCATTGGCACAGGTGAGTAGTTCCTGGGGTCGACGTTCTTTTGCATAAGGGACATATCGTTCGCTACCGATTGCGAGTAACAAAGGATGCACGCCCGCAGCATCGACAGCATGGATTTCATGGACGCCAGCGATGACCGTCGGGATGATCGGTCCGGTGATTTCATGAATGATCTCCCCGAAAGCCGTGTCTTCCTGAGGGGGGCGTCCAACCACCGTAAAAGGCCAGATTGCACCGGGACGATGGTAAACGGCTTCAACATTCAATACCGGAAACTCGTGCTGGAGACTGTAATACCCGAGGTGATCGCCAAAGGGGCCTTCGGGCAACTGGCGTTCCGGGTCGATAGTGCCGACGATACAAAAGTCGGCTTCAGCATAAATGCCGGCTCGATTCGGTGAAGTAATCATTGGAATCCGATGACCGGCAAGCGCTCCTCCAAACATCAGTTCCGACATCCCTTCCGGCAGCGGCATGACGGCAGCGAGTGTCATCGCAGGGTGCCCGCCGACGAAAATATTGACACGAAACGGTTTCCCCTCAGCCAAAGCATGAGAGTGGTGCACGCCGATACTGCGATGGATCTGGTAGTGCAGTCCGATTTGCCGATTCGGTTCGTATTCATTCCCCGAAAGCTGTACGCGATACATTCCCAGGTTCGATCCCATCAAACCCGGTTTCGCAACATCCTCAGAATAGACCTGCGGCAGAGTCACAAACGCTCCTCCATCCTTCGGCCAGGAAACCAGTTGAGGCAGATCTTCGATTTGGATTTGATGCTTCAGGATTGGGCCGCGACGGACTTTCCTGGGCAGCATCCTGATGGCAGTTGGTAACGCTTTGAGAGATTTGAGAGGAGCCTTGAAGCCTGCATTCGGATCAATTTTTAATGCAACGAGTTGACGAACGTTTTCGAGTGTATGCCGGAACAAATAGCGAGTCCGGTCCATCGTGCCGAACAGATTGCCCACCATGGGAAAACGACAGCCAGTCACATTTTTGAAGAGCAGTGCAGGGCCTTGTGCCTGATAGACACGACGTTGAATTTCTGCCATCTGCAAATGGGGATCGATCGGCACATCGATTTCAAGCAGGTGCTGCCCGCGTTTTAAATCGTTCAGACAGGCAGCAAGAGATCTATTGGCCATGATGGAACGTTCTATAGGTCAGGCTGTGCCTGACGAAATTGACTGAAATCCTTTATTACATCAACAGATTCTAGCCAAAACGTACTGAAGTTCGAGGCATAAAAAAAGCGGCACTTACTAGAAGTGCCGCTTTTAATTTGTACAAGGTGTTCAAGTGAAACTCGCTGGCTTAAAAGAATCCGCCACCAGCTCCACCGCCACCGCCGAATCCGCCATTTGCACCGCTGCCTAATCCGTTGTTGCTGAAGTTATTGTTGTTTCCGCCTCCGCCAATGTGCTGATACCAGTCGCGTTCTGATTCGATCGAGTTGTAACCAGGACCGTAAGGTGTCGAGACGATTGTCCGTTGTTGACCATCGGGATTGCCGAGGTCTGTCAGGATTTGAGCGACCAGATCGCGACGGTAAGCATCGAGTTCTGGATTTGAATTATTCTCAGATCGTTCGACCAGGACCGGAAACGGGGCCGATCGCATACGAGCGGAAATTTCGAGAATCTTGTCTTTACCATCTGGTGTCAACTCGGCAGTTTCCAGAACGAAGTCCCGATCATACAAAATGAAATCGACAGCTTCGGCATTGGTTTCCATTGCCTGATAGTGAGACCGTACTACGACGCCCAATGGAAGTACTTCAGGAATGGCATGGCTGCGGAATCGGCTCCAGAAGCGGGCGCTTGCTGTCGACCAGGAATAACCCCAGCCTCCACTTCCGGCCCCCCAGGAGGAACCACCATCGTCACAGACTTCACAGGTTTCACAGGTTTCGCAACCGGTTTGACAGACGTCACAACTTGCCACTTCGCAAGTATCACATGACGAACCGCCACGCCAACCGGCACAGCCAGTCATGAGACTGGTTCCCAGTACCATGACGGTCGAAAACATTGTCCAGGATGAACGGGTCATATTCCCCCCCGAGAATAACTGAAGCGACGATTATTGCGTCGTTTTAAATTCTATTACAAATATACCGGTTTCAATTTGCTTAAAACCGCTTTCTCATTGAACGATATCGTCGTTCCGTCAAACACTAATTACCGTTTCACAGGGAAATATTCATCAGTTCCCCAAATTCGACACATCTAATCCAACCAGTTTAACGCTGCTGGTACTGTGGAGTTTGAATGTAACGGGTATTGGAAACGGGAGCCGCGTATTGCTGATTGAACATTTGTGTGTTGTAGTTCGGAGTTCCAGCCGGATTCATCATTGCTGCCGTAGGATTTCCACCGCGATAAGACTGAGCCCCCGCGTCAGGAACCGGCATCATTGGATTTGGCGACTGCAACATTTGAGAATTGTTCTGGTATCCTTGAATGGGATGACTTGGATAATTCTGAGTCGGCGGAGCCATCCTCGGCTGCGGATTCATCATCCCCTGGTTTCCCTGAGGCTGATACATTTGCTGCTGATACATGTTCTGCTGGTTCATTATCTGAGGATTCATCATCTCCTGATCGTAGTACTGCTGCTCAGTCGGATACTGATTATAAACGCCATTGTCAAACCCCTGTCCCTGCTGCATTTCGACACCGGGAAGACCATTGCTGTTTCCCTGATATCGGGAATTCTGGTTCATCCAGGGAGCTGGCGAAGGCACACCACTTGGCTGATTCGCCTGAGGAATCGGTCCATACTGCGGTGTTGCTGGTGAAGGATTGTAGACGTTGAATCCAACAGGTGTTGGTTCGCCAACATGATTTCCGTAAGGAGCCAGCTGATACACTTCGTTATCGGGAGCCCCTTCGGTCATCGCATAGCGATAAAGTTCAGGATCGTTCGGGTGTGTGACATTGAAGCCGGGAACCGGAGGAACTTCATCAGGATCCATCGCCCGGACAAGTTCTGGAGTGACCAGAACAATCAGTTCCAGTTCATCTTCGTTCGCCCGCTTACTGTTGAACAACAAAGGTCCAATCAGTGGGATTTCCCCGAGGTAGGGAATTCGAGTCACTTCCGTACTTTGCTGACGTGAAAGCAATCCGCCCAGAACAATGGTTTGTCCTTCTCTCAGTTCAACCGTTGTATTCACTCGACGAGAACTCAAACCTGGAATACCACCAACGGTGGCATTCGGATCGATCTTTGAAAACTCGGGAGAGATGCGTAAGCGAAACAGATCTCCATCGACAACAGTTGGAACTACAACCATCGATGTACCGAAGCCTCGGAACTGAGTCGTTTGACCTTGTGCTCCGCCAATACCAACTACCGTAGGCACAGCAAATTCACCCCCAGCCAGAAAAGTTGCGGGGTGTCCACTTAAGGTTGTCAATGAAGGACGCGAAAGAATTTTCGCGGTTCCGTTTGAAGCCAGCGCGCTGATTAAGACACTGACATCGCCATTGCTGAAAATACCTGTCAAAGTAGGCACACCGCCGGAAATGGCAGAGGTGAGGGCTGTACTGCCATCATTAATCAACACGTTAATGTTGACTCCCATACGTCGTAACTGAGAGCGGTTCAACTCGGCAATCGTAACGTGCAACATGACCTGGAATTCTCCGGGCACCTGCAACATATTGACAATAAAACTTGAAAACAGGTTGTCGTTATCTCGACCTGCTGGACCACCTCGATCTCCAAAATCATCTCCCCGACCACCGGCTCCGCCCGGCCCGCCGAGTCCACCGTAATCGTCGATGAATTCACCGCGAATGATTTGCAAGATCCGAGCTGCCTCAGCGGCATCCCGAGCTTCCCCTTTGACCACAAGTTTTTCGTGCAGAGGAATCAGATAGACTTTACTGTTCGGAAACAATATCGCCAACTTGCGTTCGAGCTTGCCATAATCGATTCGAACCTGTTCTTCAATGTTCGGATCGCGAATGGTCGTGATTTCATAGATCAGTGGATTGTCATCGCCTTCAAACCACAACGTTAATGTCGTTGTACCTAGGGCAGCTCCGATTATCGCAAATTCATTGTCCTCGAATGGAGCAATATCGATCACGGTTGGATCTGCGATCGCCATGCGTGTGACGCGTTTGCGAGTCTTAATCAACTGGCTGCGATTTTGAATGATCTCTAGTTTTCGTTCCACTTTGGGCATACTGATAATGCGAGCATCCAGCCCTGGCTGAGGTGCACTTTGCCCGAACGAAACGGCCGTGCATGACAGAATCAGACCACACAATGCAAGTTCCATAACTCGCAATCTGCTTGTCAGTTGCCCAATATACCTCGATGAATCCGCCATCCGAGGTCGCTCCTTCCCTGGAGTAAATAAAAATCAATCAAACTGGCTGTTCGGGTGTCCCCCAGTGGCAGCCATCTTGATGGTATCAACCAGAGATCTACGGGATATTCCGGAGTCTCTAAAGATATGAGTCCCTCATCTTAAAATGCTTTTCAATGACACATCAGGCATTCAATTCACCCAATAAAAGCCCGCATTTTAGATTTTTGGCCTTCTCATGTATTCCATTACAAAACAAGTCCACGGTTTAGGTATCGGTTGTACCGATTGTCGAGTTGATAGGAATTCTATGAATTCGCTCGGTTGTAGTTGATTTTTGCTCCTGTCCAGTGACGAATTCCGTACAATATTGCTGATCCAATGCAGCACATCTCAATATAAATGTCCATCGTGGTTGTTTGTGGCTGTCACGCTATTTTTGGAATATCATCAAATTTTATGGACCCATCGATCAGTCTGCTAAAACTGAGTGAACGCATTCAATTACTGCCTGTCATTCACGGCAGTGGAGATTATGCCGTTGAAGTTCGGCGGATCCTCCTGTCCGGGAAATTCGACTGTCTGGCCGTTCCACTTCCGGAACCATTTCAAGAGCCCGTCGAAACAGCTGTTCATCAACTTCCCGTCATCAGTGTTGTCTGGCAAAATGAGCAGGCTACTTTTGAAGCCACCCAATGGCAGCCCGACTCCTTCACAGACGATGATGATGACGACTTCGATGACGAATCGGCCACTTATGTGCCGATCGATCCCTGCCAACCGGTCATCGCCGCGATTCGGATCGCGATGCAGGAACACATTCCCCGGGCCTTTATCGATCCCGAAGTGACCCAGTTTGAAGTGATTCATACCTCACTTCCCGATCCCTACGCCGTCAAACGGCTGCATGCCGAAGCCTTCACCTCGGCTGCCATTCCGGTACTCTCAACCGCCCAGACCCCGCAATTGCTGTATCGCATTCGACACATGGCAGAACGATTGCGAGAACTCGAACGGACGCAAACATCGATTCTCTGTCTCTGCTCTTTTTCGGAATGGATGCTGATCAAAGCCGCCTATGACAATCAGGAAGCCGTCGATTCGCTAGAGAGCCCTCCGCCAACACCTGTTCAGACGGCGACGGTAACAGAAAAGTCGCTCATTTTTGCCTTGGGGGAATTGCCCTCTATTACTAGTCTGTATGAGGAAGCCCGCTTTGAACTGGATAACGATGAAAACCTGAGCGTCGACGGCATCAAGCAATTGTTGCTCCGCTCGCGTGATGTCTATGTCGAGGAGTTTAAAAAACGTGCTCGGCCCATCACTCCCAAACTCCTTGGCGTCTATTTTCGATATATCCGCAACTTATCGCTCATCGAACGCCGTTTGACGCCCGATCTTTACACCCTCATCATCGCGGCTCAACAAGTCTTCGGCGATCAGTTTGCGATCATCCTGGCCGAAGTCGCCCGGGAATATCGTTTTTCTCCACCTAACGATGCGCCTCATATCTCGATGGGCATCGATCAGGCTCGGCTGCCCGATGGCGATGTCGTGACTATGAAAACCAGGTTGCCTGGGCATCCGATCAGCTGGCGCTCGTGCAATCTCCAATCGCGTCCCCAAAAACAACAACAGAAAGAGTGGCTAACCAGTTGGAACCACTATGCCCACTGCAGCTGGCCACCTGAAGACAACGCGATCGAAAATTTTCGTTCGCATGTCAAAGATCAGGCGATGTCGATGCTCGGTAACGATCTGGCGAAAACCGAGAAGTTCACGACCAGTCTCAAGGATGGCCTCGATATCCGGGAAACACTCCGCAACTGGCACACGGGCGACCTCTACGTGAAGGAAGTTCCCCCGACCCGCGGCGGACTCGATTGCGTCGTCATGCTGTTCGATTCCCCGGCTGACCCGCGCGACTATCCTCAACGAATTACCTGGCATGCCGAGCATAACGATGAATCAACTCTCTCATTTTTTGCCTCGAACTATCTCGCAGAGATGGTCGGCCCCGGCATCGCCCTGGGACGTTACGGCGGCGCCATGTTCCTGTTCCCGCCCCGCCCCATCCGCGACATCTGGCACGACAGCCGTTTCGATTTTGTCGACACCCTCGAAGAACGCCTCATTGTCGCCGGAGCCCATCACAGTCGGGAAAAACATATCGCCCTACTGAGCGAAAAGCCCCCCGGCATCGCCTGGAAAAAACTGGCCCAACGCTCCGGCAAAAAAATCATCCACGTCCCCCTCAACAAATTCAGCCAACAAACCATCCAACAACTACGCATGTTCCACGTCCTCAACGGACAACACGTACGAGCCTATGCCTCAGAGTTTATTCGGAAGTCGTAAGTCCCCTCCAGGATCAAGTTATTTGATCCACGGATGAACACAGATTTTCACGGATGAGTTTTAAGGAGCAGGTTTGCCCAGAGAATCTCGAAGTGTTCTCTGGGCGGCAAAACCACAAGAGGGACACAATAGTCAAACCTAAGCAAAGGCAAGCCAAGTCAGTGATGACTCGGGTATTGTCACGATACTTGTTGGTTTTTCCCCCAACTTTGAAGCAGGTGCCAGACGTGTGCACATTGCTGTAGATAGAAGTAAGGTTTCTTATATGACAGAGGAACAGTCTGATAGAACACGATCAGGTTCAACTCACTCGGCATGGCCGATGACGAGGCTGATTTGTTTTGGCATCATTCTCCTTAGCGTTATTTCTTGTGTGGTCATTGCCGCGTTCCGTAGTAATGGACTGATTCAGGTCACGGTCACTGCACTCAATCCAGAAGTCGAACCTCGTGACCACAATTTACCCTTTATCAAGCAGCAAGAGTCTCTGCCCGACTATGAACTCGTTGTCAATTATTCCAACGGACTAATAACCAACTTGGGTACCAAGCCAAACAGTTCTGCAGTTCAAGGACTGACCTGGCGACTCAACGAACCGATCCCCGTTTGTGAGATTGTCGGAGTCAGGCTGCAGGATCAGGACAAACTGATTTCAGACGTCATCACCGAAGTTCAGGTGACATCCGACTCGACCGAAGCGGATGGTTATCAATTCGATTTTCAGACGGAGCATTCGGTTGCCATCGGAGTGCAATCATTCTTCCGGACTCCCATAGGCGTAGCTATCTCAGCCGCATTCTTCGTCGCAGTACTGATCATCATTTTCAGTGTTTTTATATTCTGAAAATGAATCGCGCATCTCATAATCAAGCCCATAAAGAGGCGAGCCGAGTCAGTCATGACTCGGGTGTTGTCACGACAGGTGGCTGGATGGCCCAGACGCGTGCGTCTGGGTTGCATAGCAACAGGAAGATTCATGAAAAACCGTGAATTGTGTCACCCGGTTGGAAGTTACCCTCTTATGACTTTCGTCAACCAAACGCCCGCGTTTGGCACATCCCTGCGCCTGTAAGAGAATCATGGGAAGGTGCGTCAAGACGCACCCTACTTCACTACTTGTTTGATGACTCTATTTGATCGCCTTCGGGTGTGTAAGTGGCGAACCATTCGGCTGTGGAGGCGAATCCATTTCCAGATCGCTTCATTCTTTTGCCAGTTTCAGGATGATTGAATTCTTTTCTATCTGGAATCAGAAGGATATCTGCGCAACCGCAATGAAGGCACTTCGGTGGTGATCTTCGGTTTTTTCTCCACTTGATCCGAATGTGCAATTCTGCGATCTGTTGTGGGATGTTTCCAATGACTTCGGCGAGCATACGACGACGACTTTGGGGAGCGTTTTCGATGTCGTTGATTTCCTGTTCAAGAGCTGAGACGGTTTCGATTCTCTCGCCTACGACAAAATGATTGCAATTGGGGCAGTAGTAGTCGGCCTGATTGACGGCTAGCCGCATTCCATCATCGAGAACGTAGTTGAGATAAGCGGAGCAAAGCGTCCATTCATCTGGGAGATCGTCGTCGACATAGCTATAAATGAGTGAAGCCGCGTCCCATGTTTTCTTTACATTATAATGACTGCGGTACTGTCCGCTGTTATCATTTATGATTTATAAACAGTAACCCAACCTACTGAACTAGTGAAATCTCAGCGTTCTATCCTGCTTCATTCAATGGGCCAGCCAGGTTGGCCGCTAATATGTAATTGAAATTGAGGGGGAAACATGTCTGGAGAGAGTGCCTCAGAGCCAGGTCGGTATCGTGTACCCTCTTGTAATTCCTGTCGATGAGACTTAATAAAATCGAGCCAGGCAGTTTGGATTCTTGGAAGAAATGGCTGCCAATCTTTAATTTCTTGTGCCCCATGTCCATTGCTGTCAATTGAGCCATCGATCAAAAGTCCCAGGATCACCATATTCCGATCATTGGTGAAACCTCCCATTCGCTGGAGACAGATTTCGAGTCGTTTGTCATTGGGAACACCGCATTCATGAGCAGATCGGAACGCCGCTCGGATTAACCAATCGTTTTCGGAGAGTCTGAGAACAGTTATCAAATTGGGGCCAAACTTTTTCAATTTCGACCTTCTCGCCAAATCACATGCTGCCGCCTGAACGGGCGCAAAACCATCCAAGATTGCATCCGCCACGACAGGGATGGTATCAGAGTCGAGCGGCAATGGCATATTGCGTAAAGCCAGATCGCGAATAAAGGGGATTTCGTGCTGAATCAGACCCCGAATGGTTTCGCGCCAACCTTCAGGGCGAAAATCTTCGTTAGTTCCTAAAGCTAATAGCCAGACTACGGAATTTCCTGGCGTTGTTGCTGATTCGGGTGGTCGTGCACCACGTTGTAATAATTCCTGACTCGCTCCTTCCAACGAGCTTGAGGCAGTCCAAGGGCGAAGATACGCTTTTTGCTCGATCTCGTTATGTTTCAAGTCAACTAGAACCCGGTCCATCACCTTGATTAACGCAGGGAGATCATCTTTGGTGCCAAGTGAACGAATTAATCTTGCACCCCGAATGATTCCCTCCCGGTCATCTTCAGCCAATAGTTTCCAGGCTGGGACAGCTGCCAGCTTTCTTAGCTCATCCGTCCAGGACGTGGAAGCCAGATAACTTGCATGGGAAATTGTTGAATCTTCGTGAGGGGACATTCTTCTGAGTAATAACTCTCCCGCTTTTTCTGATATCGCAGGTGAGTTGTGACTCATCAACTCCAGTAGAGCAGTGGTCGCATCAGGGAAAGCCATCTCTCCTAGCATTTTCAAGCCACGAATGTCACCCTGTTGTGCAAGTTCTTTCGCCATTGGGAGATAGACGGGATAACGCATTAGCTCGAAGTCGGCGAACTTCCGACCTTTTTTGCCCCATGAGCGATCAGAATTGTCCGGCAAGCTCAGCATTTCCTCAAACACTTCACGTGCCTGTTTCTCTTTCGGCATTATGAAGTTGAGGGTTGTGGTCACAACCGGTGCTTCATCTGGCTTTTTCCAGCCAAGATTATGATAAACTTTGATCGTATATTTTCCGGATTTCTTCACCTCCCGATATCGCATTAACTGCAACTCATCCCAATACTCCTCTCCAGGCTCAAGCGTCGGGTTACCAAACATTCCTCCAAAGTTGTTTGGATTCGGGTAGGGATCCGCAGCGGAGAGACCTTTTTCATCAATCACATCGACTTTAAATCGAATGGCACGCTTTGCTCCTGGCGTACGTCCATCTCCCCCCATACTAATATTGATTGGTTGATTTCCAGAGTTGACGAAGTGCCAATGCAAAATCACATTCTCACCGAGAAAGTAAGTCGGCTTGTCAAATTCCAGTGTAATCGTTGCATCTCGATTTTGAGTTGGAGATTTCGCAGATTTAGCCACTTCTCCAGTGTTCGGAATGGGTTTATCTTCGGCAATTAAATCATTGCAACTACTCCAGGGCGCCACCCCACTTAATAACGACATCAGGAGCAACACGAAGCACATGGTCTGTAAACTGGCTTTCATAAATTTATTTCCTGCGCTATTTTTTAGTGGACATGCTGAGAATAGCACGATTAGGAAGTGTAGTCAGTAGTGTTTGTTATGCATAAACTAGATTCGAAGACAACATAAAAAAAGCGGGTGAAAAAAATCACCCGCTTTTTGGTTCTTACATCAACCCGAAATCCTACAGCACCGTACGAATTTTGGCCAAGAATTCTTTGTTGCTCGGGAACATCGCCAGGCGGCGGGTTAGTTCTTCCATGGCTTCGGTTGGGCTCATGGTGATCAGGGCACGGCGGAGGGCGGTGACGCCTTCCATGATGTCCGGGTCGAGGATTTTTTCTTCGCGGCGGGTGCCGGATTTGGAAATGTCGATTGATGGCCAGATGCGGCGATCGGCGAGATCGCGGCTCAGGACCATTTCCATATTTCCTGTTCCTTTGAACTCCTGGAAGATAACATCGTCCATCCGGCTGCCGGTATCGATCAGGGCTGTGCCGACAACTGTCAGCGAGCCCCCTTCGTCGAAGCGGCGAGCGGTTCCAAACATCTTCTTGGGAATGTCCATCGCCTTTACATCCAGACCACCGGTCATGGTTCGGCCGGTATTGCCGACCCATTTATTGAACGCGCGGGCGGTGCGGGTGATGCTGTCCAATAAAATGAAGCAATCGCCACCGGCTTCGGCAATACGCTTGCCTCGTTCGATGATGAGCTGACTGGTTCGCACATGACTTTCAACATCGCGGTCCATCGACGAAGCAATCACTTCGCCGTTGACGAGCCGCTGCATTTCGGTCACTTCTTCAGGCCGTTCGTCAATCAGCAGCACAATCAGATGCACTTCCGGATGATTCGTACTGACAGAGTTGGCGATATCCTGCAGGAGCATTGTCTTACCGGTTCGCGGTGGTGCGACAATCAACGCGCGTTGACCTTTGCCGATTGGAGTGAGCAGATCCATGACTCGCATCGTGACCATTTCCGGTTGCGTTTCGAGTTTGATCTGCTCAAAAGGATTGATGGCGGTCAGACCATCAAAATGCTTGATCTGAGAATACTCTTCAGGGGTGCGACCATCGATACTGATGATTTCGTGCAGTCGAGGTCCCTGTCCGCGAGTGCCGGGACCGACCTGACCACGAATGAGAATCCCTTCGCGGAGACCATACTTTTCAACGGTTGTGCTGGAGACGAATGCGTCGGAATCCTGTGAAGAATAGTTGACGCTGGAGTTCCGCATAAAGCCGTAGCCTTTGGGATGCAACTCGAGAACGCCTTCGATTTCGCCTTCGATTTCATGAATCGGCTGGCCAGTTGAAGCGACATTCGATTTGGTATTGGATCGACCACCCCCACCCTGGCGTTGCGGGCCACGACCACGGCCACGACCACGATTACCACCGCCACTGTTGTTACCGCCGCTGTTATTATTGCGACCACGATTGTTATTGTTGTTGCTATTATTGCTGGTGTTGTCGTCGCGTCCGTTAGTTCGTCGACGGCGACGGCGACGAGGCGGGCGGTTTTTTTGAGAGTCTCCATCGTTCGAGCCTCCCTCTTTTCTCCCGCCTCCAGAATTAGCGTTGCTGGAGTTGTCCATCACACCATCTCCAAAATCTTCATCTTTATTTGAGGTTTTTGCCGGGGCCTTTTTGGGCTTGGCAGGGGCTTCACTTTCGGTCGCGGACGCTTTCATTTCTTCGGCTGGCTGATCCGTTGATTCAGCTTTAGTCCGTTTGCGACTTTTGGGAGCCGAGCGTGGGGTTCGGCTACTTGAGTTGGTACTCTTAGTGGGCATAAATCTTTCCTACAGTGCCTTACGTTTTTGCGATTTCTTCGCAGTAAGTGATTCTCGCGAAAAAATTCGCAGTAAGTTGTGAGCGGAGATCGTAACGATTCCGATCGACCGCATCTGGAGCATCCTGCCATTTCGTGCAGGAAAATCCAGCTCATCAGAAATCAATGACTTCCGTGTAAGTGCCTGGACGTTCCTGGTTGAATATCGAATACTCAAAAAATCAGGGGACTCAGGAAAACTTCAATACGTTGGACGCATTGGTCACCTGAGAATCAACAACATGTTCCGTTTGAGAATGATAAGAATCAGAGTCAAACTGAGAGGTTGGAAGGAAGCCTTCCGCGATCACAGAATTTTCAGTTCTTAAAATCAGCTCCCCTAAACAGTGCACGTTGAATGGATAAACAAGACAATCCTACGGACTGACATCAAACGGTTTCCGGTCGTAAATCGACCCAGAGAGACCTGACGCAGAGAACGACCAGTACCCTGTCTGGGTATTAATTCGGGAATCCAAAAACTGTAATGCACACCGTTGTCGTGCTTACAACTTACTCTTCCCAAAACCGTCACAGTAAAATCGTTACTGTCAAATTTTCACCGTGACGAACGACCAGTCATTCACTTGCGAGTTTAGATTCCTTTCCCATGGTGCTCACTCTTGAATTGCAAAATCCAAGCCGGAATGAGCCAAATGCTGTGAAAAACCGAGAAGTTTAAACTTCTCAGAAGATGACAGCCACGTTTTGAAATTCTTTTTCAAATGAATTGAACCGTCTGCTGATCTTATGAAACACAATACACAGAAATCCTGAACGCTTTCTGTTCAGAAGAACCTGCTATGTTTCTATTATTGCGTGTGAGAACAGCAATCGGACCTGTCGGGACAATGCACCGATGGTTTCACGCACTCTTTCGAGCGTAACGATCAGACTAACTTTAATCTACTACAGAGTGCTACCCTGTACACTTAGTGATCGGAAATTACGATTCGATCCACTACAGGGACCAATACGTAAAAAATTTGGAGTTAGAGAAAATTTGATTCGTGATTTCTCTGGGAAATGAACCCGAAACTGTCTTTCGCAACCCCATGGTTGTGAATAGTACTGCTCAGGAAACACTGTTATCCAGACATTTTTGCCTGGACGCTATTGACTGTTGATGGAGTCCGTTTTGTTGAAGGAACTGACCGTCTCATACTTCAACAAGGGTCATGTCTTATTACGGTAATGTAATTCCAATAAGATCGTCTCTGCAAGCGATAGGAACCTAGCAAGGCTTCCCGTCAGAATTTGAATGCACGATCTTGGCATTATGCTTTCGGCAATCGCCTTCGCACAATTGCAGTATGTACCACGCGTCAAGGCATGTCAATGCATCTTCAATTCTGTTTTTCTAACAGATCGCTTTTTTTCAGAAAAAATTATCGACCTGGTTTACTCGAAAACACTCTGACTGGAGGCACAAAAGCCATGAACTCAGGCAGAATCATTCCCGACTGCAAGTAAATTTTACTTTTATCGAATCAAAGTTGCTTCGACATCCCGGGGTGCGAGCACATGACGCGTATTCGTATATCGAGCCGGGTCGAGCTCAAATAACTTACGATTCTCTTCCGTCGTAAACAGATACAACTCCTCATTATAATAAGCGGCAAAAGCGGTCGATCCCGGAATCGCACGATCTGATTCCCAAACGATCACAGGATCGCATCCAAGTAACCGGGGGGCGAACTCGTGCGGATTCTGCTCAAACTCGCGCAGTTCTTCAGTTCCTGTGAACTGATACCGCTGCTGCTTGTGAACCATAACGAATTCTTCACTCCCCTTAACCCACTGACGGTTCTTCTTCAAACTGACTGGGCAGAATCCATCCAGAGCCAGGAACACAACTTCCGGTTCCAGTTCTGCAGTGACTTTATCCGTTCCATACGGATTGGGGACAGATTTCTGCTGACCGCCCGACTGCTCCTCAGGTTGATTAGGATCCTGAGCTTCAACGGCCAGTTTTCCTTCTTCTCCCAACTGAATTTTCCACATGGAAACGGGCACGGGATCTTTGCCGGAATTTTTACGATCGCGAAGTATCTCCTGTGACCTCTGATATTTATCGGCCACTTCGAGTCCACTGCGGACAAACTCCTGATAAGAAGCCATCCCGACCAGCTTGCTCAGCATGCGACCGTTGGCATCGATAAACACGTCCGTTGGGTAAGTATCCACCTGATACATTCGAGCCAGTTCGGTTGCCCGTTCTGCATTTACTTTGACCAGAATCACTCGTCCCCCCATTTGCTTTTGCAATTGTGGTGAAGAGAAAACGGTTTGATTCATCTGTCGGCAAGGTCCACACCAGTCGGTATAGAAGTGCAACAGGATTGGTAGATTCTGTTCGCGGGCGACTTTACGAGCCGAGTCGAAATCGTGGTACATCAACTGCGGAGTTTCAGCGGAGGCTGTCCCTGTGAAAACTCCCGAAAAAAGAGAGAACACGAACAGAGTTAGCAGATTATATTGAATGTGATTCCGTTTCATAACGGTCTCCTTGAAGTTCAGGCACGCTTTTTATTGCTATCGGTCACTAGTTCTCTAAACGAAAGCCGAGCCTTGCAGGGGACATCATTCTTCAAAGAAAGCTGAGTAATCACACGATTGTGACGAAATTCTCGTCCGTGTAATCCTTACAATCGACAGTTATGTCTTATGCGGTTTCCTCAGTCATCGAGATGTTTTCTCGTTCCCAGCACGATACACAAGCGAGTGAGTCAATTCAGATTGATGGCAATGTCACCAAGGTGTAGGTCAGGCATTGCCTGACTTACACTTCATTGTCACGTCAGCTATCCGACGAAAATCGACCGACGATTCGCAGGAACAAAAACAGCACGACAATTTGCACAATCAGACAAAGCCAAACATTAACCCCGAAACCGATCGGCAGGCATCCCAGTAAAAACGATGTCCCTCCGACGGTTAATGCGTAGGGAAACTGAGTCTCCACATGTTTAAGATGATCGCAGTCTGCTGCTGCAGCCGAGAGGACCGTGGTATCTGATATTGGCGAACAGTGGTCACCGAAGATTGCACCTGCCAGTACGGACCCCACTGTTCCCAGCAATACCGGATCAGAAATCAGAGTCGCCTCTCCCCCGAGCGCCGTCCAGCTCAATTCCGTGAATGGCACGACCAGTAACCCCATCGTCGCAAACGAACTGCCGGTCATAAACGAAACTGCAGCCGAGACGATAAATGCAACCGCAGGCAACCATTCCGGGGATAACGAGTTGCCGACAAGTTGTTGCAAATAACGTCCGGTTTTTAAGTGATCATCATCACAGATCGCTCCAATCATCCAGGCCATTGTCAGAATCACAATCGCTGGAACCATACTTTTAGCACCCTCAATCCAAGCCTCCATCGATTCATTGACCGTAAACGTCCGACTGAAAATCGTGCTTACTACGCCCACTGCTGACGCGAGAAATGAAGCAACAACCAGCACTTCAGTTGCCCGGTCCATGTCCATCATCATTCCAATGGCGACTGTAACAAGCAGCGTGCCAATCGGCAGCAGGGCATGTCGCATCAGTAATGAATCATTTCGAGAGTTGTTTGGAGACACGGTATCATTGGATGGAGTGAGATCAGGATGGGCGGCTTTGAGTTCAGCCGTCAACATTGGACCATAGTCTCGTCCCGTCCATCCAATCAGAAAAACGAACAGGAGCATCGTCAGGGGATAAAACCGATACGGTATCGTCGCCAGAAAAACTTCCCAGCCATTCACCGACTGTCCAACCGCCTGGAATCCCTCGACCAGCAACGAGACTTCAAAACCGGCCCACGTGGAAATCAAAGAGAGCCCGGCTACGGGAGCGGCTGTAGAATCAATCAGGAATGCCAGTTTCTCTCGTGAGATTTTCAATCGGTCCGTCAACGGACGCATCGTTCCCCCGATGAGCAGCGTGTTCGCGTAGTCGTCAAAGAAAATGATCAGCCCCATCAGCCAGGTCAGCATTTGACCGTGACGTCGATCGTCGATGCGACTTGCAATCCGATTCAAAACCGCATTGGTGCCACCCGAGAGTGTCATAATGCCGACCATCGCACCCAGAAAAGCCGTGAAGAGAATAATATGCAGGTGAAAGTAATCGACCGTTCCGTTCTCCCCGGGAGCAGCCACTTGATGTAACAGGAGTGTGTCGAAGATCCTTAGAAAGCCAAGATCCGGGCGACCGCCTTCCATGATCGTCGTCCCCACCCAGACGCCAACAAACAAAGCCGGCAACACATTTCTCAAGGTGATTGCCAGAACAATAGCCACAACTGGCGGCAACAGACTCAGCAGGGAGGCTTCCATACATAATTCAGTAAGTGTTTGAACCGGAGCGCAATAATGACGGATTGAGCATACTCGGCTGCCTGCCTCGCATGCCACCAAGCCTTACGTCGATTATGCTTATCACTCAAATATTTTCAGCATCCGCGACGCGATCTTAATTTTCTGCTACAACTTTCAGCTTATCATGAGTAAGAAAAATCGAGGACAAATAGAATCAACTGCAGAGACCGTCACTCGGTCCCAAGCAGAATTGAAAGCAACCGCTTATCACGAAGCGGGGCATGCGGTGATGGCGATTTTGCTGGGGCGACCCGTTGAAAAAGTAACGATTGCTCCCGGGCAGCTGCAGAGTGGGATCAGTCGACTCGGAGCCTGCAAAATTCAGAAAGGTCGGCATAAAGCTTCCAAAGACCCGATGGAAGATGAAGTTCTGATTTTGCTGGCCGGGATGGTGGCGGAAAGTCGTGTGACCGGACGGTATTGCCAGCTGGGAGCCTCTCAGGATCTGCTCCTCGTTGAAAGTCTGCTCTCCGTAAATCGAGCTAAAAACGAACGTCAACTGCAGCGACTGGCTCAACGACTGATCGATAAAACCGACAACCTGCTCAACGGTGCAGAACCATCGAAAGCGATCGAATTGATTGCCAACGAGCTGATGGAGAAAGAAACGATCAGCGGAAGAGCCGTCCGACACTTTCTTGATATGGCGAAGCAACAGTGCTTTTAAGCTTTTTATAGTCTGGTTTTATAGTCAGAACCCTTTGAAATTCTTTTTCCCGTTCAACCCTGTAATAGTTATGGCTATTGCCTGTCGTGTTGGCGATTCGAATTCTTTGGATTATGGTATGTCTCAAAGAATCTAATTATTTTCGACATGTTCTAACCAAAGCTCATCTCCATGAATTACCTCCAGCTCGATGGAAAAACCATTCTCGTTACCGGCGTTGCGAATCGTAAGAGTGTCGCCTGGCACACTGCTCAATTACTTGAAGAAGCCGGGGCGAGTGTGATTTACTCGGTTCGTTCCGAGCAACGCAAAGAGTCACTCAAGAAATTATTGGGGGATCGTCCCGTATATATTTGCGATGTCGAGCATCAATCCGAAATTGATCGACTTCAGCAGGAAGTCTCGAAAGACTATGGAACACTCGACGGGCTGGTCCACTCCATAGCCTTTGCGGACTACTCGGCGGGTTGGAAGCCGTATAACGAAACACCAAGGGCGGCGTTTTTGCAAAGCGTTAACATCTCCTGCTTTTCATTAATGGCCTTAGCGGAAGCCTTTAAAGAGCAGTGGCATGAAGACGCAAGCATCGTAACGGTTTCGATTTCAACAACCCGCATGGCCGCAGAAAATTATGGCTTCATGGGTCCTGTCAAAGCGGCTCTTGATTCCTCCGTTTGTTTTCTGGCGAAGTCGTTTTCGAAGTTTTCCCGGGTCCGTTTCAATGCCGTTTGCCCCGGATTGCTGAAAACTTCTGCCTCTGCCGGAATTCCGGGTTACGTCGACAGCTATCTTCATGCAGAAAAAGCCACGCTCAGAAAACAAGCCGTGCAGACAGAAGAAGTCGCCAACACAATCGCCTTCCTGCTCAGCCCGCGTTCTTCCGGGATAAACGCTCAGGGGCTTGTGATCGATGCCGGGATGGGCATCAACTATTTTGACGAAGAGATCCTGCGGCAGGGTTCCTGAACCACATTGCTGTTAAAGATCATACACTTTGACCAGACTGGATTGAGTCAGATCCCACAGTGCCACAGTAGAATTTGAGCGAGAAATGTAGAGCTGCTCACCATCATCCGAGTAAGCGACATCATTAACGGCAGACTCATCTTGAAGGAGCACTCGCATCGTCGCACCGGTGTTACTGTCAAGCAGGAGAACAAAGTTGAATTCGCCACCAACGGCGATCATGTTCAGAGTTTCGTGGCAGGTCAACGCCTTGACGGTCGCTGATTTTCCAACTGAGGTGGCCCAGCAGGTTTCCAGCGTATCCAGAGAAATCGCCTGGACATCCCCATTGAACTGTCCCGTAATCAATAAACGGCTATTGCCCAGGCATTCCAGAGAACGAGCATGACACGAGTTGATCAATTCCAATTGATCAACCCCGTCTTCCAGACGATAAATACCATTATTTGTCGAAGCATACAGATTATGAAGCTGTTCATCATAAGCAAAATCGAAAATCAGATGCTGCAGACGGATAGTCTTTTCAAGTCGGCCGGAAATCGTATCCAGAATATCAACACGGTATGTCAATTTGGAATCTCGCTTTTCTGCTTTGAAATCGCAACTGGCAACGGCGATTTTCTGATTGTCCTCAAACATGGTGACAGCAGAAACTTCCAACGATTGTGGCACAAACAATTCGGTGAACGAATTATTCAAGTTAAAGTGTAAGTTAAAATTTGGATTTGAGTTGACGTAAACGGCAAGTGGCAGACCTGAAGTGCGAACCATTAACTGCAGTGCTGAGCGATTTTCACGAGAGGAAACTTGTTCAATCGTTCCATCTTCCAAGTTCAGTTCCATGGTCCGTCCAGCTGTTGCCCGAGCGATGATTTTCGATTGACCGCTCACTAATGCAATATCGAAAAACCCTCCCAGAGGTTTTTCAATATTATTGACAATTGGATCGGTATCACCAAAAGGCCGAATCAGCCCGGCCCCAGTGCTGCTCAACTGATACCAGGCCCCACCAGCGATTAAAATCGCAAAGACAACGAATGCTTTGAATCGATTTGCCTTGTTATTAGGCAACAATGGTGAAGCAACGTCCAGAAATATTGATTCTGAACCAGCAGAGTCATGCATGGAGTGCGCAGAATTATTCATGGGAAACCTTACGGGGCGAACTGCTATGCAAGCAGTTCTTCACGAAAACGATCAATCAATCAGGAGGGAGCACACAGGAGAGCGCATTAGGTTGGTTCTAAGAACTCAATTAGGTAAGCATATTGCGTGCCTAAATGAATTTTTAAACCAACATACCGTCAAGGATAGATATCCCTGAAAAGGATGGACTAGTGCGACTCACACACTAAATCATTTGGGTTGATGTTCTTATAAAGCACGACAACGGAGTGCGCTACAGTTATTTGAGTCCTAAATCTAAGCCCTGAAAGGGCACTAGATCACTTCCTTGACAATTACTAAACACCGAGACAGGCAAAATTCTTCTGGGAATTTTGAGAATTTCTCAAAATAATGGAAAAACGCACCTCCAATGGGTTATCCAAAAATACACGCTGCTCTTTTGCTCACTTTCGATGGCCCTACCAGCATTGAATCTGTTGGCTTAAGTCAGATTGAAACTCTGCAGACAAAATACCGAGAGTTTCTTTGCGTGACCCCGTATATTTTCTACCGAAGCCTCAGACCGTGTTGACCAATCTTTCCGTATTCTGGTAATTTCATGCCAGAACTACACTTAACGCTTATTGCCTTCACGTGAAATCACTCGAATGAGGGAATGATTCTCACAAATGGCGAGTGGTAGCCCAGGCAGGGAACCAATCAGAGCATTTTCAATTGCTCAAGAATCAGGGTTGATACTATGTGCGGAATAATCGGTTACGTTGGATATCAAGAGGCTCAGAATCTATTGCTGGATAGCCTGCACCGACTCGAATACCGAGGCTACGACAGTGCTGGAATTGCAGTGCTCGAAGAGGGAGAGATTACGATCCGTAAAAAATCGGGTCGCGTGCAGGAACTGGGGCATCTGATTTCCCAGCAGCCGCTCAAAGGTCACCTCGGAATTGGACACACGCGCTGGGCGACACACGGGGAAGTGAACGATACGAATTCGCACCCCCACATTGGTGGCGACAATGAAGTCTGCCTCGTGCACAATGGTGTGATTGAAAATTACACAAGCCTGCGAAAATCGCTCAAAGAGAAGGGGTTCGAATTCATCACGACAACGGACTCCGAGGTCGTTGCCCATCTGCTCGCTCACGAATACCGCCGAGCGGTTTCAAAAGGAGGCGAAGCTGGCTCCCAGAAAAGCTGTCTGGTTGCCATTCAGTCCACCTTGCTTCAATTGAAAGGAACTTACGGAATTGCCGTTCTATTTCGTGATTGTCCCGATGTCATGTACGTCGCCCGCGTCGGTAGCCCACTTGTGATAGGGATCGGCGATCACGAACACTTCGTCGCCAGCGACGCCAGTCCACTCGCCGTCCATACCGAAGAAGTTGTCTATCTCTCGGATAATGAAATCGCGGTTCTTACCGCAGACGATATCCAGATTATTCATCGCGACAGCGGCATCGTTGACCCGAAAATTGAAGTCCTCGAGCAAACCGCAGCAGAATCCGAACTCGGCGAATTTGAACATTACATGCTCAAAGAAATCTTCGAGCAGCCTCAATCGATTGAAAACGCGATGCGCGGCCGCTTCAATGAAGATGAAGCGACTGCCGTGTTTGGTGGCCTGAATATGTCTGCCAAGGATATCCGCAAAGTCGACCGGATCGTCCTGACGGCCTGCGGCACTTCCTGGCACGCTGGCCTGGTCGGCGAATATCTGCTCGAAGAATTTGCCCGTATACCGACCGAGGTCGAATACGCCAGCGAACTGCGATATCGGAACCCGCCGATGTCCGAAAACACGATGATCTTTGCAATCACTCAAAGCGGTGAAACAGCTGATACGTTGGCCGCAATGCGAGAATGCAAACGAAAAGGACATCCAACTCTGGCCATCTGTAATGTCGTTGGTTCGACCATTGCCCGTGAAGCCGATGGTGGAATCTATCTGCACGCTGGACCGGAAGTCGGTGTCGCTTCCACCAAAGCATTCACCTCGCAGGTCACGGTATTGACATTATTGGCATTATACTTCGGACGCATGCGGCACCTTTCCTACCCGGCTGGTTCTCGAATCATTCGCCATCTGAAAGAAATGCCCCGCATCATCGAAGAGACGCTCAAATGTCATGAGATGGTCAAATACGTGGCGGATAAGTACGCAAAAAATAACAACTTCCTCTACCTCGGCCGCCTCTATAATTTTCCGGTCGCCCTCGAAGGAGCCTTGAAGCTCAAAGAAATCAGCTACATTCATGCCGAAGGCTATCCGGCTGCCGAGATGAAGCACGGTCCGTTAGCACTGGTCGATGAAGTCACGCCTTCTGTCTTTGTTGTCCCGAAATGTGGCATCTACCCGAAGGTCATCAGCAATCTCGAAGAAGTGAAAGCCCGCAAAGGTCCTGTCATTGCCATCGCATGTAAGGGAGATGACAAAATTGCCGAGCTGGCCGATGACGTCATTTTTGTCCCGGATGTCGAAGAGTATTTGCAACCGCTGGTCACTTCGATTCCTTTGCAGCTACTCTCCTATCACATCGCCCTGCATCGCGGCTGCAACGTCGATCGTCCAAGAAATCTGGCCAAGAGCGTAACTGTAGAATAATGTGACAATTAAATGGTGCCTAATCTTAACCCGAATACTATGTGATTTTTTCAGTTCCGTAGGATTCCAACTATCGCAAAATGTCGTGTAAGTTCAACATCGGAGAGCAGGCAAACTGCCTGCGGAATAGCGATTTGAGAGCGACATTTAAAGCTCGAAAGAGCACTACTCGTAGTTCCAATTAAAACTTCGGGTTGTGTGCCATTGGCTTCGCCAGTGCCACTCTAAATTTAATTGGAACAGACCTTTAGTCTTAAGAAACGCAATCGAGAAAGCCATTCCGTAACAGAACACACTCGCTTGCGCTTTGTGCCTGTATTATCGAATGCCATTGAACTCAATCAATCTTTTAAACTGCACCACAGATAAAATGGATTGCTATGAACCAGCAAACTGAGGGCTTGTCGAAGTTGCACAAGCAATTGTGGAGAAAACCTCAACCTTCAGAATCGGTCGCTCGCAGTACACTCTATTCCCGTCGGCTGATATTGCTCATTGTCACCACGCTGTTGTTTGTGGCATTGCTGATGAGTCTGACAGAAGTCTTCAGACAACCTCGGACGCATCTGTTTATCTTTGAAGACCAGATTCCTGACTATTCACAACTCGAAAGTGTGCTTGCGGTTAAACCGCTGGCTTACCCTGCCAATCCGGATTCGCTGTTTCGTGAATTGAAACCAGCACCTGCAGATGCCGGTGAGGAGTCAGAGAAAACTCCGCCGCCGCGTTGTGAAACCCAATCGGTTAATCGCCTCAGCGACCTCATCCCCACAATTGAACGCAAACGGCAAAAAAATGGAATTCATTCCCGCGACGTCGTCCTGATCTACCTCAGAGCTCAAGGGATCTCAGATAGTGATGATGCCGTTTTGTTAGTTCATACGGGGAATCCGAAATCACCTCTGAAACGATTCAGCGTGAGCGATTTACTGGAAGAGCTCTCGTTTGAAACTCGGGCGACTCTGGTCCTGATCGATTACGGTACGCTAGAGACCGATCTGGCAAGTGGAATCTTAGTCAATCAGTTTAACAGTTCCCTCCAACAAGCCCTCAATGATCAGAAACAAGACAACCTGTGGGTGATCGCTTCGCATGATCTTTTTGAGAAGTCGTATGTTTCCGATCAGGATCAGCGATCAATATTTGAAAGCGTACTTTCACAGGGGCTCTCCGGTTGGGCCGACTTGAATCAGAATGGCTGGGTCGAATTGCAGGAGATCCTCAGTTATCTGGAGCAGAAGGTACAACTTCGTGTCGGCGAAGAATCGGAACAGCGCCTGCAGCAAACAGTTCGATTCCTGAAAAGTCACTCTTCTCGTGGCACCGAAAAATGGAATCAACGAATTATTTCCTCCGGCTTGGAGAAAGAGTCGGCTGAGGAAAACAGTTCCGCAACACCAGAAAAGCAGCCAGCCCAGGCTGCTTTTATTTCTCCATTTCTAATCACTCAGTATTTCACAACCGCATTCCAGCAGAACCCAGCTGCGGAAGTTCCACAAAATCAGAATTCGGCAACTCTATCGGGAGATGCCTCAAATACCCCAGCTGAAAAACCCAAGCAATCACACAATCAAAAAGAGAAAACGGAAAAGGCCCCGACTGCAGCTCCTGAACCGGTAGATCTCAGTAAGACACTCAAAGACTGCTGGGGGGTATACGAACAATTACTCAATTCCTCACCGGCATCGATCCAAAACTCATTATCGATGCCGGTCGCCAGTTATGCTCCGGCGGCATGGAAAGATTTAGAAACCCTGCTCGTCTCTGCAACTTCACTTGCCCGACGCCCCGGCTCTGCCAATCTGACGGAATTGAACACATTATTGACGGAACAAGTTTTGTCATTGAAGGGATTTGATTCGACTCAGCCGCTTCCGGGAGCAGTCGGAATAGCCAGAAGAGTTGATCGTGCATTTCCTCGTCAATATATCAGCTGGCCAAAGCCCGATTCCTTGATTTTGCTCACCTGGTTGGCGGAATGTAATCATCGTCCCCTTCAAAAGCCGATGCTGCAAACCGTTCAAGATTTTAATTCGGCTCTCAATTCTGAGTCTTCTGATTCAATGCAGAAATGGCTGACGCTACATCCTGAATTGATCAACTCTTATCGCGAAGTTGAGCTTTGTAACCAACTGTTGACATCTGGAATTGAATGGCCGATCTGTCAAAAAGTCATTCAAACAACACAAATCAGTATTCGATGTCGATTCTCCCGCTATATTCAAAGTGACTATTCTCAAAAACTGGTCTCACAAGCCGATGAGTTACTCGCTTATGCAAATCGACAAATCAGTCAGACCACGAATCCGGAAGACGAATCTCAGATTTCACCATCGCTGGAAAAAGCGGACGGTTTGTATCAGCAGGTGCTGAAGTTTCATGAGAAAATGGCCGTCGTCCAAAATCAATTGTGGGTTCAAGTTGTAGACGTGACCTCGCCCCACTTTGATCAAGTCACTCCTGTTCGACAAGAAATTTTTCTGAAAGACGGTCACAAATCAATCCCGGAATTGACCGTGCTTGCCAGTGCCTACAACTTTCTTAAAGATGTGAAACAGGCAAATCCGGAATTGCTCTTTCAACAACTTGCTCAATTGAAGAATCGAGATGCGTTATTGTTGGGGCAGAATGCTGTATTTCAATATGAATACAACTTAGAAACCGTTAAGAGTGCCCCCCCAGTACTGGTCACTCAGGCCAACTCCTATTTACTGGTGCCTTCCACTGAAGATTTAAATACCCCAATGAAACTGGAAGAGAAATTCACTTCCTCGGGCGTGGAATTACTGCCTGAGGACCAATTGCTCGATATCTCATCACGACCCGTGCAATCCTGGATGCCAGTACAATCCCAAATTCAGAAAGCCTATTCACAGGCTCGTCTTGAGATTGCTTTATGGGGAGAAAAGACCCCTGAGTTTGAGGCTCTTACGGATCTCTTTCAGCAAGTCGAAGATCATTTCAAACCGCTCGACGATGTCGAAATGACAATTCCGAATCTACAGATGTATCAAACCCATACGATTGAATTGAGTGAACAGTTTGGAATAGCCTTCGCTGCATTTGTGAGGAATTTCTATAGCTCGCCAAAGATGAAGCAAGAAGAACAAGCACAACTCGAAAGTAATTTTCCCCAAAGAATGCGTGCGATATTCTGTTCCTTGCCCACGAATATTTCTGACCATTCGCAATCAGAAATTACGAATCTTACCTATTTGCCACAGGATTTAAGAATCATAGCGCAAGCTTTACGCGACCGCCTGCTGAATTCCGTGGAGATCTCCTTCGCACAATATCCACAGATAAAAAGCGAAGCCGATCAGATCCGCCCTGTCGTTTTCGGTCAGCCAGTCTGGTCCTATCGCGTAGTCGATGGCTTGCCGGTAGAGATTAAACAAACAGCACCGATCGATCTGCAAACGAGTCCTTCGAGTGAATTTGAATTGAAGATTGTCTCCAGCCGGGATCAGGTGCAAAGTCTCTGGCTGACAGCAGAATATGATAGCAGTGAATTTTTACTGGAAACGGTTGGAACAGACAGCCGTAAAAATGTTCCGTTGATGCCGTTTGCCGAAGCGGATCACTCGAAAACAATTGCCCAGATTGCGGATTATCGTCCTCTTTCGAGATATCTCGACGAAGTCAAAACGTCACAAACACCAATTGTATTGCAACCACGTGGAACGCAAACATTCACTTTTCGCATGACCCGAACTCAAACTCAGGCGAAATCGTGTCAGTGTGTATTTAATGTCATGACTAACAATCGCATCATTCGCTATCCGGTTTGGATCAACTGCGGACAAACCAGTCCGGTCCAATTGACCTGGAGCTCTCCCCAGGCAATTGCGATTCCAATCGAAGCCGGATGGAGTCTTAAGATGTTGCCCAACTCCACGACGGACGTTGAATTGTCTGCAAGTAACTCCAGCAACACTCCGCAGAAAGTCGCATTGTCAATTGTTGGACTGGATCGCTTGCCCGGGAATCTTCCACCAGTTGCTGTGGACGCAAGTCTGACCAAACAGATCGAACAACAGTGGGGGACAACCCAAGAGATCTCAGCAGCAGTGGTCCATGAGATCCCGGCTCAGACCACTGATTTTCCACTGTTCGTCAGACCTGCTGCCGGCAGCCCCCCAGCTCCACCATCCGAACAGAAACCTGTCGCTCCGGTCCTGATTGCGATTCTCAATAACACTGAGAAGAACCTGATGAGCTATGTTCCGATACAAACTGAAATTCTGCATCCACAGGAATATGTGGAGCCTGAAATAAATTTTGACACCATTTCCAAGTCACTGACGATCAACCTGAATCGCATTAACTCTGGCTTTCCCATCTCTCCGACAATTCGAGTTGAAGCGGAATTGGTAGCCGCAGGTGATGAGAGTAACGCAATTCATTTTCCGATCACTCTCCCTTCGGAGCTGGAGCAAATTCCATTTGAAACATCTTTTTCAGAAACCAATGCTTCTCCATTATCCATCAACCTCACAGTCGATGGTTATCCACGGGCGTTCCGCTATGAACTTCCACTCAACCAGTCCATCCGGAACTTAGCTCGATCGACGCAATCAGAAATTCAAATTCTCTCACCCGGAGCAGGAACCGCTTTTTCCAGTCAGACGAATCAATTACTCGGTAAACTCCAAGCCGATTTGGGTTACACGAGCACTTCAGAGAATCAGACTTACATTGAATTCGGAATCGATATCAACCAGGATCGCGTTCTGTATCAGGAGCCCTCTGTTAAACTGGGTCAGGATCGGCTTCCGCTACTCTCTTATGTGATAACCGGAACAAGTCTTCAACTGATCAATGTTGTCCAGGATCTATCGATTGAAGTCCCACTGGACAATCTGACAAATCAGCGCGTGAATTTATTAGGACAGGTTCTCACCGGCCAGGGAGAAGTCTGGAGTCAACCAGTCGAAATCATCCTCGATGGTCAACCCCCAGTGATTTCTGAAGTCACACCCGTCTCCGCAGCTGTTGTCGGTGTTCCACTTTCAGTCGAGGTGACCGCAACAGATGGAAATTTTAGTGGTGTGGAGAAAGTTTCGCTGGTACTGGATGTCTCCCAGAAAGGAGAAATCACGCCAGATGCCGCTTTAGTTGAGGCGCAAATAAATGAAAACGGGCAGTGGATTGCTCAGGTTCCCACGGCTGATGCGAAACCGGAAAGCTATCTCCTGCTCGCTCAGGCGACCGATCGCGCAGGCAATGTCAGTCGGACTGCTCGAACAGTTGTGAAATTTCTCTCTGCCGAAGAAATGAAAGCACAGGAAGAGGCTCCCGATAAAACTGTTCGGGGGCAAATTATTTATGGCAAAGACCCTGTCGATGAAGCGATGATCACTCTTAAAGATGCCACGGGGGCCAATGCTGGCGAAGCGAAATCTGATGAAAATGGACGTTTTATCATCAAAAATCTAAAACCTGGCGCGTATGAACTCTCTGTCCGAGCTGTCGAACGGGGAAAAATTCGAACACTGACACAGTCCATCGAATTAACTCCCGCAACTCCCGAAGCGAATCTTGTGTTGAAACTGGAATAGCCCCATAGTCGTCAAATCGCCCAAGCTTCTTATTGTGCGATTATTCCGTTTTGAGATTTTCTCTGCCACGACCAATCGAAGATCACTCCTCAAGTCATTTTGCATCAATGACGATAACATGGATGGTTCAGGATGTTTTTACCGATTGTATGGATTCTACGGCGATGGAATGGAAGTCAATTCTTATCCTTCTGCTGGGAGCGTTCACATTTCTTCAGGGATGTGCGGCCCCTCCCGGGGGTGCTGCTGCGCTTCCTGCCCCGCCAGGATTGCCTCCGCTTCCACCTGGGGCAGATGGTTCGAAAACCGTTGTCGTACCCAATAATCTGAATGTAAATGTCCATCGATCCTGCTGTTCGTTGTTCGATTTTCTTGGGTTTCCCCGGATTGGAACTGCGTTTCGCAATCTGGCGGGAGGCGTTTATCAGCTGACCGCTCGGCTCTTCCCTGTGATTGCAACAGGTTTTCCCGAACGTGAACCTGGTGATCCCGTCTTGCCACTCGATTCTCCGGCAAATTTGACCTCGAGCAGTCCAGCTGTGCAAAGTGCTGCCAAAATCAAAATGGATGAGAACCAGGCTCAGCAGAAGGTCAAAGCCATAAATTATCTCGCGACCATTGGTTGCGGAGGCTGCTATCCTGATGTTGAAGATGCTTTTCTAGCCGCTTTAGACGATTGCACAGAATCCGTTCGTTATGCGGCCGTGGTCGCTTTGAAAGAATCGGGTGGAAATGCCTGTGCCTACTGTTCCCATAAAAGTTGCTGTAGTCCGAAGATTCGTAATAAATTGATGGAAATGACTCAGGAAGGTGATTGTCTGGATTGTCCCGGCGAACCTTCCCCTCGAGTCCGCCGTGTCGCTCGACTCGCCTTGTTTGCCTGTGGAGCAAAGGGACTGGCTGCCGTTCCAGATATCTTGCCGGGAGACATTGAAGGGCCAACATTGGAACTCGCCCCGCCACCAGCAGTTGGTGAATCCATTCCTGCCCAGACTCCAGAAACTGGAGTTCAACAGGCGAGTTATGAATTAGCGACAACTCCCTCGAATCCTGTTGAGGGATTAACAGGGTTGGATCAATCGCAAGTGGAAGAGTTAGCTTCCAGCTGGTTAGCCGAGTTACCAGCGGACCTCTCTCTGGATGAAAAACGGGACATCTTGCGAAAACGAATGAGAAACTATCTGCAGACTCAAAATGAACGAGAAATATTAGTCGGAGATATTGTCCACGAACTGCAGGTCCAACAGCAGATTCTGGTGAAAGAATCCGTTCAGACAAATCCTATGCCAAAGCAAAAATCTCCTGTCCAGGTTGCACCTCCACGCGAGTTGAAATTCCCTCAGCCATCAATGGCAGGAAAACCGATTGTCCAGCAGATTCCGCAACCGATCATTGTCGATTCTCAAATTCAACAGGTAAGTCACCAAAGTCAAGCTGTCATGGTTCGTTGGGAAAGTTTAATCCTGATGGACGATGCGGTTCCAAATGGTCGTAAGCAGCTGGAGCAGTTGCGAGCGTTCCTGAAAAACAGTCCTCAAGCTAATCCGCCCGAGGAATTTTTCCGACAGCAGCTAACGGCTAAAACCATCGACTGGACAAATACGGGATACATCACCAATTCTGCTCGGAGGGGAGCATTGGAATCTATCGCTATTGGCGAGATGAGCGACGTGATTGAAATTGAGGGCGGATATGAAATCGTGCGTGTTTTACAACGAAAGCCGATCGGTTTTGAGGAGTGATGTTGTCGGTAGCAAAATATCGGGTGCCATGCTCACGCTTGCGTAAGTATGCGAAATAGAATTCCGAACGACCTTATCCCTTAGTTGGCCACGACAAGCATGGCCATGGCACCCTACGAACCGATTGAAATAAAACACTACAGCTCTGTTCCAACTATATATTTGGGTGGCACTGGCTTTGCCCGTGTATCGTTACTTCAGTTTTAGTCTCGACTTGCACTGGCAAAGCCAGTGGCACAACAAATGAGAATACAGTCTTCAGCAAAGCTCGATTAGCGGATTAACCTCGATTCCAGAAATACTCAAGGCAAAATGAGCCCAGCACCTTCAAAATCTGGAACTAAAAAGAGTGGCAAAGCGTGGCGGACAAAATCCGCTTCGAGCCGCTCGATCCAGCATCAATGGCAGGTCCGTGGGGAGTTGGGGAATCGTGGAACCTTTCGCCGTTCCTGGCGACGTATCATGTTTCTGTGGGGCATTGTCGCAGGTTTGCTACTCACACTTGTCCTGTTTGCATACCTTGTTCTGTTTGCTCCCCAAAAAACTCCTCTCTTGATGATGGTCTCACTCGATTACGCCTGGCCTTACGGACCGAACTGCTGGGCGGAAGAAGACCTGCAACGTTTCAAAAGTCTTAATGGACGCAACCTGGAACTTTATCCTGTTGGTGAAGATCAAATGCGTCGAGCCGAATGGCTGACCGATTTCAGTCGCAAACTGGTGAATGCGGAATTTCAGCACAGCGGGAATCAGCCGATTCTTATTTACGTCAGCATGCATGGTTCGGTTGATGCCGACGGTAACCCCTGTTTAATTCCTCCCAACTCCTCACCGGTCGATACTTCGACCTGGATTCCCGTGTCGGAATTACTGAAAGAAATTAAGCGACTGGAACTCAATCTGGAACAGCCCGTCATGCTGTTTATGGACTGCAATAAACGAATCACGAACTGGGATCGAGGTCTGGTCTACAATTCATTTGCAGTGGCTCTTGCAAACACCGTCCGCGATGCGGCGATGCCGAATCTTTTTGTCCTCAATTCGACAAGTTCTGGTCAGCAATCCAACTTTTCTGAAGGATTGCAGGGTTCAATCTTCGGAGACAGTGTCGCACGCGCGTTATCTGGCGAAGCCGATCTGACTCGAAATCAGGGAAATGGTGATCGACAACTGCAATTGTCCGAGATTATGAGCTTTGTCGAATCGAGAGTTTCAAACTGGAGTCTGAAATCTCGCGGTCAACGACAGACCCCCATGCTGACTCCGGATCATGGCAATAATGTATCACTCGGCTGGGCCATCAGCGATCTCAAAATTGCATCGCCACCAAACAGATCGGGCGATCGTGTTTCTCTAGCCATAGAAAATCTTTATGAACTCTGGCAGTCTTACGAACAGGTTTCCCGTTCCGATTTGTTGCGTTTGAGTCCAATCGCAACCACACGTTTCATTCAGGATCTCTGCTGGTGTGAAAAGGCATTGATTTCCGGAAACTACTATCTGACGAGAGTCGAAGAAAAACTCCTGACGCTCAAAAAACAGTTCTCTCAAATCCAGCAAGGCATTACCTACCAGAACGCCAAGAACAAGGGTGATGCCTGGAAATCGACACCAGGACCGATTGGTCATACGGTCGCCTTGAATCAGTATTTTGGACGTGCGGACGCGACGACCCTCAGTTTTGTCCAGACTCTCGATGAGCTGATTCAAAATTACACGGCTAGTGCTCTCGCGGAATTTCTTAAAAATGCACCCCCCGAGTTTGATCAATTCGTCGACATTCGATTCCTCAAAATTGTTCAGCAGATGGCAGATGAGCAAACCATTTCGAATCGCGAATTGATGACGACCGTATTGAAAACACAACAGCAATGTCGAAATCTGGCATTACTTCCCGATCAGAGAATTCTCTCACGAATTGAAACCGCCTGGGGACCAATTGAAAAACGCCGCAGACAACTTGAAGACGACCTGCTGGTCGGAAAAGGAAGTTTGTCCGATTGGCAAAAGCTGCAGGCGACCATAGACGACTTTGAATTGTACGTGAATAAACTGGGAGGGTTTTATGCGTTGAGCGATCAGGCTCAGGCTGATATCCCCTTTTATGCGCGTTGGCTGGCTGATGCCAGCCATCTGGACTCACTGTTCAAGCATCATATTGAACTCGCCGAACAACTCCTGGCCCCAGCGTTGAATGCGAATCTGCAACTGCAACAATTCCTGAATGAAAATCCCGGAGAGAATATCGCTCTGGATCAGGAACGATTGCAGACAACAGCTCAGGGATTAACGTTGTTGCTTTCAAAACTGCAGCAGTCGTTTACTGGGGAAGCGACTCTGGAAACAGCAGAAGCGGCATGGGTGATTGAGAATTTCAAAGCGAATCAGGGACTGCTGCACGTTCCGATTCTCTTTCCTGTCAATAACGAAGACAAGCTCAGCGGCGCTCAGCAACGCAAAGCGCTCTATCTGATTACTCGTCGGATGTCCAAACACTTTGAAAGCCAGGCACCAATACAGATCACAAAGATCACTCCGCAAGCGGATCCTATTCTCAAGGGTGCCAGTCAGAATGATTCCCTGCGATCGTTACTGGAAACAACAAAAAATCTCATCCGTGACCTTGTCGCTTCCGCAAAAGATTTCCAGCAATTTGAAGACGAATCGAATACGGAACGATCCATCGAGAACTTTGAAAGTTTTATCCGACTCGTGCTCGAATCCTATCCGGAAAAGAACCGTTTGCAGATCGAGGAATCTCGCACGCATGGAAAAGATGTGCGGACGTTACTCACTCAAGCCGCTTCGAGATCGCGGCAGTTGGCCAGTTACTGGCACCCCCATCTGGAATCCTCAGCCGTTGACGAACTATTGAAATTTGACAGCTCCAATTTCATTATGTGGCAACTCGAACTGGTTCTGGACGATTTTCTCGGGGGAGCCACCGCAATCAATCCTCCTTTTTTCCAGCAGGCCGCACACCACTATCTGGATTATTTCAATCACCTCCATTTAATGGATGTGGAATTAACACTCGATAGAAAGCAATTGCAGGAGTTACTCAACCAGCGTGTCCTGGCGGCACAAAACGGTTTGAAACTGACTGGAACTCGCAGCCTTGTCATAGATGGGAATGTCTTCGGTTCTTTTGAAATTGATTTGCAGTCCGGTTCGCGAACGGCGTTTCAGGCTCTGCCAGACATGCAGGGTCAGTTGGTGATTGTTGAAGACAAGATGCCTTGTACGGCTCCACAGAGTGCAAAAATCAATTCGAGCCTGCAGACGAATTCTCAAGTCCATCAGTTTGAACTGGGAACCGACCTCACATTACACGCCAAGGCTGCAAAACAGGTTCAGGGACTGTTCCAGTTTCGCGGCCATGAAATTTTTACTCCACTCGATGTGACGATGCCTGCTGGTCAACAAGCCGATATTTATTATCCTACCAGTCTGCACGCTGATGTTACGGTCATCGATAATCAAGCCAATCCCATTTCTGTAATGATCGTGCTCGATTGCTCGCAAAGCATGAACGCGAACATTCCCTGGGAATCGTCTGGAAAAGAATTGACCAAATTCAATGCGGCGATGGCAGCAACTGGTCAAATCTTGAATTCGCTGGCGAATTTGCCTGAGGCACGCGTTGGTCTGGTCTTGTACGGACATCGTGTCGGCTGGAACACCGCCAGTCCGACTCAAATTCTACGACAAACCAAATACGCCCTTCCCATTCCCGATGTCCTGTATCCCTATGAAGATTATGAAATCGTACTTCCGTTCGGGCGGTTCGGAAAATCGGAAGACGCTTCACTGCAGAAAATTCTGCAAACGGTACAACCCTGGGGAGAAACGCCGCTCTATCTTTCGATCCAGTCGGCTCTTCGGGAAATGAATTCCAAATCGCTCGGCGGAAAACAACAGATTATTGTGATTACGGACGGGATCAACAAACAGCTCAATCCTTCTGCAGATAAATATGTATCGCTTTCAACATTGTTGAATGAAGATTTTGGCCAGACTGCTGTGAACATAGTTGGTTTCGGGATTGAGGCAGCCGACTCGCAAACTGCGGCCAGTGAATTTGAGCAACTTGCCAGTCGCACAGGTGGAGAGTATCTGGAAATCAACGACGCTGGGAGCCTGCTGCAAAAAGCCAGTGGATATTTTAATAAGCAGGAATACACGGTTTCAGCTGGGGAGCAGACCTTTGTCGATCAGAAATCTTTTTCCCAACCAGCCGGCCAACCTGTGCGATTGGATATCGAGTTCAATCAACGAATTCCTGCCAGCGTGAACTTTAATGGATATCAGGCCGGTCTCGTATTAACTCCGGGCGATCATTTTCAGTTAGTGACCAATCCTCAGGAGCGGCGTCTCGATTCGCTGCCTTATACAAATCGCTCACCCAGCTTTACGAATTTGAGAAATGCATCGGGAAAGAGCCGGTATCAACTGGGAGTGCATCGACCTATTCTCACCCGGGAATCGATGAACATTGAGCTTTCTCTTCAGGATGTCGATTCAAAACCAATCTGCAAGCCGACCGCCTACCGAGTAATTCTGCGACCGATTTCCAAACAAAGAATTCTGGATCAACAGCAGTATCTGATTGCCGGGAATGCCTTCATGACCGACAAACCAGCTCCCGTAATTTCTATCTCTGCTTTGAACTGGCCACGCGAAGCAACTTCGGTACAAGTAACCTGCTCGATTCTGGAGGAAGTGATTCCAGTCGATTCCTATTCAACACTTGCACAACTCAAAACCGATCCCCGTGTCGCACTGCTCGATGCAAAGCTGGTTCGGGAGGACCCGAATTTACTCATCCTTGTGCAGAACCTCGGCTCCACAAGCCTGCTCATCAAGCCGACCGAAACCTTGATTTCGACCCAAACTGAAGTCGATTCACAAAACGAATTACTGATCACCCGGCTGTACTTCACCACGCCAATGGATCAGGAACAGGTGAAGAAACTTAAGTTTCATGTGCTGGAAACAAGCCAACAAAGCTGGCTGCATAATTACGCGACACCTGTCACCGTGCCCGTCGATATTGAAGATACCCTGAAACCCCGCACGGGACCGTTTCTACTGCGGTAGAACGTAAAAGGGCCACGCTCAAGCTCGTTAAAGCATGCTATGGAGCTACAGTGGCAAATAGAATTGTTTTCAGCAAAGAGATTAATACAAGCACGAAGCGCAAGCGAGTGTGTAATTTGGAATGAAACAGACTCGCTTGCGCGTTTTGAATTTGCACTCTTTGTTTTAGTTTTCAGCGTTATCCCAGGAAAACAGGATTGCTCTATCGACCGTTCAATGTCGCTTGATGTGTACCACCGTTGGCTTGTGTATCAGTGTTTATTTTGACTGTGAATAAGAGAATCGGGGACATTTAGCGACAGTTGTAATACCATGTTTTCTGAGAACCCGCATGGCGGAAAAGGCGTATATCGTAAGACGTCGGCTGAGCACTATGTTATGACTTTTAACTGGCTGATCCCGAAACAGCGCTACCGTAAGCAGTGTGCTGATGCATGAGCATTTGCAATCCTCTAACCGGCACGAGAGATTGATTTGGCTGCAGGACAAATCAACCAGGTCCGAGGAATTTTTCAATCCGCTTGGTTTTTGAGAATTCTGGAACACCAGCTTTTCGGCAGTGGCATCGCTTGCTTACTTCTGCTGTTCGATTCCGATAATATTTGAACCAGCAAGGCACGAAGTCACGATGAGCGATCTGGTACAGTCGGACCTGCAGCTTTGTGTCTTTGCGTTGAAAACAAAATCAATACGCCCAACATCCCTCGACAGAATACGGCTTTCCCGATGTCAGCATCCGAGTCCATTGAGATCGAATACTCCTACGATCAACTTCCTTACGACAGCCATCCTTACGAGAAGACACATCCGGATCATCTGGCGACGATGGCGCGGATATTTGGCCTGGAGGCTCCCGATCCTGCTCAGTCCCGTGTGCTCGAAATTGGCTGTGCATCCGGAGGAAATCTGATTCCGATGGCGATTACGCTGCCGGAAAGTCAGTTTCTGGGGTTTGATCTTTCCCGCAAAGAACTGGAAGAAGGTCAGAAACTGATTGATCAACTCGGGTTGACTAATATTCGGCTCGAACATTGCGACATTCTGAATTTTGATCGGCCGGAGGAGACGTTCGATTACATCATCTGCCATGGTGTCTTTTCGTGGGTGCCAGCAGAGGCGCGTGCGAAGATTTTTCAGATCTGTCAGGAAACACTTTCGGAAAATGGCCTGGCTTATATCAGCTACAACACGTTTCCTGGCTGGTTTATGCGGGGGATGGTTCGACAGATGCTTTGTTTTCATGCCCGGCAATTTGATGATCCCAATACGCAGGTTGAGCAGGCCAGAGCGCTACTCGATTTTCTGAATCAGGCCGCGAGTAAATACGATCCGACGTATCACATGCTGCTGCAGCGGGAGCTGGAAATTGTTCGCAATCGGCAGAATTCCTATCTGTATCATGAACATCTTGAGCAGGACAATGAGCCGATGTTCTTTTATCAGTTTATGGAACAGGCCAACAAAGCCGGGCTGCGGTATTTGTGCGAAACTCAGTTCAGCGAAATGATCCCGAGTCAGTTCTCGCCTGAAGTCACACAAACTCTCAAGAAACTCAGTTCGGATATCATCCATGCCGAGCAGTATCTGGACTTTTTGCGAAACCGAACCTTCCGCAGAACACTGCTCTGTCGTAAGGATCGAGAATTGCAACGGGATTTAGGAGCGGATCAATTACGAGGAATGAAAATTCGCTCCTCTCTCAAATTGCCGCCGCTATCGATACCACTGGATCGCCCGGGCGATCTCGGCTTCACCAGCCCGGCTGGTTTAACGGCGACGATTTCCAGTCCACTCTTGAAGCAGGGGCTGGCGGCGATCTGTCAGAAATATCCGATTTATGTTCGCTTTGACGACCTGCCCGGATTGATCGCCTCGCAGGAAACTCCCACGATCCGGGACACCGCCAAGTTGAATCAGGATTATGAAGAACTCGCCTCGATGCTGTTACAGTTGTGGGGACAGGATCTGATCGAAATCCGTTCTTCTCCTGCTCGTCAGGCGATGTCCGTTCCGCAATCACCTCAAACCACTCCTCTCATTTTATCGCAACTGGAAAGCGGCGATTATGTAACCAACCTCAAGCATGAAATGATTCAATTGAATGATATGGATCGGCATCTTCTGCGTTGCCTCGATCGAGATGCAGCGGGACGCCGAGAGTACTTTCGCCAGCGCATTGAAGCGAAGGAACTCGTCGTTTCCACATTCGATGTGGAAGGAGCCTGCGAAATGGATGATGGTCAGTTAGATCAGTTGATTTCGCATGGCCTCAAACGACTCCTCGACCAGGCGTTGTTGTTGCCCGAAAAAAAGTGAACTACAGAAATCTCAGCACTGGAGTTTTGCGAAACTCAGGTCAGAACTCATCTGCAGACTCTCGTTTTTCATCAGACTTTTCACAATCTTCTGTCCCCAGTCGATCGTTTATTAAGTCAATCATCTGTCTCAAACGACCGACATCCCGACGATTGAAATGCAGGCGCAAACGCGGTAACTCGTGTAAATGTATTTCACTGGCTTCGACGGGATCGGCTGTCGTTTTGACGATCTTTCCCGTCTCGCAAATGGAGTGGAATTTTTCGTTGAGTTCTTCCATGAACTCGTCGCTCGGTTCCTCATGCAATCGGAGGACAAGATCGCCTTTCACGTATCGCATGCTGTGATAGACGCAATAGAATCGCATCACTTCTTCAACGGCGTCTTCAACATTATTGCATATGCAATAGAGCGAGGTGTCATCCGGGGAGGCCAAGCCGCGGTCGAGCAATTGCTCATGGACATACTTCTGCCAGCGCGACCAGTATTCATCTCCTGCATCTGAGATTAATACGATCGGCATGAGATCCCGTTTGCCGGTCTGCACGAGGGTTAATGTTTCGAAACATTCATCCTGTGTTCCGAAGCCTCCGGGAAATACAGCAATGGCATGCACTTCTTTGACGAACATCAGTTTTCGCGTAAAGAAGTATTTTAGATTGACCAGTTTGGGATCGCCCTCAATCACCGGATTGGCTGACTGTTCGAAGGGGAGCATAATATTGAGCCCCATCGACATATCGGTGCCGGCTCCTTCATGAGCCGCTTCCATGATCCCGCCGCCAGCTCCGGTGACAACAAACCAGTTCTCGGCAGCCATGCGCCGACCAAACTCGACCGCCATCTGATAATTGCAATCGTCATTCGGAGTTCGAGCAGAGCCAAATACTGTAATTTTACGATTGCGACGATAGGGCGTAAAAACTTTGAAAGCGTATCGCAGTTCCCGCAACGTTCGACTGAGTATCTTCAAATCGACGATCTTGGCTTTATCTGCCTCAAGCCTATCGGTCGTCTGACGGATTTCATCGAGTATCCGCTGTCTGGCCGCAGCATCCGAATCCGACTCGATCTCTGTCTCGAAGGATTCTTCGACATCCGGAATGACATCCTCTTCCGAATCGTTCGCATTGGCGTGCTTAAAATGTTTTGGTCGTTGAGACATCCTTGACTCCTGAGTTTTCATTCCGTTAGTTGTCAATAATAATATTCGGTGCCATGCTTGCATCGCGCAGCAGGGCAAGCATGATTCGTCGTTCCTCTCTCAATAATTACAGAGAGAATGGATTGATCAAGCCAGAATTGATACCCTCATCCTGCATCGTTAATTTCGGGAGAGATTGCTTATGAATTATTGTAGGCTGACGAGTCTCATTTCTCCAGATATTGAAACTGGACCAGTCCCAATCTTCTGGTCTCGAACACAAGTTTCGTCTTACGGGATTATTATGGACGTAGTGAATTTTTTCATGGATATCGCGAACTGATCTGAGATTTCGATCGTATCCTCCCCCGCGCTGCCAGAATCGATGGGAGATCTTACCGTCAGGTTGTCGGTCTTCCATTTTTCGAAGAAATTCCGGAGCGTGTGATTGAGTCCAGATGATCGCTTTTCGAGACACACTTTGTTTTATTGTTTTGAGGATTTTTGAAATCACAATATCTCGACGGGGGCAAAGAACAAGATGCACATGCTCGGGCATGATGACATAAGCCCAGAGATCAAACAGGTCCCGTTCTTGTGCCACCTGTAAGCTTTCAAGCATCCATATTCGGGATCGATCGCGATTGAGAAATGGTTTTCGCTGAAAACAGGAAAACGTCAGGAAGTGAGCATCCCCCGGAATGTCGTATCTGTGGCATTCTTTTCGATGTATCTCGGATGTCATTGAATTCCCTCAATAGAGAATAATTTTGACAACGAAAAAGGGACGTCGATTGCATGCTTGCCCTGCTGCGCGATGCAAGCATGGCACCAAGGGTGGTGTTGAGAAAAACTAACTGATGGCATCCATCGCTTCATCGCGGGTGTCGTAAATTGCCCAGAGGGTATCGAGAGCAGTGATGCGCAGAAGTTCGGCTGCCATTTCGCTGGCACCGCAGAGGACGAGTTCGCCCCCTTTGCTCTTCACAAATTTGTGGCATCGTAAAAGCAAAGCCAGAAAGACCGAGCCGAAGTAGCCGACTTCGCTCAAGTCGACAATCACGAGCGGAACTTCCTGGTCTCTCAGAGGAGCCATGATCAGGTCGGCGGCCTGCTCGATCAAGTCCCAGTTCATCGATTCAATATTGCTGGCTGGCGTGACGACTACCACATCCCCATGCCACTCCAGACGAAAGTCTTCCTGATTTGTCATCGTTGTCTATCTCAATTAATTAGGCGAACTTGTGAGAACTTATTAAAGAATGGACTGACTTCCCGATCGAAACGAGTATATTCTGTCTAATCTCATAAGAGAACCCTGCGATAAGATCCTGTCAAAAAGGAGGGGGATCGCGGTCGTTCTGAGCGGTTTATTGCCCTATCTGATTGAGATTCGGTGAGTCTTTCTCAATTTAATCTCTACACTCAGAAAAACAAATGCGTTTGCGGCAGGTATTTATGCTTCAAGGTAATATGCAAACGGTTCGCTGGCTGCTGATCGTGATGATGATCGCAGTCGCGCTCTCACTGATCGCGGTCTGGCTCCCCTCGGGCATCAAAAAGATCGGGCTGTTTTCCATCGCATTGGGAGCAGCATTGGGTTATCTCACATGCCATTTTGCGGGATCGAGACCAGAAAATATTTCTCGCTGGCAATTGATCGTTGTGGTTTTGCTGGCGGGTATGGCTGAAACGGGCCGTTCTGTCGAGTCTTATCGACAATTCCGAATGACAGAGGAGAAGAGACTGTCGAGAGAGTTGGAGGAACTGCCCGCTTTTGCTCAGGAGATGCGGCAGGAAATCCGTAGTCAGCACGAAGTTACGTTTCGTGATTATCTCACTCAAAAGTATTCCGCATTATCTCTAGGGAAATTTCCTTCGCTTATTGTCGCAATATTTATTCTCGAGGTCCTTCTGTCAATGGTCGGAGCATTCGGGGTCATTTGGCTTTTGAGAAGAAGAGTGCCAGCGAAGAATCTTACCGATGAGCAAATTACGGACTAATTGGAGTCTCGGCTAATTCCCGAACAAGCTGGTTGTGAAATTCTTCTATTTGTCGATGAACCCGCTCTGTCTGCTTGATGGCAAATTTTGAATTGTTCAGCTGAACGATCACTCCCATTCCTCCGACTTCCTCCCAGGAATCAGCGGCAATCAGAGATGTGAGCGTCTCTTCATAGTTATCGAGATTGGAGTGGGGGTATTCATAAAACCGGACAACCAAATGCTCCTCGGCTTCCATCAAGCTGACAATGGTCAGCATTTCGTTTTCGATAATGTAATCCAGATTCAGAGGTAACAGGATTGTATTGAGAGCACTTTCCAATGTGATTGGCTGCTTGCTGCTGAGGGTGATTGGTTCGTGTCGTGAAATTCCATCGCTACCCAGGCCGAAAGTAGTTGTACTTGCCAGGCTGTTGACATTAATGCGTATCGGAATGTTGTGAAACTCTGAAAAATAATCTAAGACTTCAGAAAGAGGAGTGTCAAGAAATTCCAGGAGCACATCTTCTTCCAGGACCTGTCGTATGGATTCCTCCCGTTTTTCTTTAACTGTTGGAGCAATCCTTTCTCCGACATTGAGATTTGAACTTGTGTCAGGGCTGTTTGTTACCGCCTTATCAAACTCAACAAACTCAACACCGGCTGCGTCGATATCGATCCCACTTTCTTCAAACACATGTGGAATTGGATAGTCCACCTTTACCGTTCGTTTTGAAGGAGTTGGATTTGCTTCCAGAAGTTGCTCCTTTTCTTCGTGTTCCTTATCGAAAATTGTGGAAATGACGAGAGAACTCTCTGTACTCTCTGTTGCAGGTTTCGAGCCGCCCGTTACGGTCCCTGGTCCTGTAAGGATTAAGGCCCCCAGGGCAATTCCGGCAATCATTCCCGTTGGACCCATCATTGTTTTCGTTAGCATGGTCGAACTCTCCCGGCAGTGTTGTAGGGTTTCGTAAATTCTGGAAGTCGTGGCCAAAGTGGATTGTTGCAGACAGTTTGAGCATGTCGCCTGAATCATCTCCGCTGCGACAGTGTTTGCTTTCCACTGTGTTCCCAGGAATGTGAGTGTCGAGACGAACGCGGGCAGACTGATTCCAGAACGAATCAATTTGACTTTCAATGCCTGCCGTCCTCTGCGAAGTAAACCTTCGATGGAACGAGTTGTCTTATTCAGCTTCGTGGCAATTTCCGAAATCGAATGATCTTCAAGATAAAAAAGTAATATTGGTTCTCGATACCGTTTGTCCAAAGAGGCGATTGCTGAATCGACTTGCTCGTTTCGATATCGCTGTGCGAATTCCTGGAACAGATCATGCCGACTGGCGGGTTGCTCCTGATGGATTTGTGTGGCTTGCTGTCGTTTCATTTTGCGAATTGAAACTGCTGTCCGATGAGCCACTCCATACAGCCAGCTTGATAAAGCGTGCAAATTTCGAATTTGATTTGCTTTTTCTGTCAGAATCAGAAATGTCGTTTGAAAGGCATCTTCGGCATCGACTCGTTGAATACTGGTACGCGAACAGACTTCATAAACCAATCCCGAGTAGCGCGTAATGAGCTCCGTTAAAGCGGCTTCGGATCCTGCTTCAATATACTGAAGCAGCAATTCTGAATCGCTGTTGTGATCGGAGATCTTGTCTGCAATATCAATTTCTGAGATAGGTTGCGAGTGCATAGCTGAGTGCTGTTTTTTAAGTAGAGATGTCTGTTACCTAATAGTGTCGAAACTCTGTGCAATCCCTCTTCGATTATTTAGAAATTCCAGAAAATTAGCAAAATAAATTTCATCGGATTGGCCATTGCATTCTTCAGAGGAAGAGTCTCACAGAAAAATTCGTGAGATGAGTGCCCGTATGAAGGGATTGGCTTCTGCCTGAATTCTGCAGAGTTTCTACAGGTGCATACTTTTCTCAAGCCCCTCCAGGTTGCTATAGTAACAGATCAACTTGTTTTCATGCGTGAGATGTGTGAAAATTTGAGAGATTGCACAAACCGCCACCCGCTCCTAAACCATCCAATAGTGTTCTTCAGTATCGAGGTTAGAATTATGAACCGATTGTCCGCCTGCGTTCTGACTCGCAGTCTCGCAATTTTGTTTCTGTTATCTGGGTTTGCGTGCTTGCAAACTGCCACCGTGAAAGCAGAATCTCCAGCGGGATTCAAACCGATTTTCAATGGCAAAGATTTGTCCGGCTGGTCGGGAGATGAGTCGTTCTGGAAAGTCGTTGATGGAACGATTGTCGCTGAGTCGACCGAAGAGCATCCCTGTAATCACAATACTTTTCTTCGCTGGTCGGCTGGAGAAGTTGATGATTTCGAATTGAAGCTTCAGTTTCGAATCAGCGGTTCGGAAACGGCTAACTCTGGAATTCAGTTTCGGTCTCAGGTTGAACCCGATGGGCATGTGGTTGGTTATCAGGCCGATATTGATCGAGCTGGAAAATGGCTCGGCTGCTTATATGACGAACGCGGTCGTGGACTTCTTGCCGCCCGCGGGGAGAGTAACGACGTAAAGTCCGAGAAGTCGATTGAAAAATTTCAAGTCGGGAATGCCGAGCAGATTCTGGATGGAGTCAACCTTGATGGCTGGAATGAGTATCACATCGTGGCCTGGGGAAATGAATTGACACTCTCAGTGAATGGCAAGAAATCCTGTTCCATTGTTGATTGGGACTCAGAAAATCGCGACTGGAAGGGTGTCCTCGCATTGCAGTTGCACTCTGGCCCTCCTATGAAAGTCGAATTTCGAAATATCGAACTCAAACGACTTCCCTTAACTGATCGCAAGAAAATTGTCTTTGTTGCAGGTAGTAAAAGTCACGGCTACTTTTCTCACGAACACAATGCTGGTTGCCTGTTAATGGCAGAGGCCCTCAATAAAGCTGGACTTCAATTGGAAACGGCTGTCTATCTCAACGGCTGGCCGACCGATGTCACCGCGTTTGATAATGCCGATACTGTTGTCTGCTATTGCGATGGGGGTGGACGGCACTTTCTGAATAATCACATTGATGAGTTCGATCAGGTGATGGAGCAGGGCGTTGGTCTGGTTTGTCTGCATTATGGGGTCGAAACTGTGATTGGTAAGGAAGGGGATCACTTCATCAAATGGATGGGAGGATTCTTTGAACCCGATTGGTCGGTCAATCCTCATTGGACTGCCAAGTTCGATCAATTCCCCAAACATCCGATTACGCAGGGCGTCCAGCCGTTCGAAATCAACGATGAGTGGTACTATCACATGCGGTTTGCAGAAGGCATGAAAGGGGTGACTCCCATCCTGACTGATATGCCTCCACGAGAAACTTTGAATCGTCCTGATGGGGCTCACAGTGGCAATCCCCATGTTCGCGAAGCGGTTCTGGTTCGTAAAGAACCTCAGCACGTTGCCTGGGCCTATGATCGAGCCAATGACGGCCGTGGCTTCGGATTTACGGGAGGTCACTTCCACAAAAACTGGCAGCAGGACGACTTCCGCAAACTAGTGTTGAATGCGATCTGCTGGACCGCTCATGTGGATATCCCGAAGTCGGGTGTTCCTTCTTCAACGCCAACCGTTGAAGAGCTGGAAAAGAATCAGGACGAAGAAAAACCAGCCAACTGGAAGCTGGATCCTGTTCCCTCTGCCTCAAAAAAAAAGTCTGAACCCAGCGGCAAAACCGTAAAAACGCCGTTATTCTCCAGTCCGTTAGTAACGGCCAGCACCGAAGGCCATGCCGTCAAAATCGATGTACCGATTCAAGGAACCGAGTTCCTTTATCTGGTTGTCAGCGATGGCGGTAATGGTTTCAGTTGTGACTGGGCCGATTGGGTTGAACCTCGCCTGACCGGACCAGAGGGTGAACTCAAGTTGACTGATCTCAACTGGATCTCAGCCGAGGCGGAATGGGGAGATGTCCGTAAGAATAGAAATGCGGGTGGTGGGGAACTGAAAGTGGCGGGTCAACCCGTCGCTTATGGGTTTGGTACGCACGCAAATTCTGTGATTGGTTTTCAGCTTCCCAAAGGACACAACTACGAACGCTTTCAGACCTTCGGTGGACTGGACAACGGGGGGACAAATCAAGGGGGCGGACAAACCAGCGTTCGATTTCATGTGTTCAACGGAAAACCAGAACCTGCATTTCTAGCGGCCCATCGAAGCGCCCCTGCTGCAGGGGGGGGCACTGCCAGTCATGAGTTGGACGATGCAATCAGTCAGTTGGATGTGGCCGACGGTTTACAGGCCAGCGTCTTTGCCGGTGAACCGTTCATGTACAACCCGACGAATATGGATATTGATAATCGGGGGCGTGTCTGGATTTGTGAAGTTATCAACTATCGTCAATTCCGCAATACCGACTCTGCAGAGCGTGTTGAAGGGGATCAGATCCTGATTCTCGAAGATACCGACGGCGATGGCAAAGCCGACAAGAAAACATCGTTTTATCAGGGCCGGGATATCGACTCGGCTCACGGCATTTGCGTGCTGGGAAATCAGGTGATCGTTTCTGCTGGTGAAAACGTTTTTGTTTTGACCGATGAAGATGGTGACGATCATGCCGATAAAAAAGAGATTCTCTTTACGGGCATCAGCGGCACTCAGCACGACCATGGCATTCATGCATTTGTCTTTGGACCGGATGGAAAACTGTATTTCAACTTCGGTAATGCCGGGAAGCAGGTCAAAGATAAGAACGGTCAGCCGATCGTCGACAAGCAGGGAAACTTGGTGAACGATTCCCGCAAGCCGTATCAGGAAGGGATGATCTTCCGCTGCAATCTGGATGGTTCGGATTTTGAAACGCTCGCCTGGAACTTCCGTAATAACTGGGAAGTTTGTGTCGATTCTTTTGGCACGATGTGGCAGAGTGATAATGACGATGATGGCAACCGTGGTGTGCGTATTAACTATGTGATGGAATATGGTAACTACGGATACAAAGACGAATTTACGGGAGCTGGCTGGCGGGATCCCCGAACGGGTTGGAGTGAAGAGATTCCTCTGCGTCACTGGCACCTGAACGATCCTGGTGTGATGCCCAACCTGCTGCAAACGGGAGCCGGATCTCCGACGGGAATTCTGATTTACGAAGGGAACCTGTTGCCAGAAGTTTTCCACAACGCACTCATCCACTCCGATGCAGGTCCCAACATTGTGCGAGCTTATCCTACGACGATTAACGGCGCTGGCTATTCTGCTGAAATGGTGAATATTCTTGATGGAGCACGCGATAACTGGTTCCGTCCGTCGGATGTATGTGTCGCCCCAGATGGTTCGCTGTTTGTCGCCGACTGGTACGATCCTGGCGTCGGTGGTCACCGGATGGCTGATGTCGAACATGGTCGAGTATTTCGACTGGCTCCGCCCGAGAATCATTACAAGATCGCTGTTATTGAATATGAATCCGTTAATGGTGCGATTGCTGCTTTACAAAGTCCAAATCAGGCAACTCGATATCTCGGCTGGAAAACTTTGCAGGCAGCCGGTCCGAAAGCAGAAACAGCATTGGCGAAAATGCTGGAATCGAATGTGCCCCAGTATCGGGCACGTGCTTTATGGGCACTTGGAAAACTCTCGATCGATAAATCGAGCAAGCTCAAATATCTCGAAATTGCATTGCAGGATGACAATCCCGATCTGCGGATTACTGCCATTCGACTGATGCGACAACTGCAGGGTGAAATTAACAAGCAGGATCTCGTCGATCTGTTGAATATTTTTGATGACTCCCCAGCTGTGCGTCGGGAAATGTTGATTGGATTACGAGATACGGACCTCCCGGAATCGGCTCAATACTGGACCGATCTGGCCACTCAGTATGATGGAAAAAATCGCTGGTATCTCGAAGCACTCGGCATTGCCGCCGAGAAACACTGGGACGAATATCTGGCAAGCTGGCTCGACCGAGTAGGTAACAATTGGAACTCCGATGCTGGTCGGGATATTATCTGGCGTTCCCGAGCCGATCAGACCGCTTCCTTGTTGTTGAAAATCATAGAAGAGCCTTCCACTCCGGCCGCGGAATTACCACGCTATTTTCGGGCACTCGATTTCTGCCCGAACGTCCCGCAGGATGCTTTGGCCAAAGTTGCATTCTCAAAACATGGTGAAGCAGGCCGAACCGATTTGATCGTTTCGGAATCGATTTCCCGTTTGAAGAATCTCAATTTTGATGCTCATCCGGAATATAAGCAGGCGCTAAATGAACTGCTGGCTACTCAGTCGGAATCGCAATCGTTTCTGACAATTGTCGACCGCTTCAATCTCGAAGAGCAATATCCAGAGTTAGTCAGTATTGCAACCAAGCATTCAGGAGAACAACTCGGCATCGATGCGGCTCGAATTCTGCTGAAAAAGAAGCAAGCCAAACTACTGCTTGATGGGTTACGAAATCAGAAGCCTCAAGATGCTGCAGCGCTGGCACGAGCATTGGGGCAAACTCAGGAGAACGCCGCTTCAGGTCCTCTACAAACTGTGATGACGGATGACGATGTCAACACATCGGTACGTCGAGCAGCCGCCAGTGCTTTGGGTTATACGCGAAAAGGAACAGTCGAAGTAATGAAATACGCGCAATCAGACAAGGCTCCCGGTTCTCTCAAGCAGGCGATTGCTGCAGTCATGCATGCGTCGACTTATAAAGATGTGAAGGAAGTTGCCAACGAACTATTCCCACTGCCACCTTCGAAAGATGCTAAGCCACTGCCACCACTTTCAGAACTGGCCAATCGCAAAGGGGATGTCAAATCCGGACGTGTCGTTTTCCATACAACGGGCACCTGTGCGAAGTGTCATCAGGTGAATGGTCAAGGCAAAGAAATTGGACCAGACCTATCCGAAATCGGCAAGAAGTTGAGCAAGCAGGCGATGTTCGAATCGATTCTTTATCCGTCCGCTGGCGTCAGTCACAATTATGAGACTTACACCGCTGTCACGTTTGACGGGAACATCATCACGGGATTGCTGATCAGTCAGACCGATGAAGAACTCTCACTGAAAAATGCCGATGGGTTTGTCAAAACAATTCCGGCTGACGATGTCGATGAACTCGTTAAGCAGGACATCTCGCTGATGCCTGCCGACTTGCAGAAAGTGATGAGTGAGGAGGAGCTGGTGAATGTGGTCGAGTTCATGATGACTTTGAAGAAGAAAGAGTAATCGATATGCAGGCTCAGCCTGACCTACGGCTCAAAACTTAACCCGAAGCGTCAGCGAGGGAACGGCGTCCGAATAATATTTCGGTGAAGTCCGATAATAAATAAGTTTCTGCTTGTTCCCACGGAGGACATCTTTTTGCATGAGATGACTTAACGACCTTGAAGATATAGATTGAACCCCATTGTAGATTGGTTGCCGTCCCCTCGCTGACGCTTCGGGTTAGGATTATACATGCATCATGTTGAGTGCCGTGGGGACGAGTGCTAGAACTTCTAGTAACTTCGCTTCGCTACGACCCCAGCCACCCGGACGTTCCCAAATCACCCGTCGGGTACAAGCTCAACTAATAAAGGCAAACTCTAATTCGACGTTTCAAATACTCGTCATGACAAAATTCTTTATACCACGGCCAGTGATCCTGCAGTACGATTGCTGGATAATAACAGGTCCGGTAAAGCGTTAAGTCTGGAGTTTCTCCAACACTGCAAGTCGTTGACTTTGCCAGCATTGGTCCGGCTGACCAGAAATAGAGTGTGAGACCACTGAGGACGACAATTGCTCCAAGCAACTGAGAGGATTCTAGAAAGCGTGATAGTTTTTCAATTCGATTCATGACCTTTGACCTTAGGGGTAGTTCGGTAACTGAAATTATTCATCAATACAAACTTAGTTTATGAATTGCATTGATGAATCCTTTTTGCCATGAATATTGGAATTTAAGGACTAACCCATCAATCACAAAAAAAGAGGAACGATTCGATTGAATCGTTCCTCTTTTTATTTCGGCCCGCTAGTGAAAACTCTTAGACTTACGCAAACTCAGGTCGGCGTTGTCGGAGTTGTTCTTTCAAGCGATTGACGATGCTCGAATGCATCTGGCTGACGCGGGACTCGGAGAGTCCGAGAGTCGTGCCGATTTCTTTCATCGTCAGTTCTTCGTAGTAATAGAGAATCATGATGAGCCGCTCGTTGCGGTTCAAGCCTTTGGTGACCAGTTTCATGATGTCGCGCTTCTGGATGCCAGTGGTGGGGTCTTCTCCCTTGCCATCTTCCAGAACATCGACTTCACGAACGTCTTTGTAGCTATCTGTTTCGTACCACTTTTTATTCAAGCTGACGAGATTGATGGCGGAAGCGTCGGATTTCATCTTGTCGAATTCTTCCATCGGAAGTTCGAGTTTGGCAGCGATTTCTTTGTCCGTCGGTGGGCGGCCATGTTTGGCTTCAACGGCTTTGCGGGCCGCTTCCAGCTTACTCGCTTTGCTGCGAACCAGGCGAGGCACCCAGTCCATCGATCGCAGTTCATCGAGCATGGCTCCACGAATACGTGGAACACAGTAGGTTTCAAACTTCACGCCCCGGCTCATGTCGAATGCATCAATTGCATCCATCAGACCGAAAACGCCAGCCGACATCAGGTCGTTCATATCGACCCCTTCCGGCAGTTTCGCCCAAACGCGTTCTGCGTTGAAACGAACTAAAGGAAGGTAACGCTCGATCAAACGATTTCGCAGACGCTGGTTCGTTTGATCTTTTTTATAAGTCACCCAGATTTCCTGGATTTCTTCTGGTGATAGTTTAGTCGCCATTGACTCCTCCATAGAGTGTCTCGTTGTTGCCTCGCGGCTGCTGAGTCCATTCAGAGACGGTTGCCCGGATTGGATGATGGATAACCATCAAGTAACAGTGATAACTGAAGACCTGTATGCTTTTGGCATTCCTTGTTTCAGCTCTATTTACTCAGCACTTCTTGCACGGTCCTGGTCGCAGACCGGCCGACAGATCTTATTGACCTGTCGAACTGGCGGGTGACTTCGAGCCGGACAATTCGGCTTCACGAAGTTCAATTGAAGCAGCCAGTTCGCGGGCGGCAAGTTCTTCCATCATGTGGCGACTGATTTCTCCCAGGGCAAAACCGATGCCAAAAAAGATCAATCCCAAAATTGCTGAAGAAGTTAATCCGTCCGTGAAGGTGACTTGTTCGCAGGCACTCCGGATGAGAGTAGCCGCAAACACAAGTGAACCAAGGTGAAACGCAAATTGAAGTGCCATAATCCGATTCCGCTGGCATGAGGTTGGGCTGCTCGAATACTCTGTAGTTATTCCAGAGCTCAAACCGCACTTCTTAAGAATCGGCTATTCAAGGGGTGAGAATTCAGTCCTTTCCGTGTAAATTCTTTAATCGTTAAACTTTGACAATTGAAAAAAAGTAAAAAAGAGATTGAGTGATTCAGCCCTGGAAGGACTAAAAGATTGATCAGGAATTGATCGGGAGAGAAAAAGAGAGGGGGAAGTGAGGGGAAACGTGGTGGGTTTAAGCAGCTGCGATTGGTTTGGGAAACAGACGTGTCACAAACGGTTGCACAGCCGCAGGAAGGTAAGTGTTTGATTGTGCCGCCAACAGACGCCCCAGTTGTGAAATTGCTTCACAGGCAGGAGATTGAGCGTCCATCATCATGGCGGGCTTTCTGGTTGCGATGGAACGACGAATGGTTTCGTCGTTCGGCACACAGCCGAGGATTTGTACGTCGGTCTGCAAAAATTGTCGAGAGGTCTTTTTCAAATTTGTAATGACCTGTTGAGCATCGCGAACCGCACAGCGATTCAATACGACACGCACATCAGCCAATTGACTGGAATGATAGATTTTTAAAGCTGCATAGGTGTCTGCAAGCGATGTTGTTTCAAGTGTCGAGAGCAACAAAACAGTGTCTGCACTTATTGCAAACTGACGTGTTCCATGATGAATGCCGGTGCCGCAATCGAGGATTAAATAATCAAAATCGTGGTCGAGTTCTGCCAGTTGTTGCAATAGTTGACTCCGATCGCCTTGTGCGGTGTCTGCAAGTTCGACAAGACCACTCGCACCAGGCAGTATTGAAATTCCTGCAGGGCCATCCAACATAATTTCGCTCAGCGATCGGGAACCACTCAACACATGCGACAGATTCCAGTAGCCATTGAGGCCACACATCAAATCGAGATTGCCAAGCCCCAGATCCGCATCAAACAGACAGACTCGTTTGTCCTGGTTCGCCAGTGCGATTGCCAGATTAAGTGCAACCACCGATTTTCCCACGCCACCTTTTCCGCTAGTCACGGCAATGGTCCGAGCCGAACGATTTCTGGTGATCTTGTTCGACTCGCGAGGACGTGTCTCCTGAGAGCGTTGAATCAACTCTCGGAGTTCAGTGGCCTGATCGTGATAATTTGTTGTCATGCGACTCTTCCATCCTGGAGAGATCTATTTTGTAAATATCTTAGGTCATTTCAATCCCCTCTCCCTCTGGGAGAGGGGTAGGGTGAGGGGATGCGTTTTATTTTTTAATGCTCGTCGAAGGAATCCCCTCATCCGGCCTTTGGTCACCTTCTCCCCAAGGAGAAGGAAGCAAAACCGTTCCCGAAGGAGTAGGATAGCAAACAAACTCATTCATCAACTTAAATTTTCCTGCCCGAGTATCAACCTCGTCGCCCGAGTCGGTTGAGCGGGTTCAATATCCTTAGGCACATTTTGTCCTGTTGTCAGATAACTCAGAGGCAGGCCAAGTTTGCTGGTGATATTTAAAATCGCTCCGAGGCCTGGAGCTTCATCGAGTTTTGTCAGGATGACGGAGGTCAATCCGACCGATTTGAATTGTTCGGCTGTCGTTCGTAAATGTCGATAACCAGTGGTCGCACTCAAAACAAGATGCACATCATCGACCACAATATCTCCGAGAACGGCTTTAAGTTCCTGCAGCTTGACTTCATCACGAGGACTGCGCCCCGCAGTATCGATGAGAATAAGGTCCATGCCTGCAAATTCTGCAACGGCCTGTTTCATTTCCACTGCAGTGGAGACCACTTTCATCGGCAGGTCGATAATTTCCGCGTATGTTCGTAACTGATCGACGGCTGCAATGCGATAGGTGTCGACTGTAATCAGCCCCATGCGCACGTTATCTCGCAGTCGAAAATTAGCAGCCAGCTTGGCGATTGTGGTTGTCTTTCCGACTCCTGTTGGTCCGACCATCGCGACAATTTTCTGTTGTCCTGGTTTCGTTTCGATTGGCCCGCGACATTGAATAGAGGCTTCGATCATCGCGAATAGCTGTCGTCGAAGCCCTTCGCTATCCGACAATTCATTCACGCCGCTGCGATGCTTGAGTCGTCCAATCAGTTCACGAGCAACGGATTCCTCCACCTCGGCATCAATCAACTCGGTGAAGAGCGAAAACAGCTCGGGTGGAATGTCGGTCGACATGCCCGTGCGAACCTGGCTGGTCAGTTGTTCGACCATTGCCTGCAGGGAATCGATGCGTTCTTTGAAGAGGGATTCGAGCTTTTGTGATTCTGAGAGTTCGGGACTTGGGTTTGGGGTTTCGGGGTTCGGGGTTGCTGGCGGGGCCGGTTCAGAATTTATGGGTTCATTTCTTGGGAGACGCGATTCGACTATCGGAAGTCTGGATTCCTGAACGGGGAGAGTGGCTTTTCGATTGTAGGCAGACAGATCGGGTGCTGGTGTTTCTTCTGATTGTTCCCGCGTGGAGGATGTTGATTTTACAGCAGCAACTGGTTGAGGTCGTTCGCGTTTTTTCTGTTCGAGGACGGCGACGATTTCGGTGACAATTCGATCTTTCTGCCAGGGAAGTCGCGAGTGAATGGGAACCTGCCTTGTGTGCAGAATCAAAGCGTCAGGCCCCAGATCTTCGCGAACCTGTAGCAGTGCCTGCTGCATTGTTTCTGCCCGGTAAGTTCTGAAGTCTGGCATGGAATTATCCTATGTTGTTTTTGTCAGCTGCTTGTTCCCAAGGTCCTCCATGGGAACACCAGGGGTTGAAGCTCAGCTTCAAGTCGTTGTGGAATCGAATGTTGATAACCCCAAGCGGAGCTTCGGATCAGTGCGTTCCCAAGGAGGACCCTGGGAACGAGTTGCAATGAATTGAGGGAGTTAATTAATCATGTCACTTGAGATCGTGGAGAATTCTGACTGGATTTTGGTGAAGGAGGTTTGTGAGGAGAGGATTGTGGTAGCACACTTGCACTGACATGCCCAAAGGCTTCCACCTGTGTGTCTCTGGTAATTTCATTCAGGCTCATGACGACCAGTTTTGGGAGTTCCGAAGAGGTGATTTGTTTCAGACCGGCGCGAATCTGTGGTGTGCAGATCACAACAGGAGGATGTCCGGTGCGGACCAGTTTTTCGAGTTGGTCTGCCAGCCCACGATTGATTGCTTCGCAGGTAGGTGTGGAAAGTTTGACAGTCAGACCACGTTCTCCGAATTCGATACCAGAGACCAATATATCTTCAAGAGCCGGGTCGAGTGTCACCACATGTAACACGCGATTGGAATCGCGATATTGCTGACAGATGGTGCGGGATAATCGGTGTCGAACGTATTCGGTCAGAATGCCCAGGTCTTTCGTTTTGTCGGCATAGTCGGAAAGGGTTTCCAGAATTGTTTCCAGGTCTCGAACAGGCACACGTTCGTTGAGAAGTTTCTCGAGCACCTGATGAACCTGTGAAGCTTTCAGAACATCGGGAACCAGATCTTCAACCACTTTGGGGGAATGTTCTTTGAGATGATCCAATAATTCGTGAACCTGTTGTCGGGAGAGCAGTTCGCCGGAATGATCGCGGACGACTTCTGTCAGATGAGTCACTAAGACAGCCGTCGGTTCGACGACGCTGTATCCCATCATTTCTGCTCGTTCCCGATAATGTGCTTCAATCCATTTGGCCGGACGACCGAAGGCTGGTTCAATCGTATCGATTCCGGAAATCTCGCCGTTGGCCATGCCTGTGTTGATCGCCAGTAATCGATCGGGATGAATCTCACCCCAGGCAACGGGAACGCTGCGAATCTTGACTTGATAATCCTTTTGTTTCAGCCGCATGTTATCGCGAATTCGCACCTTCGGCATGATGATGCCCAGGTCCTGTGCGATACGATTTCTAACTCGGGTGACACGATCCAGTAAATCGCCGCCGCGAGAAGGATCGGCCAGTTGCAGGAGTGCAATGCCCAGGTCGAGTTCCATCGGATCGACCTGCAGGTGATCTTCGGGAGTTGGAGCAGGGGGTGGTTCCTGTTCTTTTTTCTCCTGAGCGGCTTCGCTCTGATGAACTTTTTGCAGATTCGTTTGCTGTAGAATGAATCCGATCGTCGCACATCCCAGCCCGAGTGCCCACATCGGAGCAGCGGGAAGTCCGGTGAAGGAGAGGGAAATCAGAAATAAGGCTGCCAGATACATCGCCACCGGATGCCGGAACAACTGGCTGACCACATCCGTCGGCAGATTACTGTCGACACTTGTACGAGTCACAATCAAACCAGCGGCCAGAGAAATCAGAAAGGCAGGGACCTGAGTGACCAGTCCATCACCAATCGTCAATGTCGTGAAGACATTGATCGCATCCATGAAGGGCATCCCCTCCTGAACCATGCCGATGTACAAACCGCCGGCAATGTTGATCAGCGTAATCACAATACTCGCAATGGAATCGCCACGAACGAATTTACTGGCACCATCCATGGCCCCATAGAAATCGGCTTGCTGAGAGATGATATCGCGACGTTCTTTGGCTTGTTCGGAAGTAATCAGTCCGGCATTCAGATCGGCATCAATCGCCATCTGCTTGCCCGGCATTCCGTCCAAGGCAAATCGGGCACCCACTTCACTGATACGGGTGGCCCCTTTGGTGATGACCAGAAACTGAATCGCAACCAGAATTACGAAGATAATCACACCAATAGCCGGCGAACCACCAGCTACGAATTCACCAAATGCCTGAATCACACCACCCGCAGCTTCGGTACCGCGGGTCGATGCCCCGGTCAGAATCAACCGGGTGGAAGCAACATTGAGGACCAGTCGAGAGAGTGTAGTGCCGAGTAGAAGAGCCGGAAAAACGCTAAATTCGAGAGGGTTTCGCACGTGTATGGTGGTCAGCAGTATGATGACTGCGAGCGTGATGTTACAGGCCAGTAACATATCCATCATGATCGGTGGCAGCGGGGCCACGATCACCAGGACTGATGTCATAATCAGTACTGGAAAGATCAGACTCAGATTGCGTTGCAGGAAATTCTGCAACGATCCCGAAGTCTCGTTCATGCGTAGGGACTCCAAATTTGCGGGGTGCAAATTGAAATTAGGAAAGGAATTGTGATTGGGAATTATTTTGCTCGCGGGAAGGAATTCTGCGAGCGATCGGATAGGTTTGAGAAGCGAGTGATATTGGAAACTGCTCGCGGGTGTCCAGATAAATTTTTAAGATTTGCTAAAGAACTCAGTTGTAGATAGCCGAAGGGGCTGCAAAACGGTCGGGAGCGTCCAGAAATGATTGAAGCATGACTTGGGCAGCCAGCATGTCCAGCCGGGATTTCTGCTTCGACTTCGACATCCCGAATTCTCGTAAGTGGTGCTGTGCCAACGAGGTAGTGAAACGCTCGTCCCAGTAAATCACCGGAAGTTCGCTGATCGAACCGAGCCAGTCGCCGAATTGACGAGCCATTTTTGCCTTCTCGCCTTCGTCTCCAGACATATGAACAGGTAGTCCGACGACCAAACCCTTAATGCGATATTCTTTGCAGATCTTACAGAACGTATTGGACTCCTGGGCAGGTTGCGACCTTTGCATAGTTTCCAGCGGAGAAGAAATCGACTGATCGGGCGTCGAAATGGCGATTCCAACCCGCTTGGTACCAAAATCGATCCCCAATAAGGCCCCTTCACTGGGAAAATCCTGAGACATGAACGAGACCTTTTGAAAACGGGAAAGCGGAAAACGGAGAGCCGGTCGTATTAAAGCGTGTTTTTTGCCCCTCGGCTTTCCGTCTTCCGCTTTCAAGAGATTATTCCGAAGGGTTTGAATTCGTCACCACGGCCGCTTCCACCTCATTGACGAGTTGATCGAGTCGGAACGGTTTATAGAGGACTGATTTGAGTCCCATTTGTCGGGCTTTGACGATGCAGTGGTTCGGGTCGTAGCCGAAACCGGTCATCAATATGACGGGGAGATCGTCATAGATTTCCCGGAGCTTGCAGAAGCATTCGAACCCGGTCATATCATCGAGTCGAATATCGACAATGACGGCATCATAGAGTGAACTTTTCACCAGACGACAGGCTTCGCCACCATCGTGAGCGGTTTCGACCTGACACCCAAAGCGTCCCAGCAACTCATGGGCGGCTCGTCGAACGGATTCGTCGGAATCGACAACAAGAATGCGTTTGTCCCGCAATTGAGGACGATCATCCTTCGGTTTATAGCGGGGGTGGGCTCCATCGGGTGTGATCGTATCTCCCACTTCGCGAATTCTCTGCTTGATATCGCGGGTATGCTTGAGAATTTGACGCAATCGATCGGCGACATTGGGCTCATGGCCGATGTATCGCTCGAGAATCCAGGCAGCATCGTTCAGGATCTCATCAACTGGGGTGGCGACCTGCTGCAGGATTTTCTGTGTACTTTGGTTAACGGTCGCCGCTTTTTCGATTGCCAATAAATCCAAGGTGTTCAAAGCGACCGCAACTTCCCGGCTGAACAGTTCTAAAAACTGCAAATCGTTTTCGTCAAAGGCGTGATCGAGTGGGCTTTCCACATTGAAAGTTCCCAGAACTTCATCATGCAGAATCAGCGGGACGGTCATCGAACTTTTTGCACCGGGAGCACCAGGCAAATACAGGGGGTCGTTCGTGATGTCATCGCACAGATAACTTTTCCCAGAAGCAGCCACAAAGCCAGTGACACCGTTATTTTTGGCATCTGCAAACAACTTTCGCTCGGCGGCCACTTCCTGCATTCCCATCGCCAGCAGGGGACGTAGCTGGGTGGAATTTTTATCGATGAGTCGAATTTCAACCGTTTCAAATTCGAGTAAATCGTTTGTGTAATGCAGAATTTTCGATTTGAGCAGCTCAATTCGCTCATCGACCGTCAGTTCGATCATTTCCTGAGGCGACAAATCACCCAGTTCGAGACCAGCCTGATAAATGGCGTTTAACTTCTGCCGCTGAAATGTCGCTGTCGTCGTATTGCGGACACAGGCCAGAAACTGTTCGACACTTCCATTTTCATCGAAAAAGACCGGAGCGACCCGAACTTCAAAATACTGCTTGTCCTCTAACTTGAGAGTGCTAGTCCGCATTTCGCCGGAGAGTCGACAGCTTTCGATCGGGCAGAGTTGATGGTCGAGTAGTTCGACATCGCCAAACATATCGTAGAAAGAAGGTTCGACATTAATCTGCGGAGCATCGAGCATTTTGATGAGCGGGGTATTACACCAGAGGATTTTCTGATCTTTATCGAGCAGAGCCAGTCCATCGGTAAAGCTGGATGCAATATTGAGGACATGGATGAGCGACTCACTCGCTTCACTATTGTCGTGAGGCACGACCAGACCAGAGATTTTGTCTTCCCGCCAGAGCCGGGCGACTTCCTGCAGCGAATCCTCACAGACTTTCAGAGTGCTCGCGTCTCCGGGAAACGCGAGGACTTCTTCATTGGAAGTCAGGAACAGGATCTTAGGCTCGTCCATCACAGGAAGTCGTTACTCACTTTTCACAGCAGATTTCGGCCATCGCCGCCTCCACTCACCTGACTCACCAAAGCAATTGACACACTTAGTCACAGTTTCGAAACATCTTAACCCGAAGCGTCAGCGAGGGGACGACTTCCAATCAAAATTTCGGTCAAACTCAAATCATGAAATCACTTAGTGTCATTTCCAGATAAAAAACGAATTTCATAGAGAATCAGCTTCCTGCCAAAAATCGCGTCCCCCTCGCTGACGCTTCGGGCTAAGAAACTCTCTTCTTTGAATTCTGCTTCGCAACATCTTTATTCATACTATTATATAGTCAATCTGATACAAGAGACAAAGCAGCTGAGAAGTGGATTGAGAAAAAACGCGGCATCTGTCCCTGCAAGAGTTCTCCATTTTCGCTACAGCCTCGGATGCAGTCCCCTCGGTAACCCGATACAATGCCCGCGTTATCAACCCGAATTCATACGTTAAGAACATCTGGCACGACTGTAGATTCAAGCCAGGGTGGCGGGGGCGCTTTCGCAGAAAGGCCCCCGAATCGTAGACCTTTCGGGGGCTTCCGCTAACGCGGAGCGCCCCCGCCACCCCCCCAATTATTTTGACTTGATCATCTTTTGACAGGCGTTCTAAGTTTCACTCAGGAGCGAATTATTCATGGAAGCTGGAATTGTCGGACTTCCCAACGTCGGTAAATCGACATTGTTTAATGCATTGACCGCAGCTGGAATTGCCAGCGAGAATTATCCGTTCTGCACCATCGAACCCAACGTCGGCGTGGTCGAAGTTCCCGATCCCCGACTCGATATCATTCATAAGTACATCAAAACCGATCGCGTTCTTCCTGCTGCTCTCAAACTGGTCGACATAGCCGGGATTGTTAAAGGGGCGTCTGTCGGGGAAGGTCTCGGCAACAAATTCCTGGCGAACATTCGTGATGTCGATGCGATCATTCATGTTGTCCGCTGCTTTGAAAACGACGATGTGATTCACGTCGATGGCAGTGTCGATCCACTTCGGGATGTCGAAACCATCGATACAGAACTGATTCTCGCCGACCTGCAAACGGTCGAGTCCGCTCGAGATCGTTCCCAAAAGAAAGCCCGCACGGGTGATTCCGATGCGAAAAAGCGAATCGCAATTCTGGATAAATGTTTTGAACGACTCGATCAGGGAATGCCGATTCGTGGACTCGAAATCGACAATCCCGACGACCGGAAAATTCTGAGAGGCTTCTCACTGCTGACCGCCAAGCCGGTCCTCTATCTGGCGAATGTTTCGGAAGATGATCTCAAAGGTGAGAGTGAACATGTACAGGCGCTGAAAAATCGAGCCGGCGTCGAGCAGGGGGAAGTCATCCCGGTTTGTGCGGCGATTGAATCCGAATTGAGTGAAATGGACAAAGCCGACCGAGCCGAAATGCTGGCCGATCTCGGTCTGGAAGAGCCTGCTTTGAGCGTTGTTGCCCGGGCGACTTACAAAACTCTGGGTTATCAAAGTTACTTCACCGCCGGCGTGAAAGAAATCCGCGCCTGGACCATTCCTCAGGGAGCAACCGGCCCCCAGGCCGCGGGCGTGATTCATACCGATTTCGAAAAAGGATTCATTCGAGCCGAGATTTTCTCGATTGAACACCTCGAAGAATACAAAAGCGAAAAAGCAATCCGAGAAGCCGGCAAGTTACGCGTTGAAGGAAAAGAGTACATCATGCGGGATGGCGATGTCTGTAACTTCCTGGTGAATCCGTAATTTTAGGGGATCCGAGTCTGTGATTCCTCGGGTGTTCTCACGAACCTTTTGTCCAATTTGCATTAACAGATCTATAGATGACTCATACCCACCCGAGTCATCACTGACTCGGCTCGCCCATCTCGTTCTCAAACACTGACATCAAAAAGACATGCTCGGACAAACTTCACCTACTCCTTACGACATTGAATTCAACCTGTTTGGAATTCCGGTGCGAGTGCATCCGTTTTTCTGGTTGGTGGGATTAGTTTTTGGCTGGGGATTACAACGTCCGGATTTGATTGTCATCTGGATGCTCTGTCTGTTTGTCTCCATATTGATCCATGAGATGGGTCACGCAATTTTGATTCGTGCATTCGGGTACAATCCCCATATTGTTCTGCATCAGTTTGGAGGATATGCCTCTTTTATTCCCGGGTACAATTACTCGCTCTGGAAATCCGTTGCGGTCTCGTTTGCGGGGCCGCTGGCCGGGTTCATGTTTTATGGTGTCATCATCGGCATTGAATATCTGATGGTGGCCTTCAACTACTTTCCCTCCCCTCAACTCAACTTTGCTCTGTATCAACTGGAGTGGATCAACCTGTATTGGGGCCTGGTGAATCTATTACCGGTACTTCCGCTCGATGGTGGCCAAATCTGTCGAGATGTCCTGCTGATGTTTCGCCGTGATGGAGACTTGTGGGCCTTACGAATTGGCGGATTTGTGGGAGCGATTGTCGCCACGTTATTTCTGATGCGGGAAGACATGTATCCTGCGGTCCTGTTTGGGTTCCTCGCACTCTCGAATCTCAAAGAATTGAGCGATCGTAATCCACGCTGAATCCAGTCTCGGGCTCTTCTGATGAGATAAGAATTCCCGATAACTGTTCGAGTCGGCAGGTTGCGTGGGATATGTTCATGAATTGAGGATTTCGAACGATTCGTATTGCTTATAGATATTATAAGATCGTTTGATCAAACAAGCACGAAGCGCAAGCGAGTGAGTCCATTTCGTGAAGTACACACTCGCTTGCGCTTCGTGCTTGTAAAACTCTTTATTCAGTGAGATGATCAAGCCATAATTATCGATTTCATCTCCAGAATAATACTGTCATGAATTTTTCCACCGATCATAATCTGCTCATCGGCGTGATTGCCTACAACAATGGATTTGTGGATCAGCATCAGCTGGTTCAGGCAATGAATCAGTGGGTGGTCGATAAATCGAAAAGTCTGGCCGAGGTGATGCAGACACTGAATGCAATCACAGTTGAGGAACGGGAATTAATTCTCGCTCTGACGGAGCGGCATCTGGAAAAGTTTGGTGGGGATACCGAAAAGACGCTTCAGCAACTTTCTTCGATCAGCTCTGTCAAAACGCATCTGGAAACCATCATTGATAGTGATTTGCAGAACAGTTTAAATACGCTACACAATCAACCGACTCATCAATCCGTTGGATCCAGTTCCGATGATGTCATCGGCTCAGGTCAGGGATATATCCGTTTTCATAAAATTCGATCGCATGCTCATGGGGGACTGGGCGAGGTCTTCATTGCCGAGGATATCGAACTGAGTCGGCATGTTGCTCTGAAAGAAATCAAAGGCAATGCCAAACTGTCTCCAGCCGACAAAGTACGGTTTCTTCGTGAAGCCGAAGTGACCGGGCAGCTGGAACATCCCGGTATTGTGCCCGTTTATGGTCTGGGAAGTTATGCCGATGGCCGTCCGTTTTATGCGATGAAATTCATCAAGGGAGACAGCCTCCAGAAAGCGATTGAGAATTATCACACTCCTGCGACGCCCGGCCGAACTCCCGAACAAAAGTTGTTTCAGTTGCGTCAATTGCTCCAGCGATTTATTGATGTCTGCAATGCGATGCATTATGCCCACTCGCGTGGAGTGCTGCACCGGGATTTGAAGCCGGGCAATATCATGGTTGGCAAGTATGGAGAAACACTGGTTGTCGACTGGGGACTGGCTCGTTTACAGGGAGAAACGTCGGAAGAACTGTCCGATACGGAAAGTCCGCAGATCCTATCGGGTTCTATTGAAACACAAACTCTCGATGGCACCTTATTGGGAACTCCCGCTTATATGCCGCCGGAACAGGCGATGGGCACAATCAATCAACTCAATGCCACCAGTGATGTTTATAGCCTGGGAGCGACGCTTTTTGAACTCCTCACGGGTCAACCTCCGTTTGTCGGAAAACAACTGACGGAACTCCTGAAGAATGTTCGTCGTGGGAATTTCCCAAATCCTACAGAAATTGAGAAGTCCATTCCAAAGCCACTTGAAGCCATCTGCCTGACGGCAATGAAGCTCAATCAGGCCGACCGCTATCAGTCAGCCGAAGAACTGGCGGAGGATCTGGAACGCTGGTTAGCCGACGAGCCCGTGAACGTCTGGAAAGAATCGTTTTCGATTCGTTTTAGCCGCTGGGTGAAACGTCATCGCACACTTTTCACCAGCCTGACGACATCTGCCGTTGTTTTGATTGCCGCTTTAACTTTGGGAATGGTGTTGTTGAATGCTGCTCGAAAACGGGAAGCGGCTGCTAAAGAGATTGCAGAAACAAATTTCCGCATGGCGAAAGAAGCGGTCGATCAATTCTATGTTCGGGTCAGTGAAGAAGTTCTGCTCGATCAGCCAGGATTGCAAGCCGTGCGTGAAGAAATGTTGAAAGAGGCACTGGTGTATTACAAACGCTTCCTCGAACAGCGGACTGACGACCCGGTTTTACAAGAGGATCAAGCCCTCACAATGTATTATCAGGGGCAGATCCTGGGTGAAATCGAATCGCCTGAACAAGCCCTGGGAGTCCTGAAAAAAGCCGAAGAACTCCAAATCAAACAGGTGGAACGGGACGCGAAAGATCCGGTGCAAAAATATCGGCTCTCGAATATTCAGAATGCAATCGCATCTCAACTGACCAAAGAGCAACAGTGGGAAGAAGCGGGGCAAGTATTTGAAAAGGCCACAGCCGTTCGTCAACAGTTGGTAGAAGAATTCCCTGAGGACACCGAGTATCAGCGTAAACTGGCTAACACTTTGATGAATTATGGACTGGTCGAAATGAAACTGGGCTCGGCTGAGAAAGCCCTCGAATCAGTCGTGCGGTCTCAAGACGTCCGTCAGACTTCATTGAAAAAAGATGCTGAGAATGTCTTGATTCAGCGCGACCTGGCAATGGGCTATTTCAATCAGGCGATGTTCCAGTTGCAGCTCAAGCAGATGGCCCCAGCAGTGGAATCTTTAGAGAAAGCTGTTGATGTTTTTACAAATGTCGTCGCCATTCAACCTCAGGATTTTCGGATTCAACTGCGGCTGGCTCAAACCAAATCCTGGTTATCGGAACTGCTCTGGTTCCAGAAGCAGCAGGAACGCGCCGGTCAGTTGAATGCAGAAGGCCGCAGGCTTCTCGAAATGCTGATCATGTCCAATCCCGATGTTACCGATTACCACGCAGCTCTGGCACGACTCCTGATGAACCGGGCGCGCTGGTCCGAACAGACCAACGAACTCGAATCGGCCATTACGACACTTGAAGCCGCCATCGAGCAATTGCGTTTGATTGTGGATGGCCAGTCTCTCACGGAAACGCCGAATGAGCATCGCGATTTGGCAGTCTCTTTATCGTCTCTGGCAAAGTTGATCCAAGACTCTGATCCCGAACGATCTGATGCACTTCGAAATGAAAGTTTGGAAATTCTCGCTCAACTGACCAAAGACTTTCCAGAGAATCCTGATTTCAGAAAACTGAAAGAAAAGCAGGACGCCTTGAGGGAATAGGCAATCTGGATCGATTGTGCAAACTCGTTTCACGGCTTATCTCGCCTTCATCCGATACACAGATTAGGAAACCGGGCTCTCTGTGCGCGCTGAAGGACAAGAATGTCGAAGATTTTGTTTCTCTCAAAGCTGACACTGCTATTACTGCTGCCAGTTTTGGTATTCAGTCGTGTCGGTTTTGCGCAGAATCAGAATTCGACACCGAGTCAACCCGGGACATCCCCATCGGCCGCTCCACCAGTGTTACCTGGACCAGATGCTGGAAATCTGACGACTGAGATCGAGAATTTGCCTGTTGCTCCCGAAGTCGCTGCTGCTGCGGTTCAACCAAATGCACAGACCAACGATAATGACACTACAGACAATCAACCGCAGGTCAGCGAGGAATACGAACAACTTTCCAGCATGCCGTTTATGCTGGGTGACCTATTGCGTGCCAATCAGAGCTTTTCGTTTCCGTATAACCTGGCCGGAGATATCGCCGGGACCGAAGCCAACGGAACACTGCGGAGCCGCAATCCGAAAGTGGCAGAGAACAACTCGGCTCTTCCCCGCAACCGCATCAGCATTCGCTACAACTATTTCAGCGATGCGGCCACGATTACCGGTCTTGAACCCTTCGGCGATCCCGTTTTCCCCGGAGTAATTGCCGCTGCCGATATTGGCTTGAATGGATTGCCTCCCGGTCTAACTTTGCCTTCCGGTGTCCAGTTCCTGAGTCCTGACCCTCAGTTTGGACAATTCCAGTTTGAAATTCCGGCCAGCCAGATCGATGAATTGAATGACCAGTTTCCCCCGGGAGATTTGGGGCAGTTTGGTGTTCGCTTCGATCCCGGTTCCAACTCACAGGGAACTGCGGTCATCCCTCAGTATTCTTTTATCGACGATAATGACGATCTCATCTACGGATTCGATTTAACCCGAGTTCTGAGAAATCAGGAAATCCGGGAAGCGAAACGCGATTTCAATGTGAATCTGATCAACTTCGGTTTTGAATCGACCTTCTGGGAAAATCGAGCATCGATCGAAATGCGGATGCCTTTTGCCCGCTCGGTCAATTCTGATCTCGATCTGACCGCTTCGCAGGTTGTTGAGGACGATTATACGCGTGCCGATCTGGTATCGCCTTATGGCGGGACGCTCGGCAATGGCAACTTTGCGATAAAGGACATGCAGCTGATTTTTAAATCGCTCGTCTGGTCCTCCGATCGTATCGTTTTCTCCTCCGGTTTTGGACTGCAATTGCCGACCGCTTCCGACTCCAACCTTTCCATTGTCGATGGATTCCCAGACCCCACAATTCGAGTTTTTCAGAATGGTGTGGCTCCCTTAGCTGATGTCTTGCGGTCACGGGATATTCGTGTCAAGAATCAAACGATCGGATTGTCTCCTTATCTGTCACTGGCAGCAACACCTACCGATCGTACATTTTTCAACGGCTTCTTTCAGCTCGACTTCCCTTTGGGACAAGACACTGTCGAATTTCAGCAAACGAACTTCGCCCGCTTCCTGATTATCAATAACGGCTCTGGAACGACCACACGCGATCCCTTTGTTTCCTCATCGCAATCGGAAGGCAAGATTCGCGATCAGATGCTGATGAATCTTGACATCGGCGGCGGCTATTGGTTTTACCGCAACCCTGCCGCCCGCCGCGTAACCGGTTTGGCTGGCCTGATGGAATTGCACTGGACTTCAACTTTACAGGATGCAGATATCTTCGAAGCCAATTCCACATTCCTGGGAGAGCCCGTTCTGCTGGCCAATCGCGATCCCAATCCGAGTGTCCCGCAATCGGTGATTGAAGAAGACCCGATTCGCATCGGCAACACCGCCAACCGCATGGATATCATCAACGCCACCTTCGGCACGACGATTGAATTCAGCAATCGATCCACATTCAGCCTCGGCGTAGCCGTTCCATTGCAGGGCGGATTGAATCGAACGTTCGAAACCGAAATCACCGCTCAGTACAATAAGATTTATTGAACCGCAGGCGGTTCAATACTCCGCTTTAATCCAGACAAATTGTCCGACGCTGGTGGCATGTTCGAGGAATGCACCTTCGCAGTAGCAGAGGTAGTAATCCCACATGCGGATGAAGCGGTCATCGAAGCCGTGGTTGCGGACCTGATCGATTTTATCGAAGAACGTCTTTCGCCATTCGCGTAATGTTCTCGCATACGATTCGGCGAATTCTTCGAAAGCGACCAATCGAAGTTGTGTGGAGGCTGAAAGGGCCTGTTGCACAGCTGAGATCGAGGGGAGGTGTCCGCCAGGGAAAATGTACTTCTGAATGAAGTCGACCGAACGGCAGTAGCGATCGTAGCGTTGGTCGGGCATGAGAATGCTTTGAATGAGCATCGAGCCCCCCGGTTTGATGAGGGATTCACATTTCTCGAAATATGTGGGCAGAAATTCTGCTCCGACCGCCTCGATCATTTCGATGGAAACGAGTTTATCGTATTGACCGGACAAATCACGGTAGTCGGTTTTCAATAATGTGACACGATTGGTCAAGCCTGCGTTTTCGATTCGCTGTTTTGCATAGTCGTGCTGTTGAGTGGAGATGGTTGTGGTGGTGACGCGGCAGCCGTAGTTTTCGACGGCGTATTGAGCAAATCCACCCCAGCCTGTACCAATTTCGAGGACATGATCTTCAGGTTTCAGATCGAGTTTCTGGCAGATCAAATCGAGTTTCGCAAGCGAAGCTTCCGAAAGTTGCATGTCCTCCTGAGCATAGTAAGCCGAGGAATACATCATGGTTTCGTCGAGGAAGAGCTTGAAGAAATCGTTGCTCAGGTCGTAATGAGCTGCGATATTTCGTTGACTGCCGGATTTGTCATTCCGATTTTTTTGGTGTCCCCAGGTCGCAACGGTTGTCATCAGTTTTGACCAGCCTGAGTCGAGGCTTGCCAGGTGGTCCATATTTCTGCAAAGGATACGAAAAAAGTTGACGAGATTATCGCAAGTCCATTCTCCCTGCAAAAACGACTCTGCCGCTCCCAGGCTCCCTTCCCAGGCCATCCGACGATAGAGCTGGGGATTTTCGACACGAATGACCACTTCGAGATGGTCTTTTCCCAGTGTGCCGAATGCCTCGCGTTGATCACCAGACTCGATAATCACCCGACCATGCTTCAATTGGCCCAAAACGCGAAAAATCTGTTTTTGCAGTGCGGACTGCCAGAATGAAAGGGAGTTTGACTCCACTGGGACTGCTGACATGGCGTTTATGTTTTTTCGAGAATATGTTAATAGAAGAAAAACTCATTGATAATAGACGAGGTCGACGACAATTAACGCCCCCTGCAGGCGACTATTTTTTGAAATCATCACTCAACTGCGAACTAAACATCAGAATATATTACTTAGACTCATCTTGACCTGTATTCGGAATTTCACATAAAAACCCCGGAATTACAATACCCGAGGAAGCGTCGATGATCTCGATTTTATCGACAAAGCCTATTACGAACGGCATATTACGCGTTCAGAAACAGGATATACAGCAATGGTTCTGGCAGCATTGAATCTGGTAATGAAACCAACGAATCTAAGTCCCTCATTTCGAAGGGCTTCATTTGGAATTACTCATACATTCTGCCTGATGAGTCTGATCGTGTTTGCCTCGGGATGTGGACAATCAGAAACCATTTCCGAACAGGAACAGGAAAAGACTCTCAAGTCGGCTCCAAATATTGTCCAGCTGGGGCCTGAGGATCATCAACTCTTTGGCCGTATCGAGAATTCTTCTGAGAATCCACAAACACTGGCGACCGTCCCTGCATTGACGATTCGTCCGGCGACTCAAACGGAACTCGGACCGGAAATTCAGACCGCTTCACTGGAATTAATACGGCGTTTACCGGCCGAAAAAGTCCCGGTGACTTCTGGAACAGCTGAATGGGACCTCGAGCAAATCTCAGCATTAATGACGGAATCGGAAGCTTTGATCAGTGAGGATTCGGAAGTGCCCGAGAGTACTCGGCTGGTGCGGATTCGTGAAAACAATCAGAGAATTGTCTCACTGGCCTCACATGCGATTTCCATATCTTACGATGAACCTGATCAGGTTCCCCAGTTCAATGCTGCCGTCCATTCGTTGATGGAAGCTCGCTTCCAGTTGGCATTACAAGGCGACGAAGCGGCATTGCAGGAGTTATACAACGATGCCGCTTTGCTGGCGAAACAACAACCGGATTCCGTAGCGGCCGTCATCGCGTCAGGAACCATTGTTCGACTGGCGGAAAAATTGGCGTTACGAAATGAAGCCGATTCTCCCTGGTTGAGTGAGCATGTCCGTCAGGCCAAATTGTTCGCAACCAATTTCCGAAATGAAGAAGCCCGGGCCATTGTTCAATTGATTTCCGCCGCAGAACTGTGTGAAAAACGAAACATTATTCTGCCTGCCATAGAATGTTACACTGTTATTCAACAGACCTTTCCGGAGACACCTTTCAAAGAACGAATTGAAGCTTCTTTGCGACGAGTCAGTCTGGTCAATCGAAAGCTGACAATTGAGGGGCCGTCGATTGACGGCAAAACCATCACACTCAAAGAGTATGCGGGTCAGCATGTCATTATTGCCTTCTGGTCTTCAAAGTCACATGAATTTGTGAACCATCTCGACGTTCTGAACCAGTTAACAAAAAACGAAGGCTATGCAGTGATTGGCATCAATCTGGATTCCGAACCGCAAAACTTTCAGGATTTTCTGTCGAGCCACGACGTTCCCGGACAGCACATCTTCTATCCTCTCGCTGATCTCCGTGGAGCCAACCAGCCTTTTGCGAAGCAATTCGGTGTGAGCGAGGCTCCCAGCTACTGGCTGGTCGATGCGGATGGGATTGCTCGTGCAACAGCTCTTTCTGTAGAACAACTCTCAAAATTGCCTACACAAAAATCTATTACCGCTGAGAATTAATGCGATGTCGACATCCACAAAATGAAATCACCACCCGAGCCAATTCCGGCTCGGGTTTTTTTGTGGACGAAACAGGCAAATTCTGATGGACTCGAAACTGTCAATCCAGGTCCTTACATTCAATTCTGAAACAAGATTTTTTTCTTAAAATGAATTTCTGATGATTATATTCGTTTTATTTTTTGAATTTTTCATAAAATAATCAGGCACCACATTGTGCATAATTACTGGTCTTTTGTGGCATAATGCGCACAATTGTTTAATAATTTTGAGAAATTAGGTGATTTAGTCTCAATTATTGCCCAATCTTGACTATAAATGCAGGGATATGCCTGCATTTGCGTGGATGTGGTACTTGTCCTCAGCAATAGACAGTGGTATATTGGTAATATTACCGGTTGTCAGGCTTTCAACATACCGAGAAGACCTGACTATACGCTCTGCTTCCTACCAATAATCCAAATTAACTGGGCCAAACATCTTTAAAGGATGAAACCATGATAGAAAAAAGCCATCCACCGCTTACAGAACGCCAATCAGCCATTTACGATTTCTTAAAAGAAAAAATTGTGAACCGAGGCTACGGTCCCACTGTCCGTGAGATTGGGAATCACTTTGGAATTCGTTCCCCCAATGGAGTTATGTGCCATCTGAAGGCACTGGAACGCAAGGGATTGATTACTCGGGAATCACACATGTCCCGCGCAATTCAGTTGACGGATCACTCTCAAATGCGATCCACAACCATGAAACTGGCTGGTCAGATTGCAGCGGGAAGTCCGGTTCTGGCTGTCGAAGATCAGGAAACAATTGACTTTTCCGGATTGTTCAACGACCAGGATCAATTTTGTCTCCGCGTTAAAGGCGATTCGATGATCGAAGATCATATTGCTGAAGGAGACTATGTTGTCGTCGAACGAACCACCAATTGCAACGACGGAGATATTGTTGTCGCTCTGGTTGATGGCACAGAAGCGACATTGAAGCGTTTCTTCAAAGAACCAAACCGGATTCGCCTTGAACCTGCCAATTCCACTATGCAACCTATCTACTCGAACAATGTCGAAATTATGGGTGTCGTCTCTGGTGTAATTCGTCAGTACTAAGAATAAATCGGATTTCTGAAAGTTTTGTCTTATCAGATTCGAATTCATAAAAGAGACGCCTGTGGGTGTCTCTTTTTTTACGCCTGAACATAGGGTTCGTAAAAGCAACACTTTCCCCTCGCTGACACTTCGAGTTATGATTCATCGGAGCGAGTTCCGCTTTTCCCAATTCAGCACAAGCACTCATTTTCTGAAACTGTTTCGATTATGTCAATCAGCACATCCTCCATTCTGAGTATGTCGGGAATCACGAAACGGTTTGGAGCAACCATCGCATTAGACGATGTCGCGATTGATGTGCAGCCTGGCCAGGTGCTGGCTTTGATTGGGGAAAATGGAGCGGGCAAGAGTACCTTGATGCGGATTTTAAGTGGTTCGATCAAACCCGATTCCGGACAAATGTGTCTGGAGCAGCAGGCTTACGAACCAGCCGACCCACACTCTGCTCGACTGGCGGGTGTGAGCATGATTTATCAGGAGTTGACGATCGCTCCTGACTTGAGTCTGGAAGACAATTTGATGCTCGGCTGCGAGTCATCCCGGTTTGGATTGCTCGATCGTAAGGCTCAGCGAGAGCGGATGCAGGAAGCTCTTCGCCTGCTTGGATTGGATCAGTTTCCGCTGACGATACCGGCGCGCCTGCTGTCTCCCGCTTCTCAACAGTTGGTGGAAATTGCGCGGGCCTTGGTCAATCAATCGAAGATTGTGATTTTTGACGAGCCGACGAGTTCTTTGACGTCGGAAGATGTGCAGCAGTTGTTCAAGGTAATACGCATCCTGAAAGAACGTGGGTTAGGTCTGGTTTACATCAGTCATTTTCTGGAAGAAATTCGAGAACTGTGCGATGACTATGTGATACTTAGAGATGGTCAAAGTGTGGGAGCTGGCAAGCTGGATGAGGCGAGCGATGATCAGATCGTGCATCTGATGATTGGCCGAGAACTCGATGAATTATTTCCGACAGTGCCTCATGAGCAGGGCGAACTCTTGGTGGATCTGACTAATCTTACCGGCTCAGAGAAGCCGGTCGATGTTTCGCTGCAGATTCGTCGCGGAGAGATTGTCGGTCTGGCGGGTCTGGTCGGAGCCGGGCGAACGGAGTTGGCGCGGTGTCTGTATGGATTGGATCCAGTGAAGTCGGGGACTGTCAAAATTGAAGAGATCCAACCGGCTCCAAATCCGCGGGCTCGGATTCGAGCGGGGATGGGGATGGTTTCGGAAGACCGAAAAACAGAAGGGCTCGCCCAAAATCGTTCGATTGCTGACAACCTGACATTATCACGACTGGAAGACTATGCGCGGTTCGGTGTGGTGAATTTGACCTCTCAGAAAAAATCTGCTCGCGAGTGGATGAATCGTCTGAATGTCAAAGCGGAATCTCCCGAGCAGACGATTCAGGCACTTTCGGGGGGCAATCAGCAGAAGGTCGCGATCGCACGCGTATTGCATCAGCAGGCCGATTTATTAATTCTCGATGAGCCCACACGTGGCATTGATGTCCGAACGAAATCGGAAATCTATCGGCTGATGGGCGAGTGCGCGGCTCAGGGAAAAGCGGTGTTGTTTATCAGTTCGTACCTGCCGGAGTTGCAGGCGGTGTGTGATCGAATTGGTGTGATGGCGCGGGGGCGATTGAAAGAGATTCGTCCTACGGAAGAGTGGACGGCAGCTGAGATTATGCGCGTTGCGATTTCGAAGTGAGTTGCAACGGGTAGCCCAGATAGCTCCGCTATCTGGGTGGACGAAGTCCACAAGAGGACTGCAGTTGGATGATGGAATTTTCTCACCGCGTTCTTGCGGCTTCGCCGCCCTGAAAGAATCTTTCAGGGCTATCCTACTGATTTCAAATTAATAGAACCCCACGTTCAAGCGTGTTTTTTTGGGCTTACTGTTGGCCAATCTGCAATGAATGTGAACTCCATTACATCCGAATGAAGGATGAACTCCCATTGCTTGCCTGACTGTCTACAATCAAATGCAATGATATCCCAAGGCAACTCCCAATCGTCATCAGAATCTGAGTAAGAGCCATCAATATATACTAAACGTGAATTTTGAAATTCGACGAATAACTTGTTGGATTCCTCCTCAAAAGGTGCAATCATTAGTTCAATCGATGATTCTTGGAATGTTGCAATGTAAACACCATGAACGCCTAATCCACGGTAGAGATATGTTTCGATTTCACTTGGCATTCTAAAACATTTTCAAATGGATTCTCAATCTGCAGGTCTGGCACTGTCTGACGTCAACTAGCGTGGAACGCACATTTTGACAGGCTGGAAGCCTGTCCTACGGAATTATGGCTTTCCTGCGAGTTTAACAAACCAGAGTTCGGTAGCGTACCAGGTGTTGTCTTCTTCGATGAGTGTGAGGACCTGTTCGTCTTTGGAATTGAAAATCCGTGCTTTGCGTTTGCCGTCTTCTTCTTTCAGTTCAACACGCTTCACCATCGTTTGTTCATCAATTGAGAAATTTATGCTGTCGATTTTCTTGAGTAGCTCAGGCGTAATTTCGTTTTGTTTTTCAGGCAGGATAAATTTCTTCAATTCTTCGATGTTTCCATCCCGAATATACTCTTCCTGCTTTTGTAATTGAAAACGAGTCGCCTGAAGTATCTCATGTTCCAGGGCGGCCTGCTGTTGATATTTTCGGAGTTCTTCTGCAGTCATTAACCGGGCTGATCGGAGGGTTTCGGTCCAGAGTTTGATGTTCTCTTCGTCTTTCTGATCGGCTTTTTTCGTATAGGCAATTCGATGAATATCGCTTTTGCCTTTCACGATGCGGACCATTTCGTATTGCGATGGGTGCTCATCGGTTTCCTTGATTCTCCAGAAGAAGAGCACATCGTCCGGGGTTTCATTGAGCACATCAAATTCCACCTCTTTGAAGGAACCGGTCAGGCTTTCGCGGATGATTTCCATCATTTTTTTTGCCGATTGCTCTTCAACAATTCCGATGAATCGCTGGCTGGAAAAGAGTTCGGTCCAGTTTTGAATCGTTTCCTCACCTTTGGTAAATTCTGTGTTGCCCTGTTCGAAAGATAATATTCGATAGGCAACGCGCCAGCCTTCAGGAAGTGAAAACGCGAGACCATCTTCGCTGCGTAATCCACCTTCGGGAAGATTACGTAAGTCGAGAATGGAAAAGACCTGCTGGTTGATCATGTTGATGGACATGAATCCGTAGATGGCGCGGCTCTGGATGCCATTCTGCTCGAATTGATCTGGCTTGCCCAAAACGTTCATGATTGTGTCTGCAGTCGTACCAACGCTGAAGAGGCCGCGATCATCCAGAAATTTCCAGGTGCGGAGGAAGTCCATCACAGCCGCTTCGTTTTTCGGGGCGTATCGGACAGCCATGCGAAAGTGATACCAACCTGCATTCGCATTGCGGTTGGCCATGTATGCCAGTCCGAGGGCGTGATGATACTCACCGTTTTCCGCTTCTACTTTGACGGCTGCTTCAAAATGTTCGATGGCAGTTTCAAAGTCCTCCAGCTCCATCGCAGATTTGCCAAGTTCAAAACTCTTCTGCGCGGCTGCGGTTTGCGCTTCCGTTTTCTCTATGGGCGGTTTTTCATCGGCGGAAAGGCTGGTTGATGAAATCACCAGGAAGAGGCAGACTCCGCAGAAAAGCGTTCGGATTGTGTGAGTCATTGTTAACATCCTGTTTGGAATTGGCCTGGACCAAGTCTACTTTTACTGCAGCGGCTGGCGATGCAAAAACACCTTGAATTGTTGACGTCAACGCGATCCGCTTAAACCGAATGCGTTCTAAGTCATGCAGAGCCGTCCCCTCGCTGACGCATCGGGTTAAGATAGGCATCCTTATTACGTCCGATCCTGACTCGCCCGTCAAGATCAATCCTGTCTGTCCCCTTACAAATCAGGCAAGCCACCAAACTGACGGACCGCTTCGTACATTATCGTGTTGGCGGTGCTGGCCAGATTGAGGCTGCGAACTTCCGGGTGCATCGGTAATCGCAGGCAGTTCTCGGAATATTCGCTACGAATTTCGTCGGGCAGACCGGCGCTCTCTTTTCCGAACAGGAGAATATCTCCGCGAGCGAACTGAGCTTCCCAGGGAGTGCGAGTGCCGAATTTGGTCAGACACCAGACGTTTCGATCCGGCAATTGCTGGCGAAGTTCCTGCCAGGAATCGACAACGTCCCAATTGAGATATTGCCAATAATCAATCCCGGCTCGACGAAGGTGTTTGGCATCCAGCTCGAAACCGAGCGGACGGATGAGCCAGAGTTTAGCACCGACGGCTACGCAGGAGCGACCGATGTTTCCCGTGTTTTGAGGAATTTCGGGTTCAAAGAGTACGACGTTCAGGATTGGAGTTTGCTTTGTCATTTGAAGTTAGTCAACTGGAGTGGATATGCGAATCTGTTCAAGAACGACAGCGTTGGCCGGGGGGAAAGAATAGGAGTCTAATTCATTTCGTGGGATCCACTTCCAAGGTGCCTGTAAGGAGTCGGGAGATTGACCGTCGACCAGCTTGCACTGCCAGAAGTCGAGCAGAACCTCGCCATGTTCGTACGTAAATTGTTCCTGGTGGAGCAGCCTAAGCGCTTCGACTTGCAAACCGGTTTCCTCACGACATTCCCGAACGGCGGTCTCGGATGTACTTTCAGGAAGGAGTTGCTTACCGCCGGGGAACTCGGCGAAACCAGCCAGCACGGCCCCTTCCGGCCGAATGCCCACAACATAACAATTTTCGTGTTCAACGAGACTGATGCCGATGATTTGCAAGGGATTCTCGAAGTCAAAGGTTTAAGAAATATCTGGGTCTAACTATTTATGGATTAAGACCTGTAGAGCACGCTATACGTTCCCAACGGATGTTTCAATCTGGGAATTGATAGCAGCATCTTAACCCGAAGCGTCAGCGAGGGGAAAGCGTGAATTGAAACGGGATCATCGAAGGGATCCCGAGTCATGATCCTGTGAATTTTGCCAGTCTAGGGATTCCTGTGGTGTATTGATTTGAGGGATTTTCGGCCAGTTTTCAGGGATCGGGAGTGAATGGCATTTCTGATTCAGTTGCTGAAAGAGTTTGAAAAACGAACGCTGTTGAGTGGCCAGTCGAGTTTCCAGGATGGGGATCAGCGAGGTGTGATAGCAGCCTGGGAAAGGGTGTAGGCGTGGTTCAGATTTTTTTGAGTTCCTTTCCATGAAGTGAATAGAAAGTGCACCTTCACTTTGTTGAGCTCGTTCCCAGAGGATGTCGAGCCAGTCGGGTTTGAGCTCGGTCATGTCGCAACTGATGAGGACAATCCAACAATCCTGCGTTGTTTTCTGTGAATGAGTCAAAGCGGCATGCAGACCGGCAAGCGGGCCTGCTTCTGGATGGATATCGGGGATTGTAGGAATGTTGAGGTCGAGGTATTTGTCGGAACGATCTGCGACGGCGATCGATTTTTGACCGGTCCAGTGCGAAAGTTTCTGATCGAGATTTTCGATCAACGATTGTGAATTCGTTTTGTGGCGGGCTTTATCGCTGCCAAAACGAAGACTTTTCCCACCACTCAAGATATAACCTTGTGGACGCATGCTTTATTTGAATAGATTAGTGGTGAGAGATTCGAGGTGAGAGTATTTCAATTCTCATTTTCGCTCAGACTCTCAACATTAATCTCTCCTCTCTAACCTAAATTCATTCTTTATGCAATTTCTGGCCAACGCCCTGAATGATGATGCGTTTCTGCTTGATATGGAAGCGGAGTCGCTGAATGAAGTTTTTGAGTTGTCTCTCGATCATCTCATTTCTCGGGATCTGATTGCAAAAGAGCATCGCGATGTGATTCATCAAGCGTTGTTGACTCGGGAAAAAGCGGTCTCGACGGCGATTGGACAGGCGGTCGCAATACCTCATGCGTATGTGCCCGAGATCGAACAGCCTAGAGTCTTTTTTGTCCGTTTAAAACGCCCGCTGAATCTCGGGGCTCCCGATGGTGTACCGACGCGGTTCTTTTTTATTCTATTGGGCCCCACCGGATTTGCAGCCGAACATCTCGATACGCTGACTTCGATCGCGCGGTTGATGTCGGATGAAGAATTTCGTTACGACCTGCTGCAGTCGCGGTCTCGAAAAAATGTTCTTGATGCCCTTGAACGTTTTCATCTTCGAAATACACCCATCATTCCCGATGCGGTCAAGAAAGCGGAAGAGGTTCTGAAATTCTCCGGCAAACCGTTTGGGGGAGTCTGGAATGATTTCAAACGGCGCTGGCCCCATTATCGGGATGACTGGACGCGTGGCTGGAGTAGTAAATCGGCGGCGGCGACTGTGTTTTTGTTCTTTGCCTGTCTGGCACCGGCTGTGACATTCGGCGGGATTATGGGAGCAATTACGAATCAGCAGATCGGCGTGGTCGAAATGCTGATCGCGACTGCAGCCGGGGGAATGATTTATGCGATCTTTTCCGGGCAGCCTTTAATTTTGCTGGGTGGAGTTGGTCCAATGCTCGTGTTTACGGGCATTCTGTATCAGATGTGCGTGGACCTCTCGATTCCGTTTCTGCCGATGTATCAGTGGATCGGCTTCTGGACGGCTCTCATTCTGCTGATCCTCTGTTCGAGCGATGCTTCCGTTTTGATGCGGTATTTCACACGATTCAGTGATGATGTCTTTTCGGTGTTGATGTCGCTGATCTTCATTTATGAAGCGGTCAAAGCGCTCGCTATGATCTTTCAGGAGAGCTTTGCGGACAGTTCGGTGAATCATGATAAAGCGTTTCTCTCGCTGATACTGGCAGTCGGGACGGCGATGATTGCCTTCAATTTGTCCCGGTTTCGACGCAGTCGGTATTTGATGCCGTGGATGCGGGAATTTCTTTCCGACTTCGGGCCGACCATTGCGATAGCCGCGACAGCTTGCATTGGGTTTGCGTTTCGAGGAGAAATTCCGCTCGATCAGCTGGCGGTTCCCGCTGCCATTCAACCGACAATGGTGAATCCCGAAACGGGCGATCCGCGGTCGTGGATTATTGATGGGAGTACGTTGCCGTTCAACTTGAAAATGCTGGCGATCCTGCCAGCTATTCTGGCGGCTGTGCTGATTTTTCTCGTGCAGAATGTAACCGGGCGGCTGATCAATGGGCCGGATCTCAAATTGAAAAAGGGGGCGGCTTATCATCTGGATTTGCTGGTGTTGGCGGTGCTTGTGCTGATCTGTTCACTGTTCGGGTTACCCTGGCTGGTCGCTGCGACGGTCCGATCTCTGGCGCATGTGCGTGGACTGGCGACGGTTGAAGAACAGATCTCCAGTTCGGGAGAGAAGAAGGAACGCTTCATTCACGTGGAAGAGAATCGACTGACCGCATTTGCGATTCATGCGTTGATTGGGCTGTCATTGTTGGCCTTGAATATTCTGGCTTATACACCGATGGCCGTTCTGTTTGGGCTGTTTTTGTATATGGGCGTGGTTTCGCTGCTGGGGAATCAGTTTATCGAGCGGTTGAGCCTGTGGCTGATGGATTCGTCACTCTACCCGCGAACTCACTACATTCGCCGGGTTCCAATTCGATTGATTCACGTGTTTACACTCGTACAGTTGCTGTGCCTGATCGTATTGTGCCTGATTAATTTGAGTCCCTACAAGTGGATGCGGTTAACGTTTCCGATCTTCATTGCGTTCCTGGTGCCCGTTCGAAGCCTGTTGGATCTTATTTTTCCCCCAGAAGAACTCGCGGTACTGGATGCGACGACAGATCCGGATGAAGAGAAGTCGCATTGGACATGATGTTTTAGGCAAGCCGAGTCAGTTATGACTCGGGTGGGTTCGGTTCATCTATCACATTTTTCACAACCCGACACATAATCATCATGAAACACCCGAGCTAATTTGATCGAATTTCTGGGGTCTTCGCTGCGATGCGACCCCAGCGACCAGGGTTGATTAGGGATGTGATCATGGGAAGACAGGCTGGAAGCCTGTGCGTCAGAGGTGGTTTTTACACTTAAAGTGTTGGCTGATAGTTGTTTGTCGACACGCTTCGACTTACGATACTGTTCAATCTCTCATGAATTTGAGTTCAAATTGTGCAGACCGCTCGACAGTGGATTGAGCAGAGAACAGGATTCGTCAATCGCACAGGAAATAAAGACGTCAGAATGTCAGATACCAGTTTAAGCAGTGTTGGCACACAGTTTACGGAGAGTTGGCTGGAACAATTACAGAGTGTTCTGGGTAAAGCCGCTTGTGAGCAGATGGGATTTTACGCAATCCCTGAAACGCTGCTCCTGAGCGTGGTCGTTCCTGTCTATAATGAGTGCGAGACATTACACCTGATTCTGGAAAAGATTCAGGAAGTCCCCATCAATAAAGAGATCATTCTGGTGGATGACTGCTCAAAGGATGGGACTCGGGATTTACTGCAGGAGATGGAGAAAGCCCAGGCAGAAGGAGAACAGGATCCGCGGAACTGCTTTGTGTTTGCCTATCATGAGAAGAATCAGGGCAAGGGGGCGGCTTTGCGGACGGGATTTTTGAGAGCCTCGGGAGATATCGTCATCATTCAGGATGCCGACATGGAGTATAATCCTCACGAGTATCCCCGGCTGATCAAGCCAATTGTCGAAGGGAAAGCCGATGTCGTTTACGGCAGCCGCTTTCTGGGAGACCAGCCGCATCGGGTGCTTTACTACTGGCATTATTTGGGGAATAATTTTTTAACTCAGCTCTCCAACTGTTTTACCAATTTGAATTTGACGGACATGGAAACCTGTTACAAGGTGTTCCGCAAGGAAGTGCTGCAGGAGATCGCGCCCAAACTGCAGCAGAACCGGTTTGGCTTTGAGCCGGAAATCACCGCGAGAATTGCTCGTCGAAATCATCGGATTTTTGAAATGTCGATTAGCTATTCAGGACGGACATACGATCAAGGCAAAAAAATTGGCTGGAAAGATGGCTTTCAGGCCCTGTACTGCATTATTCGGTATGGATTAGCGGATTAAGCAGGGTAGATTCGACTGAGTTTAAAGCCTGACCGCAAAACAACGAACATAGACTATCAACGAGCAGTAGAAACGAAGACCGGATGAACGATATTACACCCGAGGGATCCAACCTGCCTCCAGAACCTGATGTCCGAGATCAGCAGGGGCCTTTGCAGGAAGGTTTGAAGAAAACCAGTAGTCCTTCGAATGAGTCCGCCAGTAAAACCAGCAAACAACAACGCATGCCGTGGTCGTTGATTCTGCTCGTCGGCATCGCTTTTCTAATTATCTGGGCTGCCAACAATGGTCGCGAAGGCTCGAAAGTCGATTACGGTTTCTTCTGGAAGCAGCTTCAAGACGACAATGTGACCGATGTTGTGTTTGAAGGGAATGTTCTAGCCGGAAAATGGAAGAAAGTTCCTGAGAACCCAGAAAAGGAAACCGATAAAGAAGCCAAGCCTCTCGAAGAGACGTTCTATACACAAATTCCTCATCTCGAAAGTGATCGACTTCTGGAAGCGCTGGCGGCTTCTGGAACTGAAAATTACAAAGATGTGACGACCCAGATTTCCTTTGGCACTCAAATGCTGATCATGCTCGGCGGCACGTTGCTGCTGATGTTGTTCTTCCTGACAATGATGCGACGCTCGGCGGATCCGATGTCTTCCGGAATGTTCGGCAGCTTCACGAAAAGCCCTGCTCGGGAGTTCAAACCGTCTGACAAACTGACAACCTTCGATGAAGTTGCGGGGATGGAAAATCCCAAAACTGAGCTTCAGGAAGTGGTTGAGTTCCTCAAAAACCCCGCGAAGTTTCAACGGCTCGGAGCTCAGATCCCCAAAGGTGTGCTCCTGATGGGCTCGCCGGGTACTGGAAAAACATTGCTGGCCCGGGCAACTGCCGGGGAAGCGGAAGTACCGTTTTACAGCATTAATGGTTCCGAGTTCATTCAGATGTTTGTCGGTGTCGGCGCCAGCCGTGTGCGGGATTTGTTTCGCATCGCCAAGGAACATTCACCCTGCATCGTATTCATTGATGAAATCGACGCGGTCGGCCGCATGCGTGGAGCCGGTTACGGCGGCGGGCACGATGAACGCGAACAGACACTCAATCAAATCCTCAGTGAAATGGACGGATTTTCTCAGAACGATGCCGTCATCGTGATTGCGGCTACGAACCGGCCCGATGTTCTCGATAAAGCGTTGACTCGACCGGGACGATTTGATCGACATATTGTGGTCGACCTGCCTACAAAAGAAGGTCGGCTCGGCATTCTGAAAGTTCACAGCCGCAAGGTTCCGCTGGCTGATGATGTGAATCTGGATCGTATTGCGGCGAGTACGATTGGATATTCGGGAGCAGACCTGAAAAACCTCGTCAACGAAGCGGCTCTCCATGCGACCCGCAACGGCAAAAGCAAAGTGATGATGGAAGACTTTGAAGCTGCCGCTGATCGCGTGATGATGGGTATCAAACGAGAAGATGTGCTGTCCGACAAAGAAAAGAAGATGACCGCGTATCACGAAGCCGGTCATACGCTAGTGGCCTGGTTCTCGCCGGAACTGGATCCGGTTCATAAAGTGACAATCGTTCCCCGCGGGCGAGCATTGGGTGTGACTCAGTTGCGACCGGATGAAGAGCGTCACAGCGTGGGAGAACAGCGACTGCATCAACAGTTGGCAATGCTCCTGGGTGGACGTGCCGCTGAGAAACTGGTCTTCAACGAATATACTGCGAATGCTTCCGACGATTTGAAGCGGGCAACCGATCTTTCCCGGAAAATGGTTTCCCACTGGGGGATGAGCGAAACAATCGGTCCGGCTGCCTTTCGACATGCCGAGTCGGATCCCTTCCTGGGCAAGGAAATGCACGAGATGAGATCGTATTCCGATACGACGGCTCATCTGGTGGATCAGGAGATACAACGGGTCTTGTTCGCGGCTTCGGATCAGGCAACAAATCTACTGAACGAGCATCGTCGAGAACTGGATGAAATTTCGGAAGCACTCATCGAAAAAGAGATTATCGACTCCGACGATCTGGAACGAATTCTGGGCAAACGAGTCGATTGGAAATCGAACGATATTGCCGAAGGTGAGAGTTAAAAGCTGTAGGTCAGGCTGTGCCTCAAATTGGGTGGCCCCGAAAGTTTCTTTCGGGGCGGCGCAGCCGTAAGAAGTTCTTTATAATATTCACAAACTAATTGAAATCTGCTTATGGACTTCGTCCACCCAGATAGCATAGCTATCTGGGCCACCCGAGTAGACAACCTTAAATGCCTATCAGGCGGAGTTTCCCGTGGAGTCTGTATTTTTTGATCAATCAGCTGGCACCTTTGCGGATCTTGGTTTGAAGAAATCGACCGTGAAGCATCTCGAAGCCGTGGGATATCTTCATCCGAGCGAGATTCAGCAAAAGTTTATACCCCCGGCAGTTACCGGAGCCGATTGTCTGGGTCAGTCGCAAACGGGAACTGGTAAAACAGCAGCGTTCATGCTGCCTGTGATTGAACGCCTGGAAGATCCGACGCAGGATCCACAGGTATTAGTCCTGTGTCCGACGCGCGAACTTTCCGAGCAAGTGGCTGAAGAGACACGCAAACTCTGTAAAGATGATATTGATATTGTTGTAGTCGTCGGCGGGCGGCCACTGCGAAATCAGATGAAGCAGGTGGAACAGGGTGTCGACATTGTTGTCGGAACACCGGGACGTGTGATCGATCTGTTCAAACGAAAATCTCTTTCGTTTGCCGGATTGAAAACCGTGGTCCTCGATGAAGCCGACCGCATGCTCGATATCGGATTCCGTCCCGATATGGAATACATTCTGAAAAACTGTCCAAAAGATCGACAGACATTATTACTCTCGGCCACGTTGCCCCCAGAAGTCGAACGGCTCTCAAGTCGCTTCATGCGAGATCCGATCCGCATCGATATTTCGGTGAAAGATGTGACTTCCAATTCGGTCGATCAGTTTTTCTGTACCGTCGACAATCATCGCAAACTGGGTTTGTTGGTCAAACTTCTGCGGAAAGAACAACCTCAACAGGCGATTGTTTTTTGTCGCACACGTCGTAAAGCCGATGAGTTATACAATCGATTTAAGAGCCGAATTAAACAAGTGGCGGCTTTACATGGAGACTTGCCACAGGCCAAACGCGATCGAGTGATGCAAAGTTTCCGTGACCGCAAAGTGCGGCTGCTGATTGCAACCGATATTGTGGGACGAGGGATTGATGTCGGCGGGATTTCGCACATCATCAATTACGACATTCCCGAACATTCCGACGACTACGTGCACCGTGTCGGACGAGCAGGACGGCTCTCTTCAGACTTCAAAGGACGAGCCTTTACATTCGTAACGAAGGATCAGGGAGGCGAGTTGACCCGCATTGAAATGCTCGTCAATCGGATGATTCCCGAGTACACGTTTGAAGATTTCGACTCGTTCGAACCTCGAAAACGCCGACACGTTTGAAGTGTCGTTACAAGCACGAAGCGCAAGCGAGTGTGTTCTGGACGACATGACACACTCGCTTGCGCTTCGTGCTTGTATGATTTCTCTTGTTCCAAATGACTTTTCATGTGGTACAAGCTGAATACCCAACTATTGAAAACAGTTCTCATGTCTTCGTCCACTCCAGTGACTCGAGCGCGACCCGGTTCCGCTCAGGAACTGTTGTTGATTGCTTTACCATTGATGATCAGTTTTGGATCGCAATCGGTAATGAGCTTTATCGATCGGATTTTTTTAACCTGGTATTCCAGCAGTGCTCTGGCGGCGACGATGCCTGCCAGTATGTTGAACTGGTCAATCGTCAGTTTTGCAATGGGGGTTGCGAGTTACACAGGGACCTTCATTTCACAATATGAAGGAGCAGGACGGAAGGATCGAGTTGCCCGTGTAGTGTGGCAATCGATATGGTTGTGTCTGAGTCTGGGCTCTTTGCTGGCTTTGTTTACTCTGGCTGCTCCACTCATCTTTGCGCTTGCAGGACACCCTGCCGATGTCCAGCGGGATGAAGTCACCTATTTTTCCATGCTCTGCGGAGGTGCACCGGCTGCATTATTGATGACGTCCCTTTCGAGTTTCTTTTCTGGTCGTGGACAGACCGCTGTCGTGATGTGGGTCAATCTGACCGCAGTGCTTATCAATCTTGTCTTTGGCTACCTGCTGATTTTTGGATTTGCATTCATTCCTCCTCTGGGAATCTGGGGGGCTGGTCTGGCGACTGTCATCTCAAATTGTCTGGCCTGCCTGTTATTTGTCGGTCTGATGATTCGAGAAGTCTCACGCAAGCAGTACCCCATGCGGAGTGAGTTCGGAATCGACTTCGAATTGTGTCAGCGGATGTTGTATTACGGCCTGGCAATGGGTTTACAGATTTTTGTCGATATCTTCGGATTCACGATTTTTCTGCTCTTCGTAGGCAAAATGGGAACGACTGCGCTGGCAGCAACCAATCTGGCATTCAATCTGAACTCATTGGCATTTATCCCGATGTTGGGGCTCGGCACTGCGGTGATGACTCTGGTTGGGAGAAGAATCGGGGAAAAGAACCCGGCTCTTGCCGAAACAACTGTTCGTCATGCGTTGCAGTTAGGATGCACCTACATGGGACTGTGGTGTGTGGCCTATGTCCTGATTCCTCGATTATTGATCACTCCATTTCGGGCCTATGCCGCTGGAGATGAATTTGCGGAAATAGAAGAGACTGCTGTCATTCTGATGAGGTTTATTGCCATTTATGGCCTGTTTGATGTTCTCGCTATTGTGTATGGATACGCACTTCGCGGAGCAGGCGATGCCTTGTATCCATTTTTGTTTTTCACACTGTCCAGTATTTTCTGTCTGATCATCCCTTCGGCTGTCATCTGGTATCTGTGGGGTGGCAATCTTATTGGTACCTGGAGTGTCGTCACGTTTTATATTTTTATTGTCGGGATAGGGATGTGGTGGCGATATCGTGGGGGAAAATGGAAATCGATGTCAGTCATTGAAAAGGAAGTGCTGATTTAATATCGCCTTGCTTGCCAAGCATCGGTTGAGTCCTTTCGATTCGTCTGATTTTTCGGAAATTCAGTGTCACTGTCTGTTTTTCCCAGCTGGATTAACCCGAATATTCTGCAGGACTGCCACGAAGTGACAAGCTTTCATATTGACCAGAGATTTTCTGCTTCCGTATCATGGGAAAAGATGCTGACATAGATAATAGAGGATTGTGTCGATATCCTGATGGGTACGGCACGTCCTGACCTAGTGGAGTGAGTTGGATCAGAAACCTCTGCAGTGATCTGCAGTTGAAAATATAGTAATAACAGTCTTTTGGCGTCTGAACGACGGCAAACAGTGGAGTGAGCACTCCTACTGCAGACAAAACGTGAGCACTCGATATGCACATTACCGGAAAAATCTTTGCTTTTCTGACGCTCTGCCTGGCGGTAGCTGCGATCATTTTGACGGCTAAAACGCTTGATAAGCAAAACGAATGGAATCGTCGCGTCGAGAAAGCCCGAGCCGATTATGAAGCTTCGCTGGCGAAATTGCCCGATGTCGAGAATAAAGCGAATCAGCTTGAAGAAGAAATCACATTGTCGCGTCTCGGATGGGGACGACACTGGAATGAAGTGGAAGTCACCGCCTCAGTAAATATTGCCCGGGGATTGATTAACATTGGAATCGGACGCAACGATGGTCTTGTTCAGACAACGGCTACCGGTGATCAGTATCCACAAATGTATGCATTTCAGGAAAATGCCGATGGGACGATGAGCTACGTAGGCGAGTTCCGTGTGACTCAAGTCGATGTCAATCGAGCAGCCTTGCAGTTGTCACGGACACCTCGTGAAGGTGAAGTCAACAACTGGAATTTCAACAATACGTGGCGCTTTCGTGATGCCCTCCCTCCTGCTAAGCGAAAATCGGTCAGTGAATTGCTCCTCAAAATGACAACGGTTGAGCAACGTCTGAGCGATCGCCGTCAATTCCTTTCCATTCAACAGGACAGTCTGGCCGCTGCGAAGACAGCTCTTGATAATCGGATGCAGGAACTTAACGGTAATCCTGAGGCTCCCGAAGGAGCAGGGGATGAATACACCAAAGGTCTGGTTGCGACGATGAACGCAGCTGAAGAAACTCGAAATGCGGCTCTGGCTGAAGTTCAAAAATTACGCGGAGAACTCGCCAGCCTGCACGCCCGCTTTGAAAAGCTACTCTCCGAAAACAGCGAGATGGAAAACAAGTTGAGCTCACAATCCAAAACCGCTTCCAGTGCGACCGAACCTCCAGGGAATTGATTTCCATTCCATAATTTACAAGCTCGAAGCGCAAGCGAGTGAGTCGCTACTATTCAAGTTTCTCCATAGAACAGGCTGAAAACTCTGGGGGCTGCACTTCGCTAAGACCTCAGCCGCCCACGCTTCGTTTGTTATCCGTCAATTTCTGAAATTCTCATTAGCAGTTTCAGAAAAGCCATGCAGGACTCCACGCTGGCTGACTCCTGCATTGTGTGATAGCCAATCGTTGGAATCTGCAAAGTCGTGCCCCTGACCAGCCCATTCGAGGCAGCGATAATACGGCCCATTTCCGTACTTCCGAGTGAGGCAGGTTGACGTCCTTCTGCTATGGCAATTGCGTTCGACTCATCGATGTAGCGATCTTTGTATGAATACTTCACATACAATTCTTCACAACTCGTGCGGAGTCGTTCGGTGATTTCATGATCGAAGGGGGCGTTGGCATCTTTTCCCCGGAGAACAACGTGCTGTAAGTCGGAAGCAGTTCGATCAGGATAGGGACTGGTATCGACCACGATCAGTTCATTCCGGCTCGACCCAAACCGACGGAACCACTCCAGTAGATACCGCCAGCTCTTGCCCGATTCTTCCTGAGCCGTGAAAAAAGCGGTTCCTTCAAAATCGAGAGCGAACAGATGCACCAGCACAGCTGCGGTCAGGACGTTATCGAGTTGTCCGATGAACCGATTGTCTTCGATGGAAAGCCGATCTGTAAATGCGACTGGCGTACCGGCTATGAGATGATCGAGTCCATGCAACTGAAAAATCAAGTTGTTTCGAAACTCGCAGATGTAAGCTTTATCAACCACTCCACTGCCGCGATACGCCCCTGACCAGGGCTCATAAGCCAACACCGCCTGAGTTTCAAAACGATCAACAATCTTGTTCATCAACTGTTCCGAAACCGAATTTCCCAGTAGATCGGATCGTTGCCCAGCTACGAAAGCGGCGTATTGGAATTCATTAGGTCCAGTGCAGATTAAACCGTGCCGGTCGATATGAGCAGAGAACATGGTTTGAAACGGTTTATTTCCTCGAGCCACGAGAAGACCATCGTACCAGTCCACCTGAGCGCCCCGTTCTTCGAGCAGACGTTGAAGGACTCGAAAGAAGGCGTGCTCTGCACCCACGACACTGGGCTGACGAATCAATTCCTTCAGAACATCAATCAGATCATCAAATTTCATCAGATGTTACCATCATTCATTTTTTGCCCGTCGAATGAGCAATCGACCGTTCGCAGGAGTCAGTATCAAGTTTTGCGGAGTCAGTATTTGATCGAGCATTTCAGAAATTGACAATCCTTTTCCACTCAATATCACCAAATGTGTTCGCACGGGATCCGATTGAGCAATTTGTTGCTCATCAAAATCGATGGTCACACCTGCCAGCGCTTCCAATTCCACAAGCACCTCGTTCAAAGCGGTCGGCTGATTGAGTTCAAACGAGAGCACCTTCTGATTCAATTTCTCCAGCATTGCCTGCTGAACTTCTGGCGAAACGGTTTCTGGAGGAATCGGTGGAGAAGAGGTCGTCTGTTCTGAAGGAACGACTTCAGGCATGATTGGTTTGTTGGTTAGTAAATCTGCTTGAGTTGATTCTGTTTTGCCAGGTTCCCCGGCAATTTTGGAATCGAGCGGAAGTCCATCAGCCATGGCGGCCAGTCGTCGAAATATTGTAGGAGCTGTTTTATCATTCATTGCTCGAACCGATCCATCAGCCATCAGGATCGGCATCCTTTCCGAAGATCCCATTCCAAACCCATCGGGTCCATTGATGTACGGTTCTGAAGTCACTGGTCGAATCGATTGGGAAGCATTCGCCCAGGAAGAGAATCGCTCAGTAATCCCACTTGCCAGCCAGGTGTTGGACAATCCATCTTTGACATCTTCAGTACGGGTCACACGATTCCATCCGAAGATGCCTGCCCGCGGATCATCTTTCGGTAACTCAGCAGCGTCATCTCCTACGCCCGAAATTCCGACAATATGCGTTGCAGGATAGCGATCCGAACCAACAACGGTTTTCAGTTCCGGATTCTGTAAGTCGCTGCGGGAACGTCTGACGAAACGATCATTAACTGGACTGTGCCAATCCACATTCCAGTTCGGTGAATATTTGCTGCCGGCTTCCAGTTCGGGATCAAGTCCCGCTAACCAGCTTAGTCCGGTCGGTTTTCCTGGCTCGTGATTCGGTTTCCACCCAGCTACAAGGAATTGACCGGTATTGAGACGATATTCATTGATGCGAATGCCGAGTTTCTGAAGTCGGTCCTCAAATGAAATTTTTTCTGGGACAGCGGGTGCGACCGGGCCAACTGCGTTCGATGTCAATTCCGGGTCTGCAACGGAAGGATTCTGATTGGCAATTTCAGGATTTTCTTCAGAGGACTTCTGTTCGTTCGAATCGAAATCAACGAGGAAAAAGAGAGCCGTGCAAGTGATGAGCATCAAGACAATGGCAACACTGATTGGAAATCGATGAAGCGAAGCGACCGGAACAGTGCCATCGAACTCAGGACGGGGAATGACTGAAATCCGATTGTCCGCGGTCATTTCAACAAGCAGATGAGCGGCACACTCGGGGCAATCAATTTCGGTTTGCTTCTGTCCGGACTGATGAATCCTCAATCGAGCCGCACAGTTTGGGCAAAGAAATTCACCGGCTACGATCGCCATCGTTCATCCTTGTCGGTCGAGATGTTGATTACAAATTTGCAGATTATCGATTCTGCCAGTATTTGTCCGTTTCCCAGACAGGGCATTCCGATTGCACCTGCTGATATTTTTTCACGACCTGATCCTGCAGACGTTTTAGTATCTTCGGCTGTTTCTCAGCAAGATCATTGGTTTCGCTGGGATCTTTTGCCAGATTGTACAACTCATATTTGACGAGTTGAGCCGTCTTGATCACTTTTTGGGATTCTGTATTCACACCACGCCCCAGTGAATTGCCGGCTTCAATCAAATGCGGGCCATCCCAATGAGCAACAATCTTCCAGTCACCATCCCGCATGGCGACTTTGGGGACACTGTACGCTCGATAATAATGCCAGAACAACGGTTGTTTGCGAGTCAGTTTTTCACCATGAAGCAAGCCGGAGATATCGGTTCCATCAAGCACCAGATCGTCTGAAACTTTGACATCAGCCAGACTGCAAAACGTCGGCAGGAAATCGAGACTGCAGGCTGGAACACTGGAGGTTTGATTCTCGGCTATGGTCCCCTTCCAGCGGGCAATCCCTGCGACTCGGATACCACCATCGTAAATGTGCAGTTTCATGCCGCGCAGGTCGCCAGGGGAACCATAAGATCGATTGGCACTGCGATAACGGTTGAGCGTTTCAGGTCCATTATCGGAAGTGAAGATCACCAGTGTCTCTTCATTCAACCCGAGTTGATCGAGTTGCTTCATCAAACGGCCAACTGCTTTATCGACATTGGCAACATTCGCAAAATACTCAGCTTGATCCCGATTCTCTGCGACATCCAGATACTGTTCGACCAGTTCATCCGGGCTTTCGACCGGTTCATGTGGTTCATGAAAACAGACATGCAGGAAGAAAGGCTTTTCGGAATCCTTTCGAGCATTTAACCAATGGATTGCTTCATCAGTGACCAGTTGGCAGGAAAACCCTTCTAGAGGACCAACTGCTGTTCCATTCTTGACAAAGTTGACAGGATTTTGATGGCGGGGTGCGGCATTATTTTGTGTGGCAAACCAGTGCTGGAATCCGTTGTCATCGGGTTGATCCTGATTTGGGGAATTGAACTCGCCATTGCAGTGCCATTTGCCGACAACAGCTGTTTCATAACCGGCTTTACCGAGCAGAGAGGCAATCGTTGGCGTTTCCGATTTGAGATACATCGGATGTCCCGGAGGAATCCAGTCGTAAATGCCCAGGCGATTCGGAGTTTTGCCCGTCAATAATCCAACTCGAGCCGGAGAACAAACGGGAGCGGCACTGTAGAAATCAGTAAATCGTATTCCCTCTTTGGCCAGCTGATTCAGATTCGGAGTCTTAATATGCGGATGCCCGTAGCATTCGAGATCGCCGTAGCCGAGGTCGTCACAGAGGATGATCAGGAAATTTGGAGGAGCCGCTTGAACGGAGGAATCGAATATAGCGAATGTTAAAATCAGGAGTAGCAACAACAAGTTTCGCATTTCAAAGTCCTCGATAAGTTTTCAAGGCGAGCCGAGTCAGTTATGACTCGGGTATTCTCATGATTATTGTGTGTTCAATGAATTTTAACATCTTCCTTAATGACTCGAACCCACCCGTCGCATAACTGCGACGGCTCGCCATTTACTAAACATCCAACTCTTTCACATCGAGTGCATGTTTCTCAATAAACTCCCGACGTGGTTCCACATGGTCACCCATCAACACACGGAAAATTTCATCCGCTGCGGCGGCATCTTCCATTGTCACTTGCAACAGATTTCGTGTTTCCGGATCCATCGTCGTCATCCACAGTTCTTCCGCATCCATCTCGCCCAGTCCTTTAAAGCGGGTGATGCGGCCCTGAATCAAATCTTCGCCCAGCTTTCGCATATCCATCAGCAGGTCGCGAAGCGAGGTCAGTTGAATTTCTTTCTTCTCGGTTTCGAGATAGTACGGATAGACTACTTCGCCATCTTTTAATCCCGCTGGAATCAAATCGTTGAGTTGGATGCCGTAGTCTTTGAGCTGTTGCAGCAGGGAATTAATCTTACGGATTTCGTGCATGTCGATCATATACAGCTGGCTTGCCGCGGCTGCTTTCTCGTCCAACTCCTGTTCCTGATCGGTTTTCTTCTGCTGATCATCGGCCACTTCAAACTCGGTTCCCCGGCGAACTTTTTCCTCTTCGAGGAATTGTTCCATGCCTGCTTTGTCATAAAACCAGTGAGGATCTTTGCCGATGAGCACCTGGTATCGTGGCAGCTTGCCATCCTGATACAGATCGTTCTGTTGCAGGAACCTTAATGTCACGCCGCGACGTTCCAGAGTTTCGAGTGGCTCATTCAATTCCCGCATGATGCCAATCAACTTCGCGAAGTTTTCACCCTCAAAAATTGCTCCGTCGGATCGGAAGACCAGTTTGGAGTTTGTCTGAGCAACTTCGATCAATTCCCGCATCATCGTTTCGTGAGTCTGCACATAGCGGACCTGCTTGTTCTTTTGCGTCACTTTGTAAAGTGGCGGCTGTGCTATATAAATGCAGCGTTCCTGAACGAGCAGTCGCATGTGACGAAACAGGAAGGTCAACAGGAGTGTGCGAATGTGGCTACCGTCAACATCGGCATCGGTCATCAGAATGATTTTGCCATAGCGACGTTTAGTAATATCTTCGAGTTCGGCTCCTGGGGGAATTCCAATCGCTTTGAAGATGTTCGAGATTTCCGCATTGTCGAGCACTTTGACGAGCTGAGCTTTCTCGACATTCAAAATTTTACCACGCAAAGGCATAATCGCCTGGGTATTGGAATCGCGACCGGTATCGGCGGATCCACCAGCCGAGTCCCCTTCGACGAGATAAACTTCCGTAATATCGAGTTCACGACTGCGACAATCCCGCAGTTTTTCAGGAAGCCCACCAGTCGTGAGGGCACCTTTACGACGGACCATTTCCCGCTGCTTTTTAGCCGCTTCCCGAGCTTCCGCAGCCAGGATACCTTTCTGCAGAATCTTCTTGGCCAGTTGCGGATTCTCTTCCATGAACTTGTTGAGCTGTTCCTGAACGATGGTTGCGACTGCTCCATCGACTTCGGAATTCGTCAGCTTAATTTTCGTCTGCGATTCAAACTGCGGATTCGGAATTCGCACTGTAATAACAGCCGCCAGCCCTTCCCGGAAATCTTCGCCAGTCAGCGTCGCATCCTTGAAAATGTTCTCTTTCTTGCCGTAGGAATTGAGGGTTCGAGTCAAAGCAGTCCGGAAACCACTCAGATGCGTTCCCCCTTCGGGGTTATAAATCCCGTTGGCATAACAGCGAATATTTTCGGAGTAACCATCGTTGTACTGCATTGCCATATCAACAACAGTCACACCATCCTTGCCTTCAATTTTGATGACATCGGGATGCAGCGGATTGTCGGCTCGATTCAAATGCTTGACGAACTCAACAAGTCCATCTTCGTAATGAAACTCATCGGATTGGCCAGACCGCTCATCCACCAGGCGAATTTTCACCCCCGCATTCAGGAAAGCCGCGTCCTGAAGTCGTTTGCGAAGTGTCTCATAGACAAAAGTGGTATCCGGAAAGATCGTCGGATCGGGCATGAAGGTGACTTTGGTTCCTGTCTGATCGGTTGTGCCAAGTTTCGTCAGGCCACTTGTCATTTCACCCTTGGCGAATTCCATCGTCCAGACATGACCTTCACGACGGACTTCCACTTCCAGCCACTCGCTACAGGCATTGACGGCTGTAATCCCCACGCCGTGCAAACCACCGGTGCCAGTCGCGTAACCACTTTCGCGGTCGAACTTTCCCCCGGCATGAATTTTCGTGAACACGATTTCCAGAGCCGACTTGTTCCCTTGTTTTTCCATCGTGCCGACGGGAATTCCACGACCATCATCGGAAACGGTCACCGAATTATCGGAATTGATTTTGACCGTCATCATCGAGGCATGATTGTTGACATACTCATCGAGCACATTGTCCGTCAATTCAAAGACCAGATGATGCAGTCCAACCAGATCGGTCCCGCCAATGTACATGGCCGGCCGCAATCGAATCCCTTCGATTCCCTCCAAAGCACGAATATTGGAGGCCCCGTAATCCTGGGTTTTCTTCGTTTCGTCCATTACGCTCGATCTTCAAAAACTAAATTGATTAATCAAAATCATCATTCCTCAGGAACAACCTGAAGAATCTCCATGTTTATATCTGTGAGTTCAACATTCGCCTTTGCGATTGATGAAATACGGCTCGGGATACAATCTGTTCTGCTATCTCTGGATGTTCTAAATAATAACGCGAGAGATGTTTTTCAGTGACTCCACAGACTAAATCAATTACTTTCCGATTTCCCAAATAGGACTTGGAAGGAGACTCGTAATTTGGATTCGGAACATTGTAGCAGACCACTGCAGAGACGCCGAAAACACAAACATCAAACGAGGGAGGTTCTCCATTGATCAGTCCGTGACGCCTTCCATATTCGCTGATCGCCTGATTGAGACCTTTAAAGAACCCCAAAATATGAGTCCCACCTTCCTTGGTGTGATGATCACAAACGAACCCTGCAACACTTCCCTCGTTAGCAATAATGTTCTGAAAAACGATATGGATTTCCGTTTCCAACTCGCTCAGATTTTCATAGATTTCAAACGGTTCGTCATACAGGACTTGTTCGTCTTCATTGAGAAACTTTACGAAATCGGTCAAACCATTTTTTGAATGAAAGTTCTCACTGAAGTTCTTTCTCTGGTCTTCAAATTCAATTTCCAGACCAGCATTCAGGAAGGCAAGTTCACGCAATCGATTGCTTATTAATTCTCCATCAAATTTTAAGTCCTGAAAGATTTCTTGATCTGGTTTATATGTGATTTCCGTACCAGTTTTTTGTGTTTTCTCATGCTTCATTAATGACTGAGTAATATTGCCCTGCTGACATTCCACACTCCAACGGTATCCATTCTGATAAACACTAACCTTGAGAGATTCGCTGAGTGCGTTCAGAATATTCAGACCTATAAATTCATGATGCAACGATCGGCTTTCAGGCTGTTTTCTTTTCTGAATATTATTAAGGGTTAAATATAATTCCAATAGGGAGAGATCCTCTTGATCTGGAGATTTCCCTACCGAAATACCTCGACCATTATCAGCGACCTTAATCGTATCATCGCTATTAATTTTGACGATCAGTCTGGAGACAAATTTCTCATCGAATTCATTGAGAACGTTATTTATCACTTCGAAAAACAGATAGTGAAAACCAACAGTATCAGTCCCCCCGACATACATCGCTGGGCGTCTTCGAATACATTCTATTGTCTCTGATACTCGAACATTATCGGTTGTGTATTTCATGAGTGTCTTCAATTCGATTGAAACTCAAACTCTGATTTCATAGCCCGATACGTCAGGTGTGAATGGCTTGCGTGCCCCTCGCTGACGCTTCGGGTTAAGATTGTCGCAACTTTTTCATCATGGCTTGCTGCCCAATCGGGCATTCAAACGGAATTTGACGTTTTTGACATCCATATCCGGTCGTTGTTTTTTGATGGTATTCAGAATGTTTCGTCTGTGAAAACTGGCCAGTTCGCTCATCAGGACCGAGTCGGCTACTTCGACCAGCAGAATTCGGTTTCTGAGGGAAATGATTTTTGTTCGTTGGGCGATATCTTCTTCGACACAACTGAACCAGAGTTGAGTCAACTCGCGTGACTCGAGGACCCGACCAATTTTCCGACTGGCGATCACTTCCTGAATCGAGGTAGCCAGAACTCGTGGACCTCCACCACGAACATGCAGTTCCTGGCGACGTCGCAGCATCACTTCTTTGATCTGCTCGGCTGCTTCGGGATCAAGTTTTCGAGAGCGTTCCTTCACTAACTCGTACCCTGATTATTTGATTGATGGATTAACATTTTACAAGCACGAAGCGCAAGCGAGTGTGTTTCATTCAGGCTCGATTGGACTCACTCGCTTGCGCATCGTGCTTGTACTTTCAATTCGATTACGCGTCTCTTGCCAAAGGCATGATGACGTATTTGTATTCTTCGCCACAGCGGAAGACGGCTGGGTCTTCGCCGCCGATCAAGCCGAGGTTGACGGTTGTTTCCGGTTCCAGAACTCGAAGGAACTCGGCGACAAATCGGGGATCGAACATGATAGCCAGTTCTTCGCCGTCGTAATCGATTGGTAACTCGACTTTGGATTGTCCAATATCGGCTGCCTGGGATTTCAAGGTGACCAGTCCCGAAGAGAAAACGAAATCGACGCCGCGGCTTTCGTCGCTGGTCACAATCTGAGACTGACGAACCAGGTTGTGAAACGGACCACTCACAAGATCGATATTGACGGGGGTTTCGCTGGGTAACACATCGCGGAAGTTCGGAAAGCGGCCTTCGACAAGACGGGTGTAAATCATGCAGCCACCGCTACGGATGACGACATCGTTATCACCGGGTGCGATCAGAATTTCAGAATCATCCCCTTCGATACTGCGTTCGAGCAGGGTCATTGCTTTGCGTGGCAAGACAACCGATTTGGTTTCCGAGACATCGCCCTGAACTCCGCTCATCGAATGCATCACTGCCAGACGACGGCTATCGGTCGCAGCCAGAACGATTTGAGTTGGCGACAACTCCATGAATATTCCACCGAGAGCGTAGCGTGTACTTTCATCGTCGGCCGCGAAGGCAACCCGTTTGATCGCTTGTCGCAAGGCCAGGCCGGAAATCGCATAGCAGTTTTCGGCATTGAAGGGAGCAACATCGGGGAATTCGCGAGGATCTTCGACAGGCAATCGGAACTCACTCTGCCCCGCGTGAATTTCGAGCATCTCTTCAGAGACGTCCAGAATCACTTCTTCGGACATCACTTCCCGCAGAATTTGCGTGAGCCTCGCGGTTGGCAGCAGAACTTCTCCGGTCGATTCTGTTTCGACTTCGGGAATTTGGTATCGCATACCGATTTCGGTATCGGTTCCCATCAACACTGCTGAACCGGTTTCCACCACAAGTTTGGTATTTTTGAGGATATCTTTCGGCGTTCGAGACGGGACAACTCCCGCGACCGTTTGCAAAGCTGAAGCCAGCACATCCCGTTTGAATTTCAGTTGCATCGTGTGGTGTTTTCTTAGCTAAAAATCAAGCGTTTAATGAATCCAATTTGATGATCCATTGTACTCAATTTTCAGCGAAAACGGAACCATCAAAGCCTTCTGAGACAGGCTCCGATCAACAAAGTTCTGAGGTTCTCTCAAAGAAGAAAATGAGTGTTGAGCAATTCCAAGTTTCCCACATTTTCCATGAGGGTCATTCCTCTTCTCTTTAAAGAAATTAAAATTTCAGTAACAGTATTAAAAGAGAGGGTGAAAAAAGTGGATAAGTAGAAAAAGAAAATATGTAAGTTGTTAAATTTAATAGACTTAAGAAAATATAAGGGCTCAAAGTCCTTGTAGAAAACCTGTAATTTCAATGTGGACTGAGTCAGCGGAAACGTGGAGTAATCGGATAGTTATCCACAGAGGGAATTTCGCAACAATTCAAGAGTCGAGTTAAGCTCATTTCAATAACGATAGGATAACAAGTTTTCGACATCGAATTTCCGATACGAATCAACTCTGGGAACCGAACCAGTCTCCAGATGAGAGGGGTCTTCCGCACAGAAATTCTTCGGAAGACATCATTTTTTTCCCGGCAGGCTGCATGGTTTTGACTTCAATTACACCATCTCCAGTCGAAACGAGAAAACGATTGTCAGAATTGATGATGATTTTCCCGGGAGAACTTGGTTTCAGCGAATGATCAGCCATAACTTCATTGATAACAACACGTTCGGGGGATTTCCCTTCGCGATGTAAAAACGTATAGGAATTCGGCCAGGGTTGCATCGCGCGAATGTGGCAATCGATTTCCCGGCTGGTTTTTGACCAGTCGATTTCGCCTTCTGCTTTGCTGATTTTCGGCGATTTTGTCGCCAGAGAATCATCCTGCACAAGTGGCTGAGCGGTCCCAGATTCCAGTAATTGGAGTGTTTGGAGAAAGGCGTCTGCTCCAACGATCGCCAGTCGATCGTGAAGTTTACCAGAGGTCTCCCGGGGCCCGATGGGGGATTCAATTTTCACAATCATGGGACCGGCATCGAGTTTGGGAACGATCTGGAAGACCGTCACGCCGGAGACATCATCTCCTTTCCAGATGGCATACTGAATCGGGGCGGCTCCGCGATGTCTCGGCAGAAGCGACGCATGCAGGTTATACATGCCGAGCCGAGGGACATTGATGACGTCCGCTTTGAGGATCTGTCCGTAAGCGGCGACGAGCACGACATCGGGCCGAAGGGATTGCAATTTGCGGATGGAATCGGGGGTATTGATGGAATCTGGCTGCAGAACCGGAATGTTCTGTTCGAGCGCAAACTCTTTGAGAGGATGGGGATGCGGCTTTCCACGCGGGTTCACACGATCTGGCTGTGTGATCAGTGCCGAGACCCGATGTTCGGACTCGACGACTGCTCGAAACCCGGGCAAAGCAAATTCTCCGGTCGCCATCATGACTACATTCAACGACACGGCTCAATCCTTTAAGTAGGGTACGCTGTGCGTACCAATGTTGGCTATTTACAAGCACGAAGCGCAAGCGAGTGTGTCAAATCAGCCGTAATTAAACACACTCGCTTGCGCTTCGTGCTTGTATTAATTGATTACAAAATCACGTTCCCGCGGCTAACTTCTTCAATTCCTTAAGGAGTTCGGCATCAGAAGGAGTTTTCTCGCGGGCCTGGGCATCTCGAAACTGGGCTTCGAAATCGTCGACGACTGCTGCGACTTTTTCCCGTTCATCTTTGGTCATCCGGTCTATAAACAGAACGCCATCGATATGATCATTCTCGTGCTGGACCGCTCGGGAGGCGAGGTCATCGAGATCGTAACTGAGCAGTTGCCCCTTTAAATTGTAGGCTTCGACCGTAATTTCCTTGGAGCGCTCGACAGGACCATATAATTCCGGAAAACTGAGGCAGCCTTCTTCGCCAGTCACCTGGCCACGTCGTTTTTTGATGTTCGGATTAATGAAGACGATTTCTTCGTCTTTCTGGTCGGCATCGGCTGTGAGATTGATGATGAACAGCTGGTAAGGCAATGCAACCTGATTGGCGGCCAGGCCGATGCCGTTGGCTGCGTACATCAGCTCGAACATTTCTTCGACGGTTTTCCGCAATTTCGCATCAATTGAGCGGACGGGAGTCGACTTGAAATGGAGAGCCGGGTGGGGGTAAAGAACAATTTCCATAAAATTCACTCAAAACAGTGCATCAAAATATCGGTTTTGATGTCAGTATAGTCTTCCGAGCAGTTGATTTGAAACGAGCCGAACGGGGGAGCAAGTTGAATAGTCACGACCGCATTGCTTGTGCTATTGTTACGAAATACAGACACTCGGCTCGCCTGTGTAAATAAGTAAGTCGATTTCGTCAGGCGGTGCCTGACCTACGACCGAGATTTCTTACCTGAAAATAAAAAAGAAGTGACGATGAGTCAGACCGAAGAAAACACGATGGACCAGATCGTTGGCTTGTGTAAGCGACGAGGATTTTTGTTTCAGTCTTCCGAGATTTACGGAGGGGTAAACGGATTCTGGGATTATGGTCCACTCGGCACCGAGTTGAAGCGCAATGTTCGCGATGCCTGGTGGAAAGATATGGTCGGTGCTCACGACGAATTTTCCACCCTGCCGAATGCAACGAAACCGTTTTCGATGGTCGGGCTGGAATCGTCGATTATTATGCATCCGCAGGTCTGGAAGGTTTCCGGACATTACGATCTGTTCCACGATCACATGGTCGATTGCACCGAAACGAATAAGCGATATCGGTTCGATCATGTTCAGGGTCGTTGGGCTGAAGCGGAGAAGAAGACCAAGTCTGATGATGGAACCGAAACATCTTCGACGGTCAAGGCGTTCATCACAACAATCGCTCAGGCGGATGAGACTCAGGATGCGTTGGTCGCTCAGGCGTTGAAATTCTTTGGACTCAAAGGGAAGTACAAAGATAAGATCAACTGGACGAGTGAGTTGCTCAGCCTCGAAAAGATTGATCAGCTTTCCGAAGCCGTCGCTCCCGATGCCTCTAAAGCGGGAACATTTACCGAGCCACGTGAGTTCAATCTGATGTTCAAAACGACGCTCGGAGCGTTGGGTGGTGAAGACGATGCCGCTTTTCTGCGACCGGAGACGGCTCAAGGGATGTTCGTCAACTTCAAGAATGTGGTCGATAGCAGCCGGGTGAAAATTCCGTTCGGAATTTGCCAGATCGGCAAAAGTTTCCGCAATGAAATCACGCCGCGAAACTTCACGTTCCGTTCCCGCGAATTTGAGCAGATGGAAATCGAGTTCTTCTGCTATCCGGGAGAATCGTCCGAGTGGTACACCTACTGGCGAAACCGACGTTACAACTGGTACACCTCACTCGGCATCAGTCCCGACAATCTCATTCTGCGTGAGCATCACAAAGAAGAGCTGGCCCACTATTCGGTCGGAACAGCCGACATCGAATATGCCTTCCCGTTCCTGCCTCAGGGAGAGTACGGCGAACTCGAAGGGGTCGCTCATCGTGGCGACTTCGATTTGCGTTCGCACATGGAAGGCAAACTCGATAAAGATTTGAATGTTCAACTGAATGAGCATGACCAGCCGAAGTATCGGGGCAGCGGCAAAGATCTGTCGTACTTCGATGATCAATCCCGCGAACGATTCATTCCGCATGTGATTGAACCCTCAGCCGGAGCCGACCGGGCGACCCTCGCATTCCTGTGCGAAGCCTACACCGTCGACGAAGCACCCGATGATAAAGGGAAAATGCAGAGCCGAACGCTGCTCAAGTTCCACCCGCGTCTCGCCCCAATCAAAGCGGCTGTCTTCCCTCTTATCAAAAAAGAAGGGATGCCGGAAGCGGCTGCGGGCATCTATCGCGAACTGCGAGAAGCGGGCATCAATTCGACCTTCGACCAGCAGGGAGCCATTGGCCGCCGCTATCGACGACAGGATGAAATCGGCACACCGTATTGTATTACAGTCGATGGCCAGACCGCCGAGGATCAAACGGTGACTATCCGCGACCGCGATTCTCTGGAACAGGTTCGTGTGCCTCTGAATAAGGTGACTGAAGAGATTCAGGGGCGATTGAAGGGTTGATAAAAAAAGTTTAAAAATCTATAGGTGATGTATACTCGGTAAAATTTAGTTGTTCTGTTATAAGTTTGAAGTTGTCCATTTTACCAATCTTAAAGGGTTTCATTTTGTCGAGTCTGTTTTCCTCAAATAAAACTATTCCTAATTCAACTTTTGATTTTGCCACCCATAATTGTTTTTCGTAAGATGACAAACTGCTATTTTGAATAACTTTTTCCGCTTCTGCATTTAGATCATTTCCTCTAGTTAATTCTCCGACGCGATATTCATCCTGAGCCCAAGCAGACCCAGGGCAATCGCATGAGAATGGCACTGGAAATGCATCTTACCAGTTTCAGTGTTTGAGGCCACGAGGGTCTCGTTATGCGCAGGGACTTTTGCAACTTCGACCGAGGTATTTGCAATGTTTTCCAATCCGTTGTCATTTTTACTTTTCTTTGAAGACCTGGCTGATCCACGAGAGGACTACAAAGTTACCCATTCGCTCAGCGATATGATTTTCCTGGCTCTCTGCGGGGCGGTTGCCAATTGCGATCATTGGACGGAGATTGAAATCTATGCACGCAATCATCTCAAATTCCTCAAGAAATATGTTTCGCTCAAAAACGGAGTTCCCTCACATGATACGTTCAGTCGAGTCTTTTCACGACTCGATCCGGTCGCATTCTCGGAATGCTTGATCAAGTGGGTGGATTCCCTGCAAAGTGATCTCGCCAGCCAGGGCGTGCATCTGGATGGTAAAGTTCTCAGGCGGAGTTTCGACAAAGCTGCTGGCAAGGGAGCTTTAAATGTTGTGACGGCCTGGGCGGGTGATTTGCATTTGTGCCTGGGACAGTTACCGGTCGAGGAAGGCACGAACGAGAAGACTGCGATGCCGAAGTTGATTGAACTACTGGAGCTATCGGGAGCCGTTGTGACTGTCGATGCGGCTCATACAAACAAGTCGGTAGCCCGGCAGTTGCGTGGCAAAAACGCGGACTACGTGATGACCGTCAAGGGGAATCAACCGAAGTTGTATGAGATCATCAATCAGAAGTTTGAGGAGCTTTCTGAGAACGACTTTCAGCATCCCAAAGTTCGGCGTCATACGACACGGGAATCAAACGGAGGTCGGGACGAATATCGACGCTATACTGTCTTTCCTGCCCCTGCCGAAGTGAAACAACTCGGGTGGGTCGATGTGAAATCAATTGGGATGGTGTACCGCGAACGAACGGTCAACGGGAAGACGTCGCAGGAGTTGATCTACTTCATCTCCAGCCTGCCGCCCAAAGTGCGAACCCTGGCTAAGCACGTTCGGGACCACTGGAAGATTGAGAACCAGATGCATTGGTCATTGGACGTCACTTTTGCAGAAGATACAAGCCGAATCCGTAAAGGCGAGGGTGCTGCGAACGCAGCGATCTTCCGCCGATTAGCACTGACAATTTTGAAGAGATACACCGACGAAAAAATGAGCATCCGCTCGAAACGACTCACCGCGAGCTGGAATTCAGAGAATTTATTGCGATATTTAACAGGAAATCAGGCATAATCTCATGCGATTGCCCTGCAAGCAGACCAGAGTCCGGCTTCTGCTTCAGGGCTCTTTTTCTTTTCTGGAAGGTCAGTAATAATTCCCCGTGCCTGATCATAGTAATTTCTACCCATTTCTAAAGAAGTTCTGGGATAATGTTTATAATGAATAGAAGCTAATGCCTGTAGAACTATGATTTTTCCAGTGTGGTCGTTTTGTTTCATCGCCCTTTCACGTGCCTGATTGACGTACCGTTCTGCAGCTTCAATTCCAGAATAAGCGTATGCCATATCAGCTAACATGAGATATTCAGAGGCTGTTACGCTTTCGCGGACTGATGGTTCTAAATCCCGAGCCGCTTCATAATAAATCAATCCTTTCTGTGTAGAAATTTGTCCAGAAGAATTCATTATTGACTGATCTATCATTCCGTCAGAGTAAATTTTTTCAAAATATGCAAATATTTCATCTGTAATGTTATTTGTATTTAATCGATAGCCAACTTCCATGTTGTCATTTTTTCTGCGTGTTTTTTCGACCTCATCAGACATTTTGAATATTAAATCTCGAAAACGATCTCGATCTTCATATTCATATGAAACTTGGTGATTCTCCATCGTATTAAAATAGGATAGGAGGGAAACAATGACAGCAAATACGCTGAATATTGCGACAATCGTATTTTGCCAAGAATTATTACTCATGATTTTTGGTTATTCCAATGCGGAGTTAAACTAATTGAACAAATTTACAATGCCAATTTAATAGAGGCAAATATAGTTTGTCAATTTACCATGAGTCAAAATTAATCCATGATAATGGTTTTTTAACATGGGTTTAGAATCGCTAAGCCAACTAACGTGCTTCGTTCCTTGAAGGCTGAATAATTTAAGCTACGCTATTTTATTTACTGAGATGTATTAATTAGAAATTGTATTGAAGAATAATCTCACTTCTTCAACGGCATAATAATCACCAGACCAGCAGCACGTTCTTTGTTATTGTTTCTGGCGGGGACATGGCATTTGAGGCATTGCGAGGGTAAGCGAATTGCACCGGCATACTTGTAAGTCTCGTCGGAATATTCTTCGAAACGATCTTTGCCTGCGGAAAGAACTTTGACGGCTTTGTGCTCAAATTCTGTTTTCGCCTCGTTATCGAGATTCATCGCCCGTGCATTGACGGCCAGCCAGTTGACCTGGACATCATATGAAGCGGCCAGTTCCTCAAAGACCTCTTCAAGAGAATGGGAGGGAATCTTTTGTCCGGATTCATCATCGAAAAAGTCACGATGAATGATATGTAAGGTGCCGTGTATCGTCTCGTGCAGTAACTTTGCACGTCCTCGTGCCTCGGCTATTGTGGCGGGCAAGTTTTCGTTGTCGATTTCAGGTTTTACGGTGGTCTCGGTTTTGTCCTCGGCCTGGATTGGCGTCTGGACTGAAAAACCTGAAAACGAATACGTTCCGATCAATAGTCCAAAAAGGATGACAGTGGAGGTTTGGGAATGACGCAATTTCAGCTTCATGACAAGCTCTCCGGAAGGATTTGTTAACAGGCAGGAAAAAGTGAGGCTTGATTGCGTTGGCGAGGACCTGTTGAAATCAAATCCTGTGAGCAATTCGCTGGCAGGATTTGATGTTTCTACAGGATGCGTTTAGAGATTTAGCAGCGAGACAATTAGCGAATCGGCATTTCGTAGCAGACAGCACCAATCGCGGCTCCCTTTTTTACATCTTTGTAATGAGGGTGACACATAATGCACTTATCCATGACTACGGGAACAGCTGTCATGGCCAGGAGGAATGATTTGCCATCTTTGTTAACCACATCCTCAACATAACCTTCGCCCGATTTGATTTTTTTGACAGCCTGCTTTTCAAAGTCCGACTTGGCGACATTCTCAGGCTCGTAAGGCTCACCCGTGACATCAATTAAACGGACGTTGTGAAAGCCGGTTTTACTGACCCTGCGAAACAATTCGACTGCGGCACTTCCGGCAGCGAAATCGTCTTCGTCATGCACATATTTATCGGTGACCAGCACAATGGTTTGCTTATAGATGTCATCCAGCATTTTCACCGTGTCGCGAGTTCGTTCAACGGCAGCCGGGGAAGGTTGTTTTCCCTGTTTATTGTTTTTTGCAACGGAGTTTTTTGGTTTTTCGGCTTCTGCAAGCCCAACTGCAATACAAACCATCAGGAACGCAGCGAAACAACCAGTGATGAGCGCTTTCATCAGTGAGATCCTCCAGAGTTTCAAAGGGGAAGTGAGTGACCGATCAGAAAGGAATTTTCTGATCCAGTCGACTCGGGGTAAATTATTGACCAATACGATTCAACTGGCGTGGAGTAGGGGCTACATCGGCGAGAGTGACACTGTTGAGATAGTCCAGTTGAACTCGTTCGGCTTCGGCCAGTACACCTTTCAATTTGCAAAAGGATTGTATGGCACAGACGTTTTCCGTATTGATGCAGTCGAGCAAATGCATATTACCTTCAAACCGCTCGACGACTTCGCCAAGAGGAATTTCATTTGCCTTTTTGGCTAATTCGATTCCCCCACCCAATCCACGGACACTGCGGATGTATCCATATCGAGAAAGCAGATTGACAACTTTGGCAACATGATGTGAGGAAATGCCAAACAAATCTGCGACCTCAGCCACCTTCGCTCGCCCGGAACGAGATGCGAGATACATCAGTGTACGCAAGGCATAATCGGTTTGTGTTGTGAGTTGCATGGAAGCCGTTCGGATAAAACATGTATAAATCGTACATCTTATACTGAAAGTAAAGATAGAGCGAAGGATTGTCAATAGAGTTCGGTAATTCTGAAGGAGTAAGACGATAAGTTTGATTAATTTCCGTCTCTGAGCATCTTTGCCATTTCTTCATTGCCGAACATTTCATACAACTCCGCAACTCGATTTCGTAATGAAACATCGTCGGGATGTTCCCGAAGTTTGTTCGTCGACTCCAGGAGTTCAATGCGAAGGAGTCGGTATTGGCCGGCCAGTTGCTGGTGACGACTCGATTTCTCTTCCTGATCGAGTCGTCGGTAAGCCAGAGCAAGTTTGTAATGAGCTTCGTAGTTCCAGGGTTGAGCGTTAATAACCAATTCCAGATCCTGAGCCGCTTGTTCGTTCTGGTTGAGGTCGATCAGTAATAAGCCTCGGACATGATGAGCGGCTTCCTCAGCCGATTTCCTGCGGGCGATGTAAACGTTCATCAATTCAAGGCCTTTCTCCGCTTGCCCTTCGAGACGACAAATACTCGCTTCCTGCAGGGTAACATCGTTGGCTGAGGGGAATTGCTCTCGATATTGTTCCAGTTCGGTTCGAGCCTGCCCGGCCAATCCCTGATCAATCAACACGGCAATTAACTGCTTGAAAATGCTCTGTCGTTGTTGAGGAATCTTGGAGTATTTCAGAGCATTTCGAAACGCCTGCTCGGCTTCGACATGCTTCTTTTGAGGGAGATAGTATGTTCCAAGAATTCTCCAGGCGGTGGCATCTTCAGAATCTTCTTCGAGAATCTGCTTGCTCGTCTGGATCGCAGCTTCGGCTTTCCCCTGAATCAATTGAACTTCAAGCAGACTTCTCAATACTCTCAATCGTTCTGTTTCCTGAGACACAGCAGCAAGCAGGAGATTTTCCGAAAGATAGTACATCCCTCGTTGGTTTGCGGCCTGGACCAGTTGTAAGATGCTCTCCTGGGATAGTGCTTCGGGTTGCTCGATCATTGTGAGCTGCCCGAGAGCTTCGTCGGCATTTCCCAGACGGATGAGCAATGCGATGCGGAATAATTGGGCTTCGGAATGAGAATTACCCGAGAGCTGAATCGCATAAGCCAGCAATTGCTCGGCTTGCTCCGGATCGCTCGCAGCCAGTTGACTGGCCTGCTCAATCAACTGCTGTGGACGCTGAGTTCGAAACCAGTAATAGCCGCCAGCCAGGCCGATGAGTAGCAATATCAGTAATGCCAGACGAAGTTTTCGCCCGATCGATTTCATGTCTCGTACTGGAGCAGAGCTTTCTTTTTTCATGGATTGGAAACCTCCTCAGTTTTCAGTCCAGATCCTTCGCGGAGCGTGTGATATTTTCTGACATTCCTGTCCTGAAAGAGTTCTCTTTTTCCAGTTGGCCAAAACACTTCGATATCAACTTGCGGAATGGTCTTTTCCAATACAAAGCGGAAACGGGGATCGCTATCACTCAGATAACTGCGACCGTCAATTTTCTGTTGACCATGAGTCAGACTGTGATCGAGGACTTTCACTTTGGACCCGATGGCATCCGTTCCGCTGGTGGTTCCTTCAAGAGTGAGACCGATCCAGTTTTCTGGCGGTTGACGATTAATGAGAATTGAAATCGGGCCATCCTGTTCGGAGATCACCAGATCGGCTGCTCCATCATTATTAAGATCTCCCGTTGCAAGCCCGCGACCGGAGTGCGGCACACTGAACCAGGGTCCCGCCTGGGAAGTCATGTTCTGAAATCGACCTTCCCGATTCTGGAACAGAAACGTCGGTTGCTGATAATCGTATTGGCGATGGCGATAAACGAGATGACCGTTCGTGATCACCAGATCGGGCCAGCCATCGCTATTAAAGTCATCAAACGCAATTCCAAAACCGACATACGGACGGCACAAACCCGCCAGACCATAAGCGGCTGATGAGTGAGCAAACAAGCCTTCACCTTCGTTGATGTAGAGATCGTTATCTTCGAGTTCAAAGTTGGCGACCGTCAGATCAATCAGACCATCGCGATTCACATCGGCAGCATCGACACCCATACTTCCTTCGGGTGCCCCGTATTCGTTGCCGGAAACTCCTGATGAGACCGCTCGTTCGATCCAGGTCCCATCGGCTTGACCGTAGTACATAAAATTTCGCTGAACATCATTGGCGACATACAAATCCAGATGACCATTATTGTCGAAATCGGCTGCCAGAACTCCGAGACCTTTGCCGTCCTGAATCAGGCCGTATTCTGTGGAAGCATCTTGAAATGTCTCATCGGATTGCTGAATGAGCAGGGTATCGCGAGCACCTTCGAAGCTACTGGGAACACAAACATCCCTCAGTCCGGTGTCGGGATCAATACAGAATTCCTTGGGATCTGGTTTCCAGTTGAGGTAGCCGGTGACAAACAGATCGGCTCGACCATCGCGATTGAAATCGGCTATGCAGGCCGCCGTGTTCCAACCGGTCAGGCTCGTGCCAAGTCGTGATGAAACATCGTGAAACGCTTTCCCCTGCTCGTTTTCAAAAAGTCGAGCTGAACCGAAACAGGTGATGAGAAGATCGGGATAATGATCGCTATTGAGATCGCCAACCGTGATGCCGTGGGAATAATCCATTGGGAGATCAAGTCCGTATTCCGTTGTCACATCGACGAATTGAAGATTTCCCTCATTGCGATACAGCCGACCGGGTAGCCCTTTAATTTGAAGATCTTCCATGATTGTCCCTCCCCCAACACAAAACAGATCGAGGTCGCCGTCAAGATCCACATCGAATAATGCCACGCCTCCACCAAGACCTTCAATCATTGTGAAATGGCCAGCAGAGCGTCCGGAATGGTAGGTGAAATCGACGCCGGATTGAGCCGTGATGTCTTCAAACCAATCGGAATCGGTCGGTTCGGTTGGTAGAAACTCGCTCGTCAGAATCAAATTTTGAAACTCGTCATCCAGAGAAGAGACATCGGCGATCTCTGGCTTTGCTGGTTTAGAAGAAATGGATTCCTTACATCCACAAAACAGCAGTAGAAGTGCAATTGTCACGTATCGGCACATCAATGGGTTTACATCAAGGGATTCGGAAGAGAGGAGATTACGTTTCATAAATTTCGACAATATACGTAGTTCACGAAGGTGTCAAATTCGAGCCGCAGGCTGCGGTTTGCGAAAGCATCAATTCCTGCGTATGATCGTTTGTACTCTGAGTGAAGGTACGAATTTCTTTCAGCAAATGCGTGTGTAAATTTCTTGTTTAGCCAGAGGGTTCATTTATTAATAATGACTGTGCTAAAAAATGAGCACCGTTACGAATAGATCATCCAGAAGGAACGAACGATGTCAGTTTCCCGAACTACTCAGCCTGATTCTTCAGCCAGTCATGAACCGGTCGGAATGCCGATGGGAATGCTGCTGGAATTAATGGTAAATGATGCTGAGGTCATTTCTGAATTGAAGCAATTCGAAGAAGGGGAGCCGCGCGATCAATTCGTGCTACGAGCCTTGAAAGTCGGCGTGCTGGCCTTAAAACAAGCACGAGGAGAATTGGATGCCGAGACAATTCGGCATGAAGGCAAGCAATTGATGACCACCCTTCAGGGACGGCTCGAAACGCATGCTCAACTCCTGCAGAACACGGTCGATGCTCAGCTGAAACAGTATTTCGATCCGGAATCGGGTCGCCTGCACGAGCGGCTGCAACGCTTGCTCAGACAGGATGGCGAGCTCGAACAGGTGCTGCAGAAACATATCGGCGAGCAGGATTCGGAACTCGTGCGGACGCTTTCTGCTCATCTCGGTAAGGAGAGTCCACTGCTGCGACATCTCGATCCCGATGATTCCAAAGGGCTACTCAGCCTGCTGCGGCAAACGGTCGATGAAGAACTCAATCAGCAACGTGAGCGGATTCTGCTTGAGTTTTCGCTCGATCATAAAGACGGGGCGTTAACGCGATTCATTCGGGAACTGACGGAACGTCAGGGAGAACTTTCGGGCGATCTGACGAAGAAAATCGATCTGGCAGTCGAGCAGTTCTCACTCGATAATGACGACTCGGCTTTGAGTCGACTCGTTCAGAATATGAAGCAGGCACAAAAGACAATCAGTGCAGAATTTTCGTTGGATGAAGATAAGTCGGCTCTTTCTCGACTGAAGCGAATTTTGGAATCGACGCAGAATTCGATTAACTCTCAGCTGACGCTCGATGATGAAAACTCGTCTCTGGCCCGGTTGCGGAAAGAACTGACAGACATTCTGCAGGAGCAGCACAAAACAAGTCGGGAGTTTCAGCTGGAAGTCACTTCGACACTCAATGCGATGCAGGTTCGCAAAGAGGAAGCCGCCCGAGGGACGCAGCATGGAATTGAGTTTGAAGAGTCCCTGCTCTCGTTTCTCGAATACGAAACCAAGAAAACGGACGACATCATCACAGCAACCGGAAGTACAACGGGCCGCATTAAGAATTGCAAAGTGGGCGATGTGACCATCGAAATGGGGCCGGAGTCAGCCGCTCCCGGAGCAATGATTGTGATCGAAGCCAAAGACAAACTGAAATATCAGATCGCTCAGGCCCGCGAAGAAATTGCGACCGCACGCGATAACCGCGGCGCTCAGGTCGGGCTGTTCGTGTTTGCCCGCAACAACGCCCCGGCTCAACTTGAATCGCTCACCCGAATTGGCAACGATGTTTTCACTGTCTGGGATCCGGAAGATTCCGATACCGATCTCTTCCTGAGAACCGCCATTACTCTAGCCCGGGCACTCTCCGTGCGAGCCAAACAACATCAGGAATCCCACACGGCTGACTTCCATGAAATCGACCGAGCGATCCTCGAAATCGAAAAACAGGTCGCCACCATGGACGACATGGAAACCTGGGTCCGCACCATCTCCAACAACAGCGACAAAATCCTGAAAAAAATCGGCACCATGCGAAAGTCTCTGCTCAATCAAAGCGAAGTGCTCAAAGAACGCACAGAGTCTTTGAAGGTGATTGCCCAGAATTGATGTTGAACAGAAAAATAGGGTACGCTCTGCGTATCTTCCAAGGATAATGATGGTCTTTATTCGTCGTATTATAAACGTGCGTATACTTCTGGCGGGACTTTTTTCTTCACCGCAAAAACGGAACAAAACGCTACCATTTTTGATAACGATTCAGCTGTCAAATTTCTCAGCAAAGTATTCCGTGAAGCAAAACGGTTATGGCCCACTGAAATCAATGCCATTGTGATATTGCCCGATCACCTCCACACAATTTTTGACCTTGCCTGACGAAGACGCTGACTTTTCAATTCGCTGGGCTTGGTTGAAAAAAGAATTCACCAAACAATATTTAAAGAATGGTGGCTTGGAACAACCGGTTTCCGAATCAATAATCCGGTATCAGCGAAGAGGAGTTTGGCCGGGTGCCATGCTCAAGCTTGGGTGAGCATGGAATGTGCGGATGAATTCAACACAACGGAATGACCCATCCGACATCTCAATTACTCAACTTATGCTTCTTGAGCTTACTGTAAAACGTACTTCGCGGCATGCCCAGTAGCCGGGCGGCTTCGGCTTTGTTGCCGTCGCTGGTTTTGAGGGCATTGGCCAGTTGTTCGTATTCCTGTTGACGGGAGAGTTTCCGTTTCGACGTTGGGCTGACGGTTGCCGGCTTGGTAGTCGTAGGTGTGATGAGTTTTGGTGTCGAACGACTCGCGGCTTCGTAAATGGAAAGCGGCTTGTCGGAGACGGCTTCACGTACTTCCAGGGGCAAATTTTCCAGGAGCAGGCAATCGGTTTCAGCCAGCACGACAGCGCGTTGGATTGCATTGTGCAGTTCGCGGATGTTGCCCGGCCAGTCGTAATTGAGTAAGGCGCGGAATGCGAGATCATCGATATCCCGCATCTTTTTATTCGCTTTGTCTGCCGCTTCCTTCAGGAACTCCAGGCTCAGTTCGAACAGATCTTCTTTCCGTTCCCGAAGTGGGGGCAGGATGAGCGTGATGACGTTCAATCGATAGTAGAGGTCCTGTCGGAACAATCCGTTTTTGATTCGTTCTTCGAGATTCTGATGGGTGGCTGCGATCAGGCGGACATCGACGGAGATTGATTCCCGGCTTCCGACCGGCTCGAATTTTCGTTCCTGCAGTACTCGCAGCAGTTTGACCTGCACATCAGCAGGAAGATCCCCGATTTCATCGAGAAAAAGTGTGCCCTTGTCGGCCAGCTGGAAACGGCCGACGGTATCTTTGTAAGCACCCGTGAAGGCTCCCTTCACATGACCAAACAATTCACTTTCCAGCAGAGAAGGAGAGAGAGCGGCACAGTTGACGCTGACCATTTCCTGAGCCTTGCGGCTGCTGTTGGCGTGAATGGCCTGGGCGAGCAGTTCTTTTCCGGTTCCGCTTTCCCCGCGAATCATGACGGACGAATCACTTTCGGCCACCTTACGAGCCGAGTCGAGCACGCGAATCATTTCGGGACTAGAACCGCGCATTTTCCCTCGTTGGAAGGATTTCTCTTCCTGCTTCGGTGTCGATTCCACAGGCTCTTCCTGAACATTGCTGGCCAGTTGTTGCTTCAGGATCGCAATCTGACGTTCCTGAGATTCGACCTTGCGAACTTTCTCCTGCAGCATGTTATCGAGCCGGGAGACGTTTTGTTGAACTCGTACACATTGCAGGGCAACGCCAGTCATCTGACCAATCGCGGAAACGAATGTTGTATCTTCAGCCGTATAGGGTGAAGAGGACGCTTTCGGGCCCAGTACAACCAGACCCGTTAAACGACCATCGACTTCGAAACCATGAATCAGTTGAGAATTCAATTCCCGATGGAGTTGCTGAAGCTTTGGCATTTCCGAACGGGAGCTACCGCCAACTCGCTGGCAAGAACCTTCCTTTTCCAGTATGAGATCGGCATCTTCGTCGAGAGAAATGCGTGAAGGTAACTGCGGCCCATTCACCGCCGAGATCAAATTGAATTCGTGCGTCTTACCTTCCCGTAGATATAACGCATTGAAGCGGACCTGCAGCACTTCCCGGCTCGATCGCAGCATGTGCTCGGCTAGTGATCGTACATCTGCAACTTTGGTGACAACGGTATTCATCTGCTGCATTGCCCGGTCGAGACGATATTTTTCGCGGAAGAATCGACGATCCAGAGCTTCCTGAACACGATCTCTCAACCAGCCTAATGCGAGGATGCCCAGAGTCAAAATGATGGTCAACGGAAAGACCTGCTCGGGAACGGAGATCCCCCGGTAGACGGTCAATACGCTTCCCATGGCGATCAACAGGCTGTAACAGACCGTGAGCAGTTGACTCAGGATCAAATAAAGCACACGCCGACTGAGAATTTGATCAATGAGCATCAGCCGATATCGCAAGATTCCAATCGCATAAGCGGTCAGAAACAGCAGGCTGACGATGACCATCGGAATTCGACCGCGACCGAGTGACATACCGACGCGGTCGGCATAGGCCAGATACACCGTATAAATGACCAGAGGCAGAGCCAGGCAGGCAGCTCCAAGAATCCATTGCATCTGTTTTTGCTCGGCTGGCTGCTGACAGGCGCGATAATTTGTGAACATTACGCACATGCTTAAGCCATAATAGACGGCAGCGATTGGAATGTAGGTATCGATCGCAAACCGCAGCCAGGTAATAATTGTCTGAGTGCCCGGTGTCGCTGAACTCGGGTCAAAGGCAAAGTAAGCAACTCCCAGTAATGAAACTGTGGTGATCAACATAAGTGCTGGAGCGGCATAAAGAGCAGTGAGTATAGAAATGGTGTATTTTTCGAGATATCGATTCCGGAACGGATAATTCAGAAAGAAATGCAGGGTGACCACGGGAATGAGAATGGCACTGACAACAAACGGGAATGTCAGCAGCGGACTCGAAGCAATGAGCCACCAGTGATATCCTCCGACGAAAGCGGGCAGTGTCAAAAAGCAGAGCAGAAAAAACATGCGGCCTGCATGATCGCTCGGGCGGGTATAAAAGGAGAGAGCCGCTAAAGCGAAAACGCTGAACTCGAGCAGACACCAGATAATCGAAAGAACGACTTCGAGTGTCGGCAAGGCTCGCAGCATGAGATAGCTTTCGAACACCTGTTGTGTCTTACTGTCCAGAAACTGGACTCGCACATACTTTGCTTCCTGAATTTGGCTGACGTAACTATTCGAGGAACCGGACGTATTTTCTGGAGACAGTGAAGAAGCTTGCCTTGAAGCATAAACGATAACAGGAGGCAACAATCGATAGCGAATATCCTTCGGATTAACATCTTCAAGTCGACTACCGTACTCTCCCTCTTGGCTGAGTGAACGACTTAAGCTGGCCGTCGCTCGCGAGAAGGACGCAAAGGAGTGTATTGGAAACCCATTGATCTCAAGAATGCGATCACCATCAGAAGGAGCATTGCCAAAATAGGCTGGGAGACCATTTCGGACACCATCCGAAGCGGGCAGAAACTGCCGAATTTCAATTCCCTTGCCTGATTCGGTTTCACTGTTCACCAGACAACGAATTCCCAAATCCCCACTCGTAGCAACAAAAAACAGTACAGCAGCACAATATAAAGCCAGAAACAGTGTCGCTACTCCGGCAATCCAGCGATAGTAAATGGGCTCAGGTTTCGACATCTCAATTTCACATCAAGGGAATGAGCATAAACAATGATAAAGAGGCAATGGGCTCTTATTCATCATGCCAAGAATTCGGCGCCGAAGCAAGAATCCGATAAGACATTGCCCAAATAAATCGGCGCTTGCCGAGTTTCGGCGCCGAAAAGCAAGGCGATGTTTGTTTTATGGTCCGAATAATCCAGCAAATTTCAGACGCGTTTACACTGTTTACGGCAGATACGAGTTGAATTTCCCCCAATACTATAATTAGTTGCAAGAAAAGCTCGTTTTCGAATCATTCCTTAGCCGGTTGGCATACGAAGTGCATACATTGTTTGCATGACCAAATCTAATGGTCTTAAGAATCCAGCCAAAACCCTTGAACGAGCCGTGTTCTGTAGCAATTGGTCCCCTGAATCGCAGCCTGACCCACTCTGCAATCAGTTTTATTCTGTTACAGCACGAAAATGGAGTTGCTCGTCGAGGGTTTTTCTATGCGCTAATTTAATGGAGGTCATCTTTTCTGCCATCTCCATTGGTCATTTATAGTTGGAATTGCTTTGAGATTCCATTTTTCAGTGTCTTGATTAACTGATCCCTGCGCGTGATGATTGTGATATTTTCTCGTTGGAATGATCTGCGGGTATGCCGCGACAGTCGATGAAGCAGGAATGACGCATACGGTATGAACCTTTCTACACTACAGGATGCTTTCGGACGAACGCACACGAATCTGCGCGTCAGCGTGACAGATCGTTGTAATTTGCGTTGTTTCTATTGTATGCCTGCGGAGAATGTTCAATTTCTCCCCCGACCCGAATTACTGACATTCGAGGAAATCAGTCGCTTTGTCGAATTGATGGTTCGACGGTGTGGCATCAATAAAGTTCGGCTGACCGGCGGTGAGCCCCTGGTTCGACAATCGATTCACGAGCTGGTTCAACAGCTAGTCAACATTCCCGGCTTGAATGATCTGGCACTGACTACGAATGGAATTCTGCTGCCGGATCAGGCCATCAATCTTTACAATGCAGGTCTGCGACGACTCAATATCAGTCTCGATACCCTCGATCGTGAGCGGTTCCAAGAGATGACCCGCCGCGATTCTCTCGATAAGGTACTCGCTGGAATTCAGGTGGCTCGGGAAATGGGGTTTGGACCGCTCAAACTGAATGCGGTTGCCATGCGTGGAATTTCAGAAGCCGATCTAGTTCCGCTGGCAGAACTCTCCCGCGAAACGGGGATCGAGGTTCGCTTTATTGAGTATATGCCACTTGATGCGGAACGTTTGTGGGAGCGTGAAAAAGTTCTGTATATGGATAAGATGATTGAAATCCTTTCCCGCGAAATTGCTCCTTTGCTACCGGTCGATATCGATCAGTCTTCGAAGCCAGCGGTCAGTTACGAATTTGCTGATGGCCGGGGCAGGATTGGATTTATTTCCTCAGTGACGCATCCTTTCTGCAGCCGCTGCAATCGTTTCCGGCTGACAGCTGACGGAAAGATTCGCAATTGCCTGTTCAGCCTGGAAGAGACAGATATCCGGGGATTGCTACGATCAGGAGTTTCTGAAGAGGAAGTGATTGCAGCCGTTTCCGGAAGCATCGCAGATAAGAAAGAAGGACATGAAATCAACACTGCTCGCTTCCTGCAACCGAAGCGGCCTATGTATTCGATCGGTGGATAGAGCATTTCTAAATGCAATATGCCTTCGGATGTGCGATTACTTCCTTGAAATGTTGCATTTGTTCGGGCAGAACGTACAAAATTGATTTTGTTATTATCAAAAAAGCCAGCGTTCTTAGTTCGACTTTCTCACTTTCTGCTTAGGCGCCCCTGAGAGCACTTGGGCATCTGCTTCTGTGGGTGGACGATCCAGAGCCAGGTAGGCGAACAGGTCGGCCAACTGCTGTGGAGTCAGTTGTTTTTCGAGATCTTCGGGCATCATGGATGTTTTGCTGACTTTATAAAATTCGATCTGGTCGCGGGGAATGGTTTCCTGTTTTCCGCCCTGGATTTTCAGGACGATGCGTTCTTCACTTTCTTCGATGGGTAGTCCGGTCAGCACACGGCCTTCAATCGTGACGAGAGTTCGTGCTTGATAAGCGGGTCCGATGACGGCGCTGGGGTCGAACACATTTTGCAATAATTGTGCCCAGTTGTTGCGACCGTTGCGGGTGATGTCGGGACCGACCTCTGCTCCTTCGCCGTACATTTTGTGACACTGGGCACAGACTTTCTTGAAGACGGCGATTCCCTGGTGCGGATCGCCGGGGGTGCCGTTGAGGAAGTCGCGTTGCTGGTTGATGACCTGTTGGCGGTCGGTTCTCTGCTCGGCTCGAATCTGTCCATAGACTTTTGTGACGAGAGTCTGCAGTTCCTCGTTCTTGAATGAGGCGACTCGCTTGAGTTGGTTGAGGTTGACATCGCCCTTGGAGATTTTCTCTGCCTGGATTCGCTTGAGTAAATCGAGGCTCCAATTCGCCCGTTGGGTCAGGACTTCGATGACGCGTGGTTTGACGTCGGGTTCCCAGTTGGGGTAGTTGTCGAGGAGGTAGTCTGACAGTTCGGGATCGGAAATGCTGCCGAGGGTTTCGATGATGGCGATGCGGAAATCTTTGGGGGCGGATGTTCCTGAGATGGTGTCGCTCAAGCTAGAAATGAGATGCGGAGCTTTGGCGGCGATTAGGGTTTTGAAGGCAGCCAAGCGGACGTTCTTATTAGTATTGGAGTCGGAGTAGGTTTTCTGGACTTGCTGCATTGCCTGTTCGTTGCCGAGTAATGCGGACAGGACGGTTGTCTCATTTTTTATAGAGGCTTCGTTATTCAGCCGGGCGAGGACTGGAGAGAGTTCGGTTTTGAGTTGGTTGTATCGGTCGCCTGAGATTTCTCCGGTTTGAACTTTTTCACTGAGAGAGCTGATCAGTTTGCGGGCCAGTTCGGCACTGGGGGAATGAGTCAACTCGAGTTGCTGCAGTGTGGCAGCGATTTGTTTGTAGTTGTGGTTTCCGACCGTCAAATTCGCCAGACCATCGACGAGCGGCATGATGCCGGGGGTTTTGAGGGCCTCGGGGGAGTTGGCGATGGCTGTGAGGATGGCTCCCTGTTGGGCGGGGATGCGGTTTTCGAATGCGCGGCAGGCATTCCAGAGGAGGTGCATGGCCATCTGGTCGTGGCCGGATAGTGTCATGGCTTTGACATATGGTTCCACGAAATTGACATAGGGCATGTGCTGTTCATGGATGCGAGTTGTGAGGATGATGGCCTGACGTCTGACTTGAGCGTTTTCATCTTCGAGGCCGGCCAGCGCTTCTTCATTGATGAGCAGGTCGTGGGGATGACTGGTTTTACTTCGGTCGATCAATTGCTGGCAGATCCGCAAGCCTTGCATGCGTGCGAAAGGATCTTGATGTTGTCCGAGTTTGCGAATGACTGTTTCTGCTCGGCTGTCGTCATGATTATTGTGAAGATCAAATCCTGACAGGGCAAAGAGAGCTGTTCTTTGTTTGCGGTTTAATGTGCCTGCAGAATTGAGGACGATCTCTATTAATTGTTTTGATGTTTCGACATTATTGCGTTCCTGAAGGAGTCGCTGAGTGGTTTCGCGGATGAAGATATTGGGGTCATCGAGCAAGTTGATCAGATCCTGATCGGACTTTGCTCCGAGGTCGGGAAACTTTTTATGTTCGTGGTCTTTGTAGACGACGCGGTAGAGGCGTCCTTTGGAGCGTTCGATGCCAGCGGGGTCGGCGTTGGCATCCTGATAACAGTGATAGCGGTCGTACCAGTCGAGAATATAGAGGCAGCCATCGGGACCGGTTTTCTGAACCACGGGCATGAACCAGGCATCGTTGGCGGTGAGGAAGTCGGCTAGTTTGGCGTCTTTCCCTTCGCCAATTTTGCGGACAGTTTCATGTTCGAAGGCCCCTGCAGGAGCGGGGAAGCCGGGATGGGGACGGCCTTTGTAAGTGGCTCCGTCCTGCTCGACAATATCGTTATTGATGCAGCCGCCGTGGATATTGCCCATGTAGAGGACTTTCCGATACATCTCGGGATAGGCTTCGGAATCGAACCAGGTGATGCCGCAGAAGGCGGCTTTCTGATGCTTGTGATTGACAATGGATCGCATCGGCCAAGTGTGTGGTGGGTATGGGCCACCCTGACGAATGTAGTAAGCGGTTTCGGCGATGTGCCAGAGGTGATCGATGACGCAGGCTGAGAGGAAGAATTCGCCATCTTCATTAATGGCGATGCCCCAGGGGTTACTTGTCCCTTCTGCGAAAATCTGAAACTCGCGGGTGCGGGGGTGCACCCGAAATAAGGCGCAGGTGAACTTCCACCCGGGTTGACCCTCTTTATAGTTTGGATTCTCCGGTGCATAATTGACATTACAATAATTGAACACGCCATTGAGGCCGTACAGCCAGCCGTCGGTTCCCCATGTGAGTGAGTTCGGAAGTTCGTGAGTATCGGTCCGACCGAAACCGGTGACGACTTTTTCAATCTTATCGGCTTTCAAATCGCCGTCGGTATCCTGCATGAAGAGCAGATCGGGAGCATTGGCCACCCACACGCCGCCGTGCCCGACTGCGATGCCGGAGGGGATATTCAGACCTTCGGCGAAGATGGTTGTTTTGTCGACTTTGCCGTCACCATCGGTATCTTCAAGAACCTTGATGCGATCCTTGCCGGGGCCAGGGGATTTGCGGGGGTACTCGAAACTTTCAGTGATCCAGAAGCGGCCTTTTTCGTCGATGGCCATGCCGACGGGATTCACAACATCCGGCTCCTTCGCCACGATTTCTACGGAGAAGCCTTCCGGGACGACCATCTTTTTGATGGCTTCTTCGGCAGAGAGAGCAGGTCCTGGTGGTTTTTCGTGTCGACGGGGAATTTCGAGACGTTGGGCTTCTGCCAGGGAGTTGATGAAGAGAACAATCAAAAGTGTAGCGAAAACTGTTATTCGAGTGGTCATCATTTGCGAGCCTGCAGTTGTTGTGCGATTGAGATTTTTATTTCGGGAAGTATTACTGTGATACTTTCGCAGACCTGGCTCAAAGATTCAATCATCAGGTGGGATTGATGTGATGCAGAGTTGGCTGGGATCGGATTTGGTGAAATGAATAGTATCCTCGAATCATGCTTGCCCTGTTGGGCGATGGAAGCATGGCACCGGGTTACGATTCTTGACATTCATCGCAGTTCCATTGACATGTCTCGCGAATGGTGGAGCATCTTGTGCTTTCAGCACCCATTCGACAAAATCGGATGTGCCACCCGCCTCTTTGTTCATAAATTTTTCTCATGAATCCGAGCAAGTTCGACTAAAGATATACGTTCAGGCAAAATGGCTTTTGCTTCAATTTCATGTAACTCCACTTCCAAAGCTTCAGGTGTTCGGTCTTTTTTGTACAACTCACTCACAGTGATGTTCTCACTGTCTTGCCTAATTCTTCCATCAAATGCTAATTTCTGGCAAGTAAGAATGCACTTATACCAAGCGACTAAATCGTACTCATGATCCTCACCTGTCTTGCTGCGAAAATTGGCTCGGCTTTTTAACATTCTTAGCACCTTATCATTAATGCTATTTTTTACTCCCAGACTTGTGTGAAGATCATCTCCGGCCATTTCTCTTAACTCTATTGAGTAAGGTAGAGATCTCATAATAGTGCTCTCTATACTATAAAATAAGTTTTAAACTAATAACGCGTGTGCCCCAGACAGTTTCACTAACTGGGTGGGTCAAGTCCACAAAAGGCTTTCCGTTTAATGTCGATTCTGCATGCAACGAATGACAGCTTCTCCACCACGAAAGATACCATCGGGGTCCCCCGCAAAATTCAAGGTCATAGCCCATCCGACAATTATATCAGCTATGGAAAGCTGCTTTCAAACACACCCACATCTTAACTTGTCTCTCCAAGCTCTAGCGGCAGGGTCAGGAGCACCAGCGGATGGACCTGGTTACAGCTGCATTCGCAGCTAGACCTCCAAGCGGCGTGTAATCGCCTGAAAAATAGGCTTCAAACCCACAAAAAGCCACGGGTGGCCCAGCCGATTCATTTCGGCTGGGTCGATGAAATCGACACGATGCTGCCTTTGTACGGTCTATTTCGTTATCATAACATGCCTTACCACCTTAACCTTTACGGCTCAGTCGGCACAATTTGCGTTGCCGTTTGGATTTCCTGCTAATAAAATTATTTAAAAGGAATGATGCAATTAGAATTGTTGTGTTATACCTATTAGTAGTTCGATAAACATCGTAAGTCCATTTGAGACTTTTAGATTGATCTTGAGTTTTCCAAGAAGGATCTTACGGCTGCGCCGCCCCGAAAGAATCTTTCGGGGCCACCCGAGGCTGAGATCTGGAGTCTTCGCTGCGCTACGACCCCAGCCACCCACGTCATCGAGAGAAGGAAAACACTCGACATTGGGTTTTTGATGAGGGACACACTCGCTTGCGCTTCGTGCTTGTATTGGTTATTATTCCCCGTTCGAGTTGGCCAATCTCTTCCCTCTGCTCTTAAAAAATCCCTGCAGGATTCCCCAATGAACAGTCCGTCCTTTGAATGCTTTGATCTTGCTCAGACGGTTCGTTCGATTGCCACTGCAGTGGGAGTGGGTGAGCAGCAGGCGCGGGCGGCGATTGAATTGCTTGAGGATGGGAATACGCTGCCGTTCATTGCCCGGTATCGGAAAGAGGCGACGAAAGGGCTTGATGAGACGCAGTTGCGTTTGATTGAAGATGCTCTGGCGAAAGCTCACGAGTTGGCGAAACGCAAAACGACGATTCTCAAAACGATTGATCAGCTCGGGCTGTTGACGCCCGCACTGCGTCAGCAGATTGAACAGTGTGATGACAAGATTGTGCTGGAAGATCTTTATCTGCCTTATAAGCCGAAGCGTCGAACACGAGCGGCGATGGCGCGGGAGCGGGGGCTGCAACCGTTGGCCGATCTGCTGCAAAAACAACAGCCGTTGCGGCCCTCTCGAACAGAGGTGATTCGTCCTTTTATCAATCCCGAGAATGAGGTTCCCGATGAAGAGGCTGCGCTGGCGGGGGCGTGTGATATTTTGGCTGAGCAATGGGCCGAAAATGTTCAGACTCGCAGCTGGCTCAACGAGCAGTCGCAGCGATTCGGGCGGATTCATTCGCAGGTGAAGCGGGGCAAGCAGGATGAGGGCGAGAAGTATGAGATGTACTTCGATCATGAAGAGGCGGCCAGCCGCATTCCTTCGCATCGTTTGCTGGCGATGAAACGGGGAGAGGCGGAAGGTTTGCTGAAGGTCAGCCTGAAGCTGGATGAGGAAATTGTGCTGCGTAAACTCAAATCGCGACTCTCGCTGAATCATCAATTCGAGTTGCATTCCTTGATGGAGCAGACCGCTGAGGATTGTTATCAGCGATTATTACTGCCCGCGGCTGAGTCGACACTCCTTCAGGAACGCAAAGAGAAAGCGGACGAAGAGGCGATTCAAGTCTTCTCTCAAAACCTGCGGGAACTGTTGCTGGCTGCTCCAGCTGGTCCGAAAGTGACGATGGGCATCGATCCCGGATTTCGTACAGGTTGCAAAGTCGCCATTGTCGATGGAACGGGGAAGTATCTGGAAAGCACGGCTATTTATCCGACGCCTCCTCGCAACGACATCGACGGAGCCACCAAGACACTGAAACAGTTGATGGAACGGCATCAGGTCGAGTTAATCGCCATCGGCAACGGGACTGCGTCTCGCGAAACGGATGCGTTTGTGACTGCTCTACTCAATGACTGGAATTCGCAGCATCAGGATCAGCCTCCCGTTCTCAAAGTCGTCGTCAGTGAATCGGGAGCTTCGATTTACTCGGCCAGTGAACTGGCGGCTCGGGAATATCCTGATCTGGATGTGACGGTGCGGGGGGCGATTTGTATTGCTCATCGATTGCAGGATCCGCTGGCGGAGTTGGTGAAGATCGATCCGAAATCGATTGGTGTGGGGCAGTATCAGCATGATGTGAATCAGTCCCAACTCCGGCACGGGCTGGATCGGGAAGTGCAGTCGTGTGTGAACATGGTCGGCGTCGATGTGAACATGGCGAGCAGTTCGTTGCTGGCTCATGTGGCGGGCATCGGGCCGAAGCTGGCCGAAAAGATTGTCGAACATCGGGATGACCAGGGCCGATACGCAAGCCGGGCGGCTTTGATGAAGGTGCCTAAACTGGGGAAGAAAGTCTTCGAGCAGGCGGCTGGCTTCCTGCGAATTCGCGACGGAAAACATCCGCTCGATAACTCAGCCGTCCATCCGGAAAGTTATCACATCGTTGAAACGATGGCGGCTCAACTCGGCGTGGAAACCCGTCAGCTGGTCGGCAATGAAAGTCTGGTTTCCAAATTGAAAGCCGAGGAGTTTGTGACCCCCGAGTGCGGCTTGCCCACCGTAGTGGACATTCTGGCCGAACTCGCCAAACCGGGTCGCGATCCCCGCAGCGAATTCAAAGTCGCCCAGTTCTCCGAAAACGTCAACGAAATCACAGACCTCAAACCAGGCATGATCCTCGAAGGAGTCATCACCAACGTCACCAAATTCGGAGCCTTCATCGACCTCGGCGTCCACCAGGACGGCCTCATTCACATTTCCGAACTGGCAGACCGCTATGTGAGTTCCCCGAGCGAGGTGGTTTCGCTGGGGGATATTGTGCGAGTGAAGGTGTTGGAGGTGGATGTGCAGAGAAAACGAATCGCGGTTTCGAGGAAGCAGGCTTGAGGGAAGGTGACTATCCAGAATTTGGAGTTGACTCTGTTCGTTATTTCGTCGATCGAATTATAAAACCTCTTGTGACTTCGTCACTTCGATCGCTGCTTCGCAACAATTGGTGCTACCCGCTACATTAATTCATTCACCAAATAGCTTTCTCCATAGAATACGACTTACTAACAAGACTGATCCCCATAGTTGAATTCGAAGGCATACAAATACTATTGAAAGTGACCGGCAAGTGAATGCAACACGTGTCCAACGTTGCTCCCATTTACCGCGAAATTTATTCTGAGCATACAAATAGTCTTCGACAAACTCGTTAAACGAGGGCATGAAAATCTCGCGTTTAGTTCGCCCAGACAAGATAAGTGAAAACATTAGCCACAACTTGGGAAGTCCTGAACAAGTAGGATTACCCCACGTTTCTATCTCTTCACCATCTATGCTGATAGTAAAACCAGGTGGTACATCGATCGCCAACCAAATTTCTTCTTTCGAAGCATCCGTTTCTAATATTGTTATTGAAACGGAACCATTTTCAGTATCGCAGACGATGCTGTCCCCTTCTAAGCAATCAAATTCGTGCATTTCTAACCTCATACTCCTTTATCTATTTGCCTGAAATCCTGTTCATTCGAAAATTGTGTTTTGTCACAATAGAATTGCTGAACGAACTTAATTGTACGCTGACCTTCAGGAGTGATTTTGTACTTACGCTCCTTTATGGTTTGGCCACTAACTACAAACGATTCATACCAACCTGAAATTAGCATTGCATCTTCCATACGCGACATCAATTGATAAAAAGCAGGAGCACTCTTTCTTGCTCCTTCTTCGGCTAAGCGTTCACGCAAATATCTACCGGAATGCGCATCATTACGAATTAGGTATAGTATAAAAAACTGCAAATGCGTCACGTCGGGAAGTGACATTGTGTTTACCTTTCCTTTCTGAAATTCGGACATAACGCCACGTTATGTCCGAATCGTGGTTTTGTCAATATCTAATTAAGCATTAATTTTAAGAATATTTTATTTTAGGGGATGAGTAGGTTCGCCCAACCGGGACTACATGTTCCAGGTCAAAGGGTAGCAACGATTGATGCGAAGCAGCTACCGGTGTGACGAAGTCACAAGAGGCATCTTCGTTAATAAGGTCGAGAACAAATCCAATGGTCACAATTCGCCGGATTGTGGATGATCAACTATATGTTCATTTTGTGACATTCTCAGTTGATAAACGGCAAAAACGATTGGATCATGATCATCCCAAACGAATTCTGCTCGGCGTTTTGAATGACCAGATGGAAAAGAAGTCTGCAAAATGTCCTGGTTTTGTCAGCATGCCAGATCATGTGCATGCCTGACTCTGGTTTCCTGCTGCGGGACAACTGAGTTCTTTTATGCACGAATGGAAGCGGCAAACCAGTCTGAGAATCCGCAAGTGGTATCGTGAAAACGCGTCGGAATATCAGTCCCTATATCAAGATCCGGGTCGGTTTTGGCAGCCGAAGTATTACTCATTTGAGATTTATAGCCGAAAAAAACTGGAAGAGAAATTAACTTACATGCATCTTAACCCAGTCAGGAATGAGTTTGTTAAGAAAGCCGTCGATTGGAAATGGAGTTCTGCACGCTGGTATGAACAACGGCGAACAGTTGGTATTCCCATTGAGTGGGTCGAATGTGATTAACCTCTTGTGGCGATGCCACACCGGTAGCTGCTGCGCATCAACCGGTGCTACCCGCTTTGATTCACATTTCTGAACTGGCGGATAGGTATGTGAGTTCACCGAGTGAGGTGGTTTCGCTGGGAGATATTGTCCGGGTGAAGGTGCTGGAGGTGGATGTGCAGAGAAAACGAATCGCGGTTTCGAGGAAGCAGGCTTGAGGGGGAGTGTTGAGAAGATTGATAGGCATGCGAAATAATATTGAAATGTGTATACTAATTTTGAGCAAGTGCGTCTTGGTGTGCCCTCCTTGGATGTAAACGAAACAATTGTTTGTAGCGTCGTATTATTAATCTCATTAGCAGGAGTTTTTTATTAATGCCAACAAAAGCGTTCGCAATCGCACAAATTATTCTTTCAATACTAGCCGCTTTAATTATTGCTTGCGGATATGTCACACAGCGTGGTCGTCTCATACAGGTGCTTTCGGAATTGGACAAAATTACTGAAAATATTGCTTCAGAGTTAGATACTGTCAATTTATTAATGAATGACACTGATGAATTTACTACAAAGCTGAAGCATGCTATTCCAGAACATCGGAAGTCAATTTCAACGGCTATTGATTCTCTAGAATTAATAGCCTCAACAGTCGACAAGTGGAAAAAAGAGATTCCAAAATTCAAGCAGATCAGCATAGATACTGCTGATGTTTTTGATGATATTGCTAAGCAGTTTCCAATTCCTGTCCCTACTCTTGAAATTAAAAACAAAACAATAAATTACAAACTACCTGAGTTTGATTTAAGTAACAGGTGGATTCAATTTTGAAATGCACGGGTTTTGGGTTCGAACAGTTCGTGTGGTGATTTGAATTGGTACTTTTTGCGAGGCCGGTTGTTCAACTCCATCACAGCCGCTTGAATATCCTCGGCTTTCAGTTTACGGAAATCGCTCCCCTTCAGGAAGTATTGCCGCAGAAGCCCGTTGGTGTTCTCATTCTGGCCGCGTTGCCACGGCTGGCGAGCCGGAGCAAAATAGATCGCACAATGCAGGGCTTGCTCCAACTCTCGATGACCCGAAAACTCACTCCCGTTGTCCGTCGTCAAAGTTCGAATCAATGACGATGGCAACCCCTCAAACGCAAACACCGAAGCCGCGTTCAACGTCGATGCTTTCTTGTCCGGCAGATAGCTCGCCACAAGATAGCCGGTCTTGCGTTCGACATGCGTGACAATGTAGCCGGTCCCCTTTTGACCCTCGATGGTATCCGATTCCCAGTGCCCGATCCGCGAACGATTGCGTGCAGAAACCGGTCGCTGATCCATTGGCTTTTTGGTCGGGTCGCATCGTCTGGAGATCCCTGTGCCGTAGCGTTTGCGGCGTTTCTTTCTCGATTGACGCAGCTGCCTGTAGATGTTGCCGCCCTGCTTTTTGTTTGCTTTGATCCAGGCGTAAATCGTCTCAATGGATATTCGCATTCTGGCCTCCCGAGGATGCAGTCGCAAGAGTTGACCTGCAATCTGTTCCGGCGACCACTTGAGAGACAACTTATCGAGCAGGAATTCTTTGAGCGGAGCGTGGTTGAGTTTCCAGGGGAGTTTGCAGAGTTGTCGACGCCGTCGCGCTTTGCGGTCGGCTTTCCCGGCGAAATACTTCCCGGTCGCATCCGAATTCCGCCGCAGTTCTCGGGAGATCGTGCTGGGGTCTCGGGATAACTCGCGCGCAATTTCTATTCGAGAGTGTCCCAGGGCGTGCATGTGCGCTATGGAATCACGTTCCTCAGCAGTAAGATGCGTGTGTGACATTCGTGATTTCTTCTTAGTAGGATTGATGGTCGTTTGGTCAAAACAAACCATCTCACGAATGTCACTCTTTTTCCATCAACCCGTGCATTTCAAAATTGAATCCACCAAGAACTAATGGCTCAAGAAAAGAAACGATTCGAAAAATTTTCTATAGAAATACGGTCAATTGGCTCAGCTATCGATGCAACAGGTGAATCTCTGTCTGAAATACATAATTCAATTTCTGTTGACGCCATTTCATCGCTTAAGTTAACGGATCAACATCTCGACATGGCTGGTAACTCGCTAAGTGCCTTACAGAACAATAGTATACCTGCTGTAAAGAATGACATTAAGCAGCAGCAAGCTGGATTAAGGAGAACAATCGGCGTATTCTCGAGCGTTTCGCAACTACTCGACTTGATGATTATTTCTATTTTACTGACTACAATTGCGATTGCATTCAGCGGTTTTTCTAAAGTACAGTATGCTTCTAAGCCGCGCTGATACTGATTTCGAACCATCTCTTTTCAGAATAAGAAATAAAGAAAACATGAGCGGGTATCTATCAGATTCAATTAGAAGCTATGTTGAGATGAGAAAAGGCGTTGAACGCTTTACATCGTTCTGGTTATTCACTGCTGTAATACTTTTAGGAATATCTAGAAGCAAACAATTTAAATTGAAAGAATTATTTGGATTAATCGATGGAGATATACATCGCGGTTATGTAGTTGCATATGGTTGTATTGCAATCGGAATGATTATATTTGGAGTACACATGCGTTTACGTGAACTTCTCGATTTTCGCGAAAGTATTCTCGAAGACTTGGGATGCAGTGACAATTCTGTACATTTGAGTAATGCTGTGGCGTCGGTAGAATATATGTTAAGACTGCCGTTTCGTCTACCTGATACTAATTATAAGTATTCTTCAGTAACAAAAAGCTACTGCTGGTTAAGCGATCTGATGGCGTATTTCCCGCTACTGCTTATTTCAGCAGCTTACGTGATCTCGTTTTGCTATTATTTTGGTCTTCGTCACGAAAATTCCGAAGAAATCAATATCGGGTACCTGATGTGGGGTCATGATAATTTAAGAGGGTTTAATGCCTATTTAGATATAGTAGATGGAGAAAAGCATATATTCTTCCTTAATGCACCCGTACAAACATGGATAAACATTATTGGTTTTATATATGTACTTTATGTAATTTGTTGGTGGTCCGTTAAGGTCTTCTGGAAGGGTAGTCCATACCGAACTCACACTAGTCCAGGTTGGCTTTCCAAGAAGACGATCTCCGCAGGTGGCACATAACGCAGGGTGGCCCGGCCGACTTTGTCGGTTGGGTGCTGAATGCACAAGATGCCTCACCATTCGCGCCCTTCTCTATTGGACAGCAAGTTCATCCTCAGCTTCCAAGCCAGACGGCCAGCGAATGGGAACTCCGACCGTCTTCTGCTGAACATACCATCGTGCAGAACTCCGCAGGGTAACCCGACCGACTTTGTCAGTAGGCTCGCGGAGCGACAAAATGAAACGATCATGTGGGTTCTGATTTAGTTAGGCATCCCTCAATCTCAATAGCCAAAGGCAGAGGACCAGCTAGCTCAGCTATCTGGGTGGATGAAGTCCATAAGAGGCTTCCCGTCAAAGGTGGAGCCTGCCTGGTTGTGAATTGACAGCAGTGATGACCGGGGCATTTTTCCCCACCACGGCAGATTGCCCCAAGGCTCCGAGTGGGAATAGGCTGCTTTTAGCCTGAAATATCGCTTAGTTCGCGTTATTATCGATTTGGCACAGGACTTGCCTTAGTTCTAATTCAATCACTCGTCCTGGCTGAAGTTTTAAAGAATCGAATCAATCTTACAAAGGCGATCCCATGCTTCAAGAAAATAATACTCGTGAGCGGATTAATGAATTGACTCACGAGATTCAGAAACAGAACGCTCCTTTTCAGGCGATTGTCGAGCAGGTCAATCATGTGCTTGTCGGGCAGGAAAAGCTTGTCCATCGGATGCTGATTGGACTCCTCGCCAACGGACACCTTTTAATTGAGGGGGTGCCGGGTTTGGCGAAGACGACCGCAGTGGCCAGTCTTGCCAAAGCGATCAATACTGGTTTTCAGCGATTGCAATTCACGCCCGACTTGCTGCCTGCCGATTTGATTGGGACGCAGGTCTATCGTCCTCAGGATCAAACCTTTGTCGTGCAAAAGGGGCCGATTTTTTCGAATCTGATTCTGGCCGATGAAATCAACCGTGCTCCTGCCAAAGTGCAAAGCGCATTGCTCGAAGCGATGCAGGAGCGACAGGTGACCATTGGGGGCGAGACCTTCCCGTTGGATAATCCGTTCCTGGTGATGGCGACTCAAAACCCAGTCGAGCAGGAGGGGACTTATCAGTTACCGGAAGCTCAGACTGATCGTTTCATGTTGAAGGTGATCGTCGATTACCCCAACCGTGACGAAGAAATACGAATTTTGCAGAGGATGAGTCGGACGTCTGCAAAGTTTGATATTCAACCCGTGACGACTCCAGCAGAAATTCTGGCTGCTCGGGAGCTGATTGATGAGATTTATGTTGATGCGAAAGTTCAGAATTATGTTGTCGATTTAGTGATGGCGACGCGAAATCCGGAAGCTTATGGATTGCCGTTGAGCGAACTGATTCAGTTCGGCGGCTCACCCCGGGCAACAATTAATCTCACACTGGCAGCCAAGGCGAATGCGTTTCTTGCAGGTCGGGGCTATGTGACTCCCGCCGACGTGAAAGAGATTGCTCTGGATGTTCTCCGGCACCGTATCATGGTGACTTACGAAGCTGAAGCGGAGGAACGAACCAGTGAATCGATCGTGACTGAAATTCTCAATCATGTGGTCGCTCCATAACGAATCTCCCTGCCGCAATCAGCAAGGTGATTTCCTGCAGACTTATACGTCGCCATCTTGCTGATTGCTCTTTCTACTTAACCAAGTTTCATTTGAAAATCGGTGAATTTCATCAAACGACCAATAGGCCGGTACGCAACAGAGTAACAACGAAAAACAATTGTAGCCGCAGCGTTGGACTTTCGGGGGCTTCCGCTGAAGCGGAGCGCCTCCGCCACCCCGGAGTTCCTTATTCAATATGTTCTTGAAAATCCGTTCTCCATTTGGGACGGGATTTAGATTGAGTCCTCATTATGATTCCACGCGAGATTTTCAAAAAAATCCGGCATATTCAGATTCGGACGTCTCATAAAGTCGACGAGATGCTGGCAGGTAACTGGCATTCGGCCTTCAAGGGACGTGGGATTGAATTCGAGGAAGTTCGTCCTTATCAGATTGGCGACGATGTTCGCGCAATCGACTGGAACGTGACTGCTCGCAGCGATCAGCCGTTCGTTAAGTTGTTTCGTGAAGAACGAGAGCTGGCCGTCCATCTGCTTGTTGATTTGAGTGGTTCGCAAAACCTGGGAACTTCAACGCAGACGAAGCGGGAACTCATTGTTGAGCTCGGGGCGTTGCTGGCGATGTCAGCCATTAAAAACAACGACAAGGTTGGCCTGACACTGTTTACCGATGGCATCGAAAAAAGCATTCCTGCCCGCAAGGGTTCCCGGCATGTTCTGCGATTGATTCGGGAACTGCTGTATTGTGAGCCGATCGGAACAGGAACGAATATCAAGCAGGCTTTGGAACATCTCAGTCGCGTATCGAAACGGCGTACGGTTGTGTTCCTGATCAGCGATTTTCAGGACAGCCAGTACGAACGAGCGTTGAAAGTGGCTGGACGTAAACACGACATCATTCCGGTCGTGATTGCCGATCCGCGAGAACATGAAATGCCCAATGTTGGGTTGGTTCGACTGCAGGATGAAGAGACAGGCGAGATCATTACGCTGGATACATCGAGTCGCAGAAATCGCGACCGCTTTGCAGAGTTGTATCGACTTCAAACTGAGACACGGGACAATCTGTTTCGCAAACTTCGTCTGCTGCCGATTCATCTGGAAACCGGTTCCGACATTGTGGAACCGCTCCACAAATACTTTCATCAACGGGAGAACCGATCATGAATCGGCAACATATCATCTCTGAATTCAAGTTGCTGGCATTGGTTGGCGCACTGGTTTTGATTGGCCTCAATTCGTCTTCAGCCGCAACTCCAGCGGTTCAAGAGGAAGTGTCAAAAAAATCGGTGCAGGTGGCAGAGCCTTTCACCGTCGCATGGACGGTCACGGCTTCGGCGAATGCGAAAGTCACTTTTCCGGAAAGCGGCAAGCAACTGGGCGATTTTGACATTATGGATACGAACGACCTGTTCGATATTCCTGTCGAAAATTCGGCAGCCAGAACCTGGACTCGACGAATGACACTGGAAAGTATTCAGACGGGCGAGTTGACGATTCCCTCTCTGGAAATTCAGGTGAGTGACGCAAGCGGTTCTCAGAGGGTGCGATCCGATCCGGTGACGATTCATGTCGCCAGCGTGCTCGAAGATCGTTCCGATCCGACTCAGTTTCGGGATATTCAATCCGTGGTCAATGTCGAAGTTCCCGTGCTGCCGACTTATGAATGGGTCTGGTGGACTGCCGGAGGTTTCTCAGGCTTGGTGTTGTTGTCGATGACAGTTCTGTTTGTGACGCGCAGAAAATCAAAGCTCAGTCCCGAGAAATGGGCACTGCTGCAACTGGATAACCTGGAATTAGAAATTGAGGCTGGGTCTACAGACAGTGAAAAGGTAACAGATAAAATCTCAGAAATTGTTCACGACTTCCTGCAACTGCAGTTGGGAATCTCGGAGTCTGGATGCACCTCCGATGAATTGTTACGTCAGGTTCACAAGGACGAACAGTTCAGTTCGGATTCCACAGAACAACTGACGAAGCTGTTCAGTTCATTGGATCAATCGAAATACGCGGGTCTGAAGATGGATTCAGAGACGCTTCTGTCAACATTGCAGGAAACCCGGTTGCTGGTTCAAAGAGTCACTAAAGAATTAATCGCAGTCTCAACAGGTGTAGACTGATGAAGATAAACACTAACAATACTTAATAATTGAACTCTTTCCGAACGTTATGAAAACAAGGGTGGCGGGGGCGCTCTCGAAGAGAAGCCCCCGAATCATAAAACGTCGGGGGGCTTTCGCTAACGCGGAGCGCCCCCACCACCCCAGATCAGTTTGATGAAATCAGGTTTTGATAGCGGTCATTAGCATAAATCACTGGAGAAGCAGATGTTTTACTCACCCTGGTACTTCCTGCTGTTATTGATTGTCCCGTGGATGGCGTGGCGATTGTTTGCTCCGCGTCGTCGGCGAGCGGTTCGGTTCAGCAGTCTGAAAATCGCTCAACAAATGACGCCGACTTTGCGTCAGCGCTTGATCTGGCTACCGAATGCCTTAACGATGGCAGCGATCATTTTCCTCATTGTGGGAATCGCTCGACCTCGTGAAGGACGCGAACAAACGGTTGCCGAGAGCGAAGGGATTGCCATCGAGATGGTTGTGGATCGCAGTGGCAGTATGCAGGCGATGGACTTTCAGATTGATGGCGAACATGTGGATCGTCTGACTGCGATCAAGAAAGTGGCTGGTGAATTTGTCATGGGATCAGACGGTCATGAACTCGAAGGGCGCTTCAGCGATCTGGTCGGACTGATCACATTCGCAGGCTATGCCGATGGCGAAACGCCTCCGACACTCGATCATTCGTTTCTCGTCTCTCAGCTCAACAATGCCAGTATCGTGACCACTCGAAATGAAGACGGCACTGCAATTGGAGATGCGATTTCGCTAGCCGTGGAAAAACTGAACGCACTCGATGCACGACAAAAACAAAAGGTGCAAAGCAAAGTCATCATCCTGCTGACGGACGGCGAGAATAACGCAGGTCAACTGGAACCGGTGCAGGCCGCAGAACTGGCTGCGACGATGGGCATCAAAGTTTACACCATCGGCGTCGGAACCAAAGGACAGGCCCCCGTGCCTGTGACCGATGCCTTCGGTCGTCAGCGGATTCAGTGGATGCCGGTCAACATCGATGAGGAGACCTTGACCAAAGTAGCCGAAGTGACTGGCGGCAAATACTTTCGAGCGACAGATACGGATTCTCTGGCCAATATTTATACAGAGATCGACCAACTAGAAAAGACAAAAGTGGAGGCGAAACATTTTGTCGATTACCGCGAATTGGCGGTGCAATCGTATGCCGGGCCGATCTCTGTTCCGCCTTTGTTATTGATCGCTTTCGTGTTACTGGCAGCACGACTCGTGCTTCAGCAAACCTGGCTCAGAGAGCTGACATCCTAAAGCTGAATTTATAAATCGATATAACAGGTTTTGTCTGTTATTTTCAGAGGATCAATCAAATGGACATTCAATTTGGAAACCCTGGCAATCTTTATTTGCTGGTGATTGTGGTTCTCGGACTCGGCTTGACGGCCTGGGCGGGGATTGCCCGGATGCGGGCCGCAACGAAGTTCGCGACACCTTCCCAGCGGAGGCGGATTCTGCCACCGGGGAATTCCACTCAGCAATGGCTGTCTGCTCTGCTGGTCTCTGCCAGCCTGGCACTCATGGCCGTTGCATTGACCGATATTCGTTGGGGCAAAGCCTGGCACGAAGTTCCTCAAAAAGGGATCGAAGTGATGTTCGTCCTCGATGTCTCCAGAAGTATGCTCGCTGAAGATGCTTCACCGAATCGACTCGAACGTGCCAAGCAACAAATTAAGGATATGGTCGACGAAATGGCTGGCGATCGCATCGGGCTCATTACCTTTGCCGGAGATACTCGCCAGTCGGTGCCGCTCACAAGTCACTACGAAGACTTCAAGCAGACGCTCGATTCTGTCGGACCTCATACGGTTTTAAGCGGAGGCTCGCGACTGGGCGATGCCATCACGGCTGCCGCGAATGGATTTATGAATAAGACGAATGATCATAAAGCGATCGTCATTTTCACGGATGGAGAAGATCAGGAGAGCAATCCTGTTCAAGTCGCTGAAAAACTGTATGCCGAGAAAGGCATTCGCATTTTCACAGTCGGACTGGGCGACATGGTTCAGGGAGCACGTGTCCCGGAAACGGATCAGGGTCGAAGCGGCTATGTTCAATACAAGGGACAGCAGGTCTGGTCGAAAATGAACGGCCAGATCTTACAGGAAATCGCTGAGAAGACGGACGGAGCCTATATCCCAGCCGGAACCCGCCGGGTCAACATGGCCGATGTTTATCACAGCTATGTGGCGAATGTGGAACAGGTTGAATTTGAGACGGCTAAAATCAATTCCTACATTGCCAGATTCCAATGGTTCGCAGTGCCTGCATTGGTTCTGTTATTACTGGAAGTTCTGTTGTCTACCCGTAAGGCAAAAGTGAATATCGAAAAGCAGTCCAGTCGGGAAGCGGCTGTTGTTGAGAAAAAGCAGGCCGCTTGAAGTCCACGCTTATAAGTCCACTGTTAAAGCGTATGTGTTTTGAAAGTCATTCCATGAAAATTATTTCGATCAGACAATTGCCGCTGACTCTGCTCCTGTGTGCGATCGCCTCACCAGTGATGGCGAGCACGCCATTGGAGGCAGCCAGTGCTTCAGAGATTAATGTCGCCAACGAGTTGGTCGAGGAAGGAAAATTTGACGAGGCTCTGGAAAGTTATCGTCAAATTCAACCCACTTCCAAAACCAAAGAGGAATTGAACTACAACATTGCGGTCGCTGAATACCGGAAGGGAGAAACCGAAGCGGCAAAGACCTTGTTTACGGAGGTCTCCGCTTCTCCTCAATCAGCCTTGGCAGCCGCTGCTCGATATAACCTGGGAAATTGTTTTTATGCCGACGCCGTAGCACAGGCTGAGCAAGATCGGCCAGCAGCGATCGAGGCATTGCAACAGGCGATTCAACATTATCGTGGCTCACTGGCTGTGGATGCGAACCAGGTCGATGCGCGTGCCAATATCGAACTGGCGATGGAATTCCTGAAGAAATTGAAACAAGAACAGAAGCAAGAGCAGGAGCAGCAGCAGAAAGAGAATCAGGAACAAAATCAGGAAAATAAGGATCAACAGAAACAGGACTCTGAGTCTCAAGATTCGGAATCGATGAAAAATGATTCTCAGCAGGATCAAGAATCCAAAGAGAAGCCGAATGAGTCGAAGTCCGATCCTCAGTCCCAAGAGGGATCTGAACAGAAAGAAGAGAAGCCGTTTGAAGAGTCTCAGAAAAACCCGGGCGAACAGAATGAACAACCCCAGCCTGAGCAGGATCCTTCACAGTCCATGAATCCGCAATCGAAATCTCCCAAAGATCAAGCCAAACCTGAGGAACAATCTCCGGGTGAAAAATCTGAAGAAGAGCCTTCTTCTAAAGAGGATCAGCCTGTTCCTTCTGGCGAGTTGAAAGCGGCCAACGAAGAGGATCAAAGTCAACAGCCGAGTGGCCAGGTGGGCGTCAACGATCCGAATGCCAAGGAGACTCCGATGTCGAAAGAGGAAGCTCTCAAAATGTTGCAGGCTGTTCGCGATCGGGATTTTCTTCGAAGACTACGCCAGGAACAAAAAGAACGCAGGCGACATATCCCAACGGATCGGGACTGGTAAAATCAATTCGGGGTGGCGGGGGCGCTCCGCGTTTGCGGAAGCCCCCGATAGCCCAACGATTCGGGGGCTTCTCTTCGAGAGCGCCCCCGCCACCCGGTTTCATTTTTTATCGTAATTAATTTCGTGTGTACTGGTATGTTTACAGTTAAATGAATTTCTCCGGTCCCCATATGTAACAGAGTTTAGATACCAAATAGGTTCATACTATGAAAACTCTTCTGTGCGCAATCGCAATTACGGCAGCTATGTCGACAGTTGTCACCGCTGGCGAGGTCGATGTCCGGCTTTCCACGCGTGAAGCTTATGTCGGTCAGCCGATTGTTCTGCAACTGGCCATAATGAACTCGAAAGATTATGAACAGCCAACTTTGCCGAGCATTGACGGATGTGATATTCGATCGGCTGGAACACCTTCACAAAGCTCTCAAATCACGATCGTGAATGGTCGGCGCAGCGAAAAACGGAGTGTGACCATGCAGTATTTGATCACGCCCCGTCGGGAGGGAAGTTTCACCATTCCAGCATTGTCTTTAAAAGTCGATGGTACTAATAAAACGACCGATCCGATTTCGTTTGTGGCTACCAAAAGCGAAACTGGAGATTTGCTGTTTGTTGAAATTGAAGGTCGCCAGGACAAAGTCTTTGTTGGTCAACCGCTCGACTTGACATTGAAGATCTGGATCAAACCGTTTCGGGATGCCCGGGCTGACATCACACTGAGTGAAGGGGATATGTGGAATATGATTTCCAAGTCCACCTCGTGGGGGGGCTTTGCGGAGCGGATGCAGGAACTGGCTGAGAACAATCAACGCCCCGCTGGGCATGAAGTGCTGCGTGATGATGCAGACGGCAATCAGCGAAGTTATTACCTCTATGAAGTTAACGCCACGATATATCCGAAACGAGCCGGGAAGATCGAGGCGGATGATGTGCAGATTGTTGTCAACTACCCGACCGCGCTGGGTAAGTCCCGTTCACCGTTTGGAGATCTATTCGATGACGATTTGCTCGACCGCAATTCTTCCATGTCGCGAATGTTGCAGGATGATTTCTTCAATTCCGCATTTGGGAATCGCCTGACTGTTGCGGGGGCTCGACCTATTGTGGGAAATGTGAGCGTGGATGCCACGGAAGTTCTGCCCGTTCCACTCGAAGGTCGTCCAGAAAATTACCGGGGAGCAGTGGGGCGATACCGCATCATCACTCATGCGACTCCTGATGAAGTCGCAGCTGGTGATCCGATCACTCTGAATATCGGCATTGCGGGGAATGGTCCGATGGATTTAATCCAGGCTCCTCCGTTGTCTGAAGATCCGGAATTGACAAAAGATTTTAAGGTGACTGATGAGCCTCTGGCGGGCTATGTTCAAAAAGATACGAAGCTATTTTCAACAACAATCCGTCCTCGTCGTGAAGGGATCACGGAAATCCCTGCGATTGGATTCAGCTTTTTTGATCCAGAGACAGAGAAGTACGAGACCGTAACCAGCGCCCCAATTTCGATTTCGGTTACCAAAGCAGAAACACTTTCTCTGGATGACATTGTGGGGAACGCTCATCGTGCTCATGCCGATGACAGCAACACAGCGGTGAATGACAATCTGCCTGACTTGAATAATCACACCGCCTCCTCCGTACTGGTTTCACAGACAGTTAAGAGGTCATTCAATGACTGGTGGATAATGTTTGTTGTTGTGCCTCCCATGATCTGGATGTTTGCAATGCTCACTCGATATCAAGGAACAGTCTATCGTCAATTGCCTAGTTTCAGATCTCAGAAAACTCAATGTCTGATTGGAATCGATAAGGCTTCTGACCAACCTGAAATTGATGCCGCGATCATCCGCTATCTTTTGCGTATGAGCAGGGGAAACAGAAAACTCGAAGTTTTCAGCAGTGATACTCAGACTCTGAAAAGTCATCAAAGTGAAGCTGTCGGCACCTTGCGATTGACTGGCTTGTATCAGGTCGCAGGTGAAGTCGAAACATTCCTGACAAGGAACTCCGACAACGCACAGGCATCACTCGAAGAATCGAAAATGAAAGCGGCACAACTCGTCGAGGAGATTGATACGGCCATGCAATCGAACCAGAAATCCCGGGTGAAGGCCCCAAAATCACGGATCGGAAAAGTCGCAGTGCAGCGTCCACTTGGGTTGCTGTTCGCATTCGCTCTGGTTGCTTCCGCACAGACTGTTTCCGCAGCCGATGCGGTGGCGTTGTCAACGACTCAACAACAAGCACTTCTGACGGAAGCGAACGAGGCTTATGCAACCGGCATCGAAAAATCGCAGACGGACGCAGCCGATGCAAAGGAACTGTTTTCCAACGCAGGCCGCAAATATCAGTTGCTCATTGACAGCAACATTCAGAATGCCGATTTGTTCATCAATCTGGGTAACACCTGCCTGCAAACGGGTCAGCTGGGTAGTGCGATTGCCAATTATGAAAAAGCGTTACAGCTCGAACCGAATAACCGCCAGGCGATCAAAAATCTGAACTATGCCAACACGAAGATCGAAAACGCTTCTTCAGTGATCAAAGAGGAATCGTGGTCTCTGCGAGGCTGGAATAATGCGCTCGTTGGACTGGCTGGCGAACGTACTATCACCTGGACTCTGGCAATTTCTTCGGTCCTGTTTTGGGGATTACTAATCTTGAGACTTTACCTGCGGACTGCCCCTGTCTGGCAGTTTGCGTTGCTGCCGTTATCGTTACTGATTGTGTCTGGTGCATCTGTTGCAATGACTCAGACCAATCCACAGCAGGCCTGGAATGCAGTCATCATTTCGGATCATGTCAGTTTGCATGCAGGTGATGGAGATCAATTCGATCAAGTTTTTACGGTTGAATCTGCACAGGGGCAGCGTGTGGAAACTCTCGCACAACGCGGCGACTGGTGCATGATCAAAACCACAGACGGTCACACAGGTTGGATCCATGCACGTGATGTGGAAATCATCAAAACAATATGATGGAAATGACAGACACTTTCCAGATATGCATTAAATTGATCGTATGAACAATGAAACTTGCCGCCAAATTGATCCTGGTCTTTCTCTTCGGCGTTTTCGCGATTGTCTCTGTCTTTACCTGGCAAACGCTCAGGCGACAAAATGACTGGGAGGTCGAGCGACGTACTGCTCATGCTTCCGATATCGCTGATGCACTTACTCCTACGATCAAGCAGGCTTACGAAGAGGGAGGGACGATTACAGTCAAACGTGCTCTGGAGGTATCGACTCGTCAACTGGATGGTCCGGAGGTCCGCTGGGTTGATGGCAAGGATACGAGTTCTCAACTGACTCAGACGACATCCCGGGAAACGTCCAGTATTTCCATTACCGATGCCAATGGAAATCGTAAGGCTTATTCGTACATTCCAATTCCCCTGGGGGAAAGCGACTCGGGAACAGTTGAGGTTTCAGAACCACTCGAAGAGCAGGATGCGTTTACCCGAGGGTCGGTCATCAGATCCCTCATGTCGCTATTGGGGGTAGCCGCCTTTTCGGGAGTTGTGATTTACTTTGGTGGCATCCAACTGATTGGAAAGCCACTGAATCGATTGGTGGTGCAGGTTAAGCAAATCGGTGAAGGCCAACTCGATCAAACTCCAGTCGTTACGAGTCACGATGAACTTGGAAGACTGGCCATCGCGATCAGCGAGATGAGTCGCCGCATCCACCAGCAGTTGAACACGATTCGGCATACAAACCGACTCGGTACGATTGGCACCCTGTCTGCCGGAATTGCTCACGAACTCGGCACGCCATTGAACGTTATCTCTGGTCGTGCAGGACTGATCAAAAGTGGAAAGTTGACTACAGAGGAAATCGTCCATAGTGCGGAAACGATTCAGTCGGAAGCGAATCGGATGACGACGATCATTCGACAACTGCTCGATTTTTCCAGGCAGAAATCAGCCCCCTATTCCTCGATTGACTTGAATGGTGTCATTCGTCGAACTTGTGATTTGATGCAAACCCTGACTGAAAAAGCCAACATCCAACTTGCCACTAATCTGCCTGCTGAAACGCTATACATCGACGGTGATGTTGCTCAAATTCAGCAAGTCCTGTCCAATCTGATCACCAACGCTATCGCCGCGATGCCCAACGGTGGGATGATCACAATCAATTTACAGAAAAACTCCCAGGACGAAATCCAGATTCAAGTGATTGACTCGGGCGTCGGTATTGAACTGGCCGATGTCAATCAGGTGTTCGAACCATTCTACACGACCAAAGATGTGGGGCAGGGGACTGGACTGGGATTGTCGATTGCCTATGGTATCGTTCGAGAACATTCTGGCGAGATCCAGGTTTCTTCCAATCCCGAGACCGGCACAACATTCACGATCACATTCCCAGCGTCCGATTCGAATTCTGTGATTCAAGAGGTCAGCAAATCATGACTCAGAAGACGAAATCCTACCAGGTGATGATCGTCGACGACGAACGGAATATGTGTGAATTGATCGAGACCGACTTACGTCTTCGCGGCATTTCCAGCCGTTGGTACACTTCGGCTCAGGATGCGATGGAAGCGATTCACGAATACGAATTTGAAGTCATCCTGACCGATGTTCGGATGCCGGTCACAACGGGCCTGCAGTTGTGTGAACAACTCACACAAAACCGACCGGATATTCCGGTCGTTGTCATGACGGCATTCGGATCGATGGAGACTGCGGTCAATGCAATGCGATCCGGTGCGTATGATTTCATTACGAAGCCCATCGAGATGGACCTGCTTGCGATCACTTTGCAACGTGCCATCCAACATCGTCGACTGACAGAACAGGTTCGGCTCCTCGAATCCAACCATAACAGTGCGGCTATGTTTGGTGATATTCTGGGGCAAAGCCCGGTGATGCGGAAGTTATACGATCATCTTTCGCAGGTCGCCTCTTCCGATGCGGCTGTGCTGATCACTGGTGAAAGCGGGACTGGTAAAGAACTGGTGGCCCGTTCCATCCATGCCGGAAGCCGTCGCTCCGACAAACCCTTTGTGGCGATTAACTGTGCCGCGATTAATGAGAATTTGCTGGAAAGTGAATTGTTCGGCCACGTCAAAGGCGCTTTTACCGACGCCCGGGGAGAACGAAAAGGGCTGTTTATTGAAGCCGAAGGCGGGACATTGCTGCTGGATGAAATGGGCGAGTTGCCTCTCTCGATGCAGGCAAAACTTTTGCGTGCCTTGGAAGAACGCAAAATTCGACCCGTCGGAAGTGATAAAGAATTCCCCTTCAATGTCAGAGTGCTCACTGCCACGAATCGCGATTTGGAGACTGCGGTTTCGGAAGGACGTTTCCGAGAAGATCTGTATTATCGGGTCAACGTCATTAAAATTGAACTTCCCCCACTTCGTTCCCGCGGAGCAGATATTCTGCGTTTAGCCGAGTACTTCCTGAAACAATTTGCATCCAGCGAGAAAAAACCAATTTCCGGATTGGCGGATGGAGTTGCAGAGAAACTCTTCAGTTATTCCTGGCCGGGCAATGTTCGGGAATTACGCAATGTCATGGAGAGAGCAGTTGCCCTGACGCGTTACGATAAAATTACCGTTGAAGATTTGCCAGAAAAGATCCGCAACTTTAAAGGAGGCACCGTCTTCATTGGAGGCCTCGATCCCGAAGAACTTGTCTCAATGGAAGAAATCGAACGCCGCTACATTACACACGTTCTGGAAGCTGTCGACGGCAACCAAACCCAAGCCGCCCGCATATTGGGTCTCGACCGGAAGACGATCTATCGAAAGCTGAAACAGTCAGAGGATCAAGATATGAAGTGATTGTTTATCGGGTCCATTACTAATTGCAAAGCGCCCTCGCATATGCGGCATTTGCCGTTAATAACGTTCGAACTCCATCGTGACTTGAAGTAGGATCATCAAATCCGTTTGTGCCCCTCGCGTTCTATTTGAGGGAGAGAGAATAAGAAGGCCTCGATTCCAGATGTGTTCATCATGAATTCGTTGCGAGCTGAATTTCGATCCATTTCATCAAATCTGCCTGGACGGATTGATAAACTTCTTTGGTCTCGACTTTCACGTCGTCCAGAATATTTTGGCCAACCTTTGAACTGACGAAGAGATAGAATTTAATTTTCGGTTCTGTTCCTGAAGGTCGTACGGCAATGCGAACGGACTTTGTTTCCGTAGCCGCTTCGAAGAAGAGCAGATTGCCACTCGGTGCTGGCAAATCGGAAATCTCCAGGTTTTCGGGCAGGCTGCGGATTTGATGCCGCTCGAAATCGCGAACGGAATTCAGTGCAATGCCCCCCAGTTCCGTGGGTGGTGAAACACGGAACGCGTGCATCAGGGCGTTGATCTGAGCTTTTCCACTTGAGCCTGTACAGACTTGAGACTTCTGTCCCTCAAGAAAATAACCATGCTTTTTGTAGAGTTCATCGAGACGATCGAGCAGGCTCTTTCCCTGCTGTTGCAGTTCTGCTGCAGTTTCGCAAATGTAAAGTGATGCGATTCCGGCATCTTTATCGCGGGCGTAAGTTCCGGCGAGAAATCCGAGAGACTCTTCAGCTCCAAACACAAACTTCTCCGGTCCTCCCGCATCCATCGCTTCGCCAATGTATTTGAATCCGACGAGCAGGTCATCGATACATTTGACATTGTGGGCATGAGAAATTGCTCCGATCAGCGGAGTTGTAACCAGAGTTTCAACGACGAAATGTTCGGGAGATAACGTCCCGTTTTCTGAGCGTTTTCTCAAAATGTAATCGACAATCAGCGAGCCGATTTGATTGCCTGTCAAATGCACAAACTGACCAGCCGAATTGCGCACACAAACTCCCAACCGATCGGCATCGGGATCGGAAGCGAGAATCACAGAAGCGTTAACTTCGTTGGCTTTCTCAATACCTTCCTTGAAGACTTCAGTCCGCTCCGGATTGGGCATGTGTTGATCGACATTCGGAAAGTTGCCGTTCGGCTCACGCTGACATTCGAGAATCTGAACACCTTCAAACCCGGCTTTTTTCAGGATTTGAAAGCAGGCCGTTTCACCAACTCCATGCAAAGGAGTGTAGATTGCATTCAGGTCTCGTGAATCTGACAGGGACATTCCAAGGACCGCGGCATGGTAGGCCTCGTCTATTTTTTCATCGAGGATTTCAATACTTCCCGACTGAATCCCCGCATCAAAGTCAACGACGGGAATCTCACCGGCATCGTAAACGCAATCGACAATCCCTTTGTCGTGCGGAGGCAGAACCTGACCGCCGGTGTTCCAGTAGGCTTTGAAACCGTTATCGGCAGGTGGATTGTGTGAAGCGGAAATCATGACCCCGATATCACATTTGAGATATCTGACGGCGAAGGAGAGTTCGGGAGTGGAGCGGGGAACAGGAAAGAAGGAGACTTTCAAACCATGAGCGGCAAACACACAGGCTGTCAGGCGGGCAAATTCCATGGAACGATTGCGGGAATCGCATGTCACAACCGCATGATTACTGCCATTGATTCCTGACTGTTTCAGATACGTCGCCAGACCGTGAGCAGACTCAGCAATTGTGCGGGGATTGATTGTGGCGGATCCGAAATCGGCCATGGGTCCGCGACGCCCTCCCGTGCCGAATGAGATCACTTCCCAGAACAGTGCATCCAGTTTGCCGAACTGTTCGGCCTCAATCAATTCTATGATTGGATCGACATATTCGGCATATTGCGGCTCCGACAACCAGCGTTTAATATTTTTCGCTGCACCACTAGTCAACAGCTTAGCCGTCACAGCATTCTTCACGATTGTTTTACACTTTGAGACGCTTGGAGGATTCATCTGTCTGTCTTTTTTACTTAACTTGTTTACTGCAGCCGCATGTTTCGACAGTGCGAACCTGTCATGTTTTCAGTTGTTGATTTTAACAAACCAGCCGATGGACTTCGACTGAATTAGATCGGATCAGGTGAACTCATAAAAATCAGATCAATGAAAATCTTAGAGTTATGTCGGTCATTATTCATGATGAATTCGACCTATGCAGAGTTAGATCCTGTTGGACAAATAAAAAACGCTCCTGAATCTGTTCATTCAGGAGCGTTTGGTGAATCAAAGAAATTCTTGATTAGTCGTTACTCTGCAGATACATGAGCAGACGAATCATGTACCAGAACATCAAGGCAACGGAGGCAAACAAAGCCAGCGAAGCGGCAACATGTTGATCCGTGCGGTAATGGTGCAGCACATTGGAAGTATCATACAGAATGTAACCGGCACTCAATCCCAGCATGGCGATGGTGAAGATCAGACCAAAACCATCTCCCATTGGGAAAAAGATGGAAACCACAATCGCGCCCATGGCGAGCACACCGGCCAGCATCAGGAAACCACGCAGGAATGAGAAATCGGCTCCACTGATGAATACAAAGGCGGTCAAACCACCGAATGTTACCAATGTCAGGAAGCCTGCCTGGGCTATCATTTCCGGCTTACCAAGCATAAACCATGCATAATAAACCAGAGGGACGAAGATGACTGCCTCGGCAACTGTGTAAAGCATCAGGCCCGCATACTGCGTAGTCAAAGAAGTGCTGCGGTGAGCCCACCAGTCCGCCAGCCAGCTGACGCCGATAAAGGCCGCCAGTACAATGAACCATTGTCCGCCCATCATCAAATTTAGGAGTGGATCCCGGATGGCGGGTGTATTGCAGAAGATGTAAAGCAGACCTGCAAATACGACGATTGCTCCTGCAAGATGGGCATATGTTTTACGAATAAACGCAGCTCGTTCATCACGTGCGGCATCAATCGCAAAGGGACTGCCACCAAACGATTCGTATTCGTTCGAGTAACTCATAAATAGAACCTTATTATTGGTTTGTGGAAATGGATCGAGAGAGTCGTATCACTCTGCTCGGATTGGTCGACAAATTTCGAGCATTGTACCTTCCCCACAACAAACTCGGGAAGCATTTTCGTGAAAAAAATTGCAGACTCTCAAAAATACTATTCCGGAGCTACCAATGCTCCGACTCGTGTCAGGTGCCGTTCCCAGGATGTGACGGCCTGTTCGCGGGTTGTTGCCACGGCCAGAGGTCGATAACCGAGTTTTTGTCCAGTCAATTCAGCAATCCAGTAAATCGACAATTCCCGGACCGCAACATGCTCGTGACGCAATCCGTCCACCAGCCGACGCGAAATATCGGGCCGGCGGCCATCTTCCAGAGTGTAGCCCCACAGCAAAGTATAGACTGTCTGAGCCGTTTCAGGATTGAAGGTTTTTGCAAGCGATTCCTTCAGAAGTTCAGGGTGGCTTGGATCCTGGGGCAGCCAGATACGCAGGCCTCGAATCGCTTCTGTGCGTGTCTCTTCATGGGGTGATCGGGCCAGGATTGTGACCAGGGAATCGTATTGACTTCCCAGTGCAAGAACCCGAGTTGCCAGTTCCGCGATACGTGGGTTCGGGTCGTCAGCAACTCCCTGCATATCGAGCCAGAGATTTTTGGAAGCGCCCAAATACTTTAGGAATTCCTGCTGATCCCGCTTTTGCGAAAGCGTCATCGTCAACGGTCCCCCATCACTCCAGGCAGGAAGTGGAGGAGCATCGATTGCTGCCGGTTGATCGTTTTCAGCCGGAAGAAGCTTATTGTTATTACCCGGAACCGCATCGGGCTCGATACCAGGGGGGAGCTGAGTGGTTGCCAGATTGAGAGGCAGCAAGGCAAAATAATTCTTTGGGGGTGAAGGCTCGCTCGCTCCCATTTGCAGCCGGACAGGAACGCCAGTTGACCAAAGGTTCGCCACGTACAAACCATTGGTTGGAATCTGTTCATACTGGTTGGTCGGTTGTGGAATGACTTCGAGAACCAGTGTGGTGGGGTCCTCTGGTAAGACAATCGTCCAAGTGTTTTTACCGATTTCCAGTTGCAGCGACTTCAAATTATCATCGCCAACCTCCGGGAGAACCTCCAGAAGATAGTGTCCTTGAAACAACCTGAGAGAAAGAGTCTGTTCGTTATCAGAACCTGTCAATTGAGCGGCACTGTTTTCTCTCATCTGCAAACGGACGCGATCATTATTAATCGTGAAGGATGCCAAAGTATATTGCGGGGAAAACAGCGAGCTGTTGAGTTTGATTTCGGTGCCGGTTTTGGCAACGACGGAACTTCCGGTCTGAGAGTCGCCTGGAACATAAATGAGCGGTTGATTCTCCGTGACATACAGCATCGTGGGAGCAAACTCGATTGGATTCGGCTGTACGACAACAGGAGCGATCGCTTCATTGCCGGTTTCGTTACCCGCTGCATTTTCTGCGGGGACCATTGGTTGGCCAGGAATGCTATTGGCGACCAGTTCGCTGCCAGTACTCTCCGGAGGCGGCATATTTGGCGAGCCTGTGCTCGCAGGTGCGGCTGGACTTGTCGGAGTCGTCACAGCGATATGGGGTTGTTGATTCATTTTCTGTGGTGAGGGGACTTTCACAGAGTTTTCGCCTGAATTACTGGTCACTAATTCAGAGGTTCCAACTTCTTCAACATTGGCAACCGGATCACCGTTTGCCAGATCAGCGTTTACAGTCGCTTCACTATCGCTGCTCCGCTCGACATACCCCTTGCCCACATCCCGGAATGAGGGATCTGTCAGAATGCTGTAAGCCCAGGCTCCCAGTAGTAAAACAACTCCAAGGATGACAATAAACTGCTTGAACCCATCGTTTCGTTTAGGAATTTCAAACGGGATGGCGATCTCCTGGCTGGCAGGCTCGATTGAAGGAGCGACCATGGCAGGAATTTCGACCGATGATCCCGTCGACTGGCTCGCGTCGTCAGGAAATTCCGCATCCTCAGGTAGAAAGGACATGGCGATTTGCTGCAATTGTGATTTCGTAGACGCCGGAATTTTTGGCCGGCCCCCTAAAACGAGCGAGAGAATCTGATGGGTGCCAGCCACTTCGGCCAGTTTTTCATCGGATTTCAGTAGACTTTCCTCGTAGGCGGCGACTTCATCGGCCGGGGTCAGATTATCGAGATACTCGGCGACATCGTTCGCATTGAGTCCCTTTTTCTTCTCCGCAGGTGCAGGAACCGTTAATCGGCGCATACGGATTAACGCCCGGATTCGCTCAACTAGAGTTGTCGCGTTCGGACTCGACTTCACAAGCCGCCCAACCGCAGCCGCATCCTGAGGTTTGAGAATGTCGTCCAGATAAGCGAGTAAATATCGTAAAGTCAGTTTCATCGTATGATTCCCGGAGGAGACCAGTGGTGTATGATTTCACAGCAAAAGAAAGCCCTGCTACTGTATTAGTGGCAGTCCATCGACGATTCCGTTCAAGTTTTTTGATATATCTGAGTCATTTCTGAAATGAATTCAGATTGTCCCCAAAAAGAGCCTCCCCAGACCGCAACTTCACACAGGACAAAAAATGGATCAATAGAATGAAATCAATGATTCGGAAGTTGTCATTTGTGGAATGGAGTATCATTGGCGTACTCCTCTTAATTTGCGTGATCCTGCTAATACCTTCTCCAAAATGGGGCTCCAGCGGAACGATTAATTGTTCAGTACATGTTCTCGTGTTCAGTGCGAAAGATGGTACTCCCATCCAGGCGGCTGGTGTAGATATTCTTCGAACACCTCTGAGGTTCAATGAGATTCGACCCCTCGACTATAGAGAGAACTTCTCGGGAATGATTCGTGTCATTGAACAAAATGAATTTCCTCAAACCACAAATGTCGAGGGAATTGCTGTTATTAATATGAAATTCAATACAAGTGCCTCTCATAAGAATCCCAAGTCTTCCGCTTCCACTTCTCGATATTCAGTTCTCGTTTCTGCAAGTAATTATGGCACGGTGATCTCTCCGTTGCGGTATCAATCAACAGCAAGTGATCAAATGAAAGAGGAGGGAAAAATGATTTTCCAGATTGGTCTCTGGCCAAATGAATAACCATAACTGGAATCATAAAGATGTCTCGATCACTTCAGATTGTTGTCATCAGAACAAGACGTGCTCTCCCTTAAGTTGTTAAACTCGAACGATAATATCCCTCCTGTCCTGTGCACCTGCCGACCAGATATATATTTGTGACTGATTATCCTTTCCATCTTCTGCTGCCCCTGATTGCGAGTCTTCTGTTTGTTGGAGGTTTGATTTTTGTCAAACGGCTCACCATTGCAGGAGTGACACCCTGGACGGTGGCGTTTTTGTCAAATCAATGTGCGGCGGTCTTCTTTACCGCTTACTGGTTTGTTGGCGGACCGGGGCAGCCATGGTTCATGTTGTGGCAACCCGCAATCATCGCGGCTCTGTATGTGATGGGCTTGAGCTTTACGTTCCTGGCGATCGAACGGGGGGATGTCTCTGTGGCGACGCCGGTGTTTGGTGTCAAAGTTTTGTTCGTGGCGATACTCGTCACATTGACGACGGCCAAACAACTCACTGCGATTATGTGGTTAGCTGCGATTCTGGCTGTCGCTGGAATCGTACTGATTCAATGGACCGGACCGAGTGGCAATCGGAAGAAGTTGTTTCTGGCAATCGGCTTTGCACTTTCAGCGGCCATGTCGTTTGCGACGTTTGATGTGCTCGTGCAGAAATGGGCTCCCGCCTGGGGAGCTGGTCGTTTTCTGCCCATTGTCTACTGGATGGTGGCTGTCTTTTCAGTCGTGCTTCTGAAAGGATTTCAACTTCACAAGGTGAAAGATCGCTCCCTGAGATTCCCCTTAATTGCTGGATCTGTTTTGATTGCTTTTCAGGCGATTTTTATCGTCAGCACGCTCTCTCTATTTGGAGATGCGACCCGGGTCAACATTGTGTATGCCACTCGCGGATTATGGGGCGTTCTGTTTGCCTGGGCGACTGCATTGAAATGGGGGGGAGCGGAAGCAAAGGTTCCCGTCCGAATGATGCTTCTCAGATTATCGGGTGCCGTATTACTGACCGCAGCTGTCATTCTGGCTTTACTTCGCGGTTAATGAATTGCATCAACAATCTTAACCCGAAGCGTAAGGAGGGGACGGCTTCCGATCCCCGTTTGGGTTTACCCCAAACGTCACTCATCTCTCTTCACCAAAAAATGTAGAACCGCAGATAAACGCAGATGCAAAATACCTGCGTTTATCCGTGTCCATCTGCGGTTCAATTTCTGATTCCTCTACTGCACCTGAGGCTCGGCCTTTTTGCGATGAAAGAAAAACCTAGGACGCGTCGGTGGCGAATCTCCGTTGGAGTTGCTTCCTCTCAGGCTGTGGATAAAGCCAATTTTATCAACGACTGACTGAGGAAGTTGCTCGGGCAGCAGAGGCATCAGACCCAGGTCGGAATTGAACTCACTCACGACGACTGCGACCTTGAGGGTGTCCTGCACAAACTTGTCGATATTCGCTCGTGGAGAGATATCGATCTTGGAATAATGAAACACATTGGCTGTCCGGGCAATCGATATCAAATCCAGATAAACATTCATCGTCTCAGCCATATCTTCCATCGGATGCATTGTGGCATAGGCAGAGACATAATTCTCCGCCCAGTTATCAGGAGCGCCCTGTTTATAGTAGAGGTCTTTGGCATCTCCATAGGAGACGGCATTGGGGTCTCCAAAAACTTCCGCATATTTTTCAGCGGCCACTTTCTGAATATAAAAAATATCAATGTAATGACCGATTTCGTGCCGCATGTGGCCGATGAGCGTTCGCTGTGGTTCATTGAGTTCTAGCCGGGTCCGTTCCCGAAATACACGATCTGCTTCCATCAGATTGATTGTGATCACACCATTGGCATGCCCTGTGTACACTGGAATTTGCTTGCCGGTATCATCAGTTTGAGGAGCCAGAAACTGAAATTCGAGCGGAAACTCTGCGCCTGTTTCTCCCAGATAAGGCGGGAAATCCAGCCATTCCAACTGGAAAAGTAGTTGCCGTTTGGCTCGCTCCAATTCTGCCCATCGCTGAATATTTTCAAGCTGGCTCGTATCGGGATGAACGCTCGTAAACTCGCACCAGTGACAGAGTTGGGTGGATTCTGGCAAGATCATCGAATTGCAGATTGCTGCAGTCCGATTTGAGCAAAAAACAACTTCTTTACCGCAGTTTTTTTGATCGCACTGATAGGTATTGTCTGATGACTTCGTAAAGCTCGTCAAAGAATGGCAACAATCGCAAAGACCAATCGTCCTCTCACATGCCAGACACTGGATGTTATTAAAGAAGATCCGATTACCACATTGACATTCACTGATTTTCATACCTGCTCCAAAATGAAAGGGACAGTGAACATATTGCAAATCGTGTGCCCTCGTTAATCGGGGCCCATACTTTTTTCATCTCAATGATTGCCATTGATAAAAAGAAGCCGAACGATTTCAATCGCCCGGCTTCGTAATGTCCTCTTCCGTTTTGTCGATTAAGTCAAATTGCGTTCGCGGATCCAATCGGTATGGAATGTTTCGCCGCGTTCCTTGTCGACACGTTCATAAGTATGAGCACCAAAGTAATCGCGTTGGGCTTGCAGCAGGTTAGCCGGCAGGCGGTCCTGGCGGTAGCCATCGTAGTAAGTCAAAGCGGCACCGAAGCCCGGTACGGGCAAGCCGTTGTTGACTGCTGAGGCAACCACGCGACGCCAGGACGGTTGAGCTTCGTCAATCGCCTTCTTGAAGAAGTCGTCCAGTAGCAGGTTTTCGAGATCGGGATTCTTATCGAAAGCAGCTTTGATATCCTGCAGGAAGCGGGAGCGAATGATACAACCACCACGCCAGAGCAAAGCGATGTCGCCATTGTTGAGCTTCCAGCCGAACTCTTTGGCAGCTGCGTCCAGCTGCACATAACCCTGTGCATAGCTGACGAGCTTCGAGGCGTACAACGCTTCGCGAACATCGTCGATGAACTGTTTTTTGTCGCCATCAAATTTGACTTCCGGGCCTTCCAGAACTTTGGAAGCGCGGACACGGGCATCTTTCTGACCGGAGAGGCAGCGAGCGTAAACGGCTTCGGTGATAAGCGTCGTTGGCACACCGAGATCGAGAGCGTGCTGACTCATCCATTTGCCAGTTCCCTTCTGCTTGGCGGTATCGAGAATATCGTCGACGAGATAGTTGCCGGTCTCGGGATCTTTCACGGTGAAAATATCGCGAGTGATTTCGATCAGATAACTTTCGAGCTTACCTTCGTTCCATTCTTTGAAGACCTGATACAGCTCTTCATTGCTCAACCCGAGAGTGTGCTTGAGGATGTAATAGGCTTCGCAGATCAGCTGCATGTCGCCGTATTCAATTCCGTTATGCACCATTTTCACATAGTGACCGGCTCCCGCTTCGCCGACCCATTCACAACAGGGAATGTCGTTGTTTGGTCCGACTTTGGCAGAGATCTTCTGGAAGATATCTTTAACAAACGGCCAGCCTTCTTTATCGCCGCCGGGCATAATACTCGGCCCTTTGAGAGCCCCTTCTTCTCCACCGGAAACGCCTGTGCCGATGAAGCGGAAACCGGATTCCCTCAAGTCTTCGGTCCGACGATTCGTATCGGCATATTCCGAGTTCCCACCATCAATGATGATGTCCCCCTTATCAAGCAGAGGCTTCAACTGCTCAATCACAGCATCAACCGGGCCACCCGCTTTGACCATGATCATCACACGACGCGGTGTTTTCAAATTCTGAACGAACTCTTCAACAGTGTGATATCCATCAATTCGGTCGGCTGTACCGGAATGCACAACATCTTCTGGACGATCGGGCAGATCGTTGACGAATTCATCCGTCACGCTGGTGGTTCGGTTGTAAACAGCGACGGAAAATCCGTTATTCGCCATATTCAAAACGAGATTCTGGCCCATCACAGCCAGACCGATTAATCCAATGTCGTGTTTCATGGGTGGTCCTGTAGTTTGGTTGAATGTTTATTGTTGAGGGTTGAATGTTGTTATGGAGCCAGAACTGCGGGTGCTTGTCCAGCATTAATTTTGAGTTTTTGAGGAAGAATTTCGGCCATTTTGTTGAGCGTCAGTCTTCGGATCGCATCGTAGCCCCGATCGTTCGGGTCTTCGAGATTATCGTAATACCAGTAGCCGGGATCGTCTGCGTGGTAGAACGATCTCCAGAACTGAGTGGAATGAATTCCGTGACCCATGAATTCGCTGTGAATATCAACCAGGGTCGTATCGTCACGCTGTTCACAGGCTTCTTCAATAATTGTGTTGTAGGCTCCTAAAACCTGAAGGCCATCCGACCAGGCCGGGAGCCCTGCGTTTCGGACATCGCCAATTCCATCCGTGGGATCGTATATGTTCAACAGAAAAATATGATAACCTCCAGGAAACCGGTTGCCGATTTCATCGAGGATTAAATCCAGACGTTCTTCATAATTACCAATCCACGGCTGCGCCTCTGCGAGAGTCGCGCCGTACATCGCCCTTCACGGGGTGGCGTCCTGCCATACATGTGGATCACATCATTTCCGCCAATCGTGGCGACAATAACTCCAAAAACATCCTCTGGATATTCTTCAATTTTAGGCAACAAGACATCGACCTGCTCAATAGATGTTGAGCCTGACAAAGCCAAATTGTTTACTTCGAGATTTGGCAAAACCTCACTCAATGTAAGACCTTGAACATCCTCGAAATCATGTTCTGGGTTGTTGACCAGTAACTTAAAAAACGACTTCCCTGGCGAGGCTCCATAACCAGCTGTGATACTATCCCCAAATCCCAATAGAACGACGTCCTGTTCGGACCAGACTTCCTCAAACGCTTCCCGATTCACATCAGGACCAGCCGGGCCGGAACCAATGGGATGTGTGAGCCAGAAAAAGACATAGAACCCAACGCAACCGACGAGGATTCCTCCAAAAACCAGTAAAATCAGAAGTCGTTTTCGAAAAGAACTTTTGACTGGTTTAGGGAGATTGCCTTGATTGTCTTCTGTAGTTTTGTCGATCACGACTTGCTCTGGTCAAACGATATAAATGCTTAAGAGCAATTGATTACTTCTTCCAGGGCGGTTGCTCGGGGAGATAGGTTTCAAATTCCGCAATTACTTTGTCCATGTAAGCTCCGCGGAATTCTCCGGCGAAGAATTTGTCGAGGGCTTCGTTGTTGAAGCGTTCCCAGCTGGCTTCTTCGTGTCCGGGGTTAATCGGATAGAAGCAGGCACCGACGGCCAGAGCCGCTTTCATGTCGCCGGGGGCATCGCCAATCATCAACATCTTATCAGGTTCGTAGCCGAGGGCTTTGGAGGCGGTGAGGATTTCGGTTTTATTCCCGGCTTCCTGACCACAAATTTCCGCGACATATTGTGAAATATCGTGCTCAGCCCACTCGGTTTCCAACGCTCCCGTTGGAGTAGCTGAGCATACGATGACGTCGGCTTTTTCTTTCATCTTTTCCAGAGCTGACTTCACACCAGGAAATGGTGGAACGCCCGTGACCATATCGGCTACGGTTTCATCGACTTTAGCCGACCATTCGTAGCAGAGTTTGAGATCAGCATCACCTGTCTTTTCCGATTCCGGCTTGATCGTCTTTGTGCCCAGTTTCGACTCCCGACTCATCCAGTCGCGAAGTCCATGCAGTTGAGGCAGTTCGACATTTCGAGCCTCAACTTCAGGACGATCCTTGAGCATATCGATCGCCATCAGATAAGAGACGAAGCGATTCGCACCACGAGAAGTTGAATACAGGTTCGTGAACTCAGCTGTCTCTCGGGCAAAGCGGGACACAGGTTGCAGGCCGAAATATTTGATGAAGTTTGGGATAAAGCACTCCTTGTGCTTAATCTCCATGGAATCGAACGCACAGCCATCAGAGTCGACACCGACGAGGTAGTCTTTAGTTTTAGAAAACGTAACGGTCATTGATTAGAGTTCCACAAGTGTTTGAATAAAAAAGGCAGGACCGTTTTTGCGATCCTGTAATTGTTGATTAACGATCCGCCTGAGGGACGTATTTATCCAGTTTCTGATCCGCAAAAATCGGCTTCATGCGGGCCAGTCGAATGCGACCATCAATCACCGGAACGCTCACCCAGTTATCGCCGATGAGTGGTCGGGCGTATTTAATAAAATCGTCCGTCACATCGGTTCCACAAGGCGTGATCCATTCCTGAGGGAAGTGACGTTCGCTGTTAGCCACTTCCGGTAGCGGAGCTTTGCCGTATTCAATTGTGTAATTTTCACGATCCGCACGCAGGATGGAAGCCATGTAACCATGCTCGCCATTGGCAGCTAGCAAAGCCGCTTTCTGACCGACGTAATACGACTCAGCCAGATCGACATTGGAAGCGTGCACGATATCGTTTCGCTGATGAGTACCGGAAACATTGCAACGGGCTTTGCCTTTAACGGCCAGCGGCTTTTCGTTCAGGGCATTAACCAGCATTTGACCGACAGTGATCTTACTCGATGAAAGCATCGCGTGGCCGAAGGAATCGCGAACGACGAATTCCTCGGGAATTTCCAGCCCATCAATTTCCAGACCTTCACTGACCACGACCATCGCCCGGCCGTGTTCTTTGAGTGTCTTATTAATGTTCTCGCGAACTTCTTCGATGTTGACTTTTCGCTCAGCCAGATAAATCTGCAGCGGCATTTCCCGATTTGGATCGGCTAATCGAGCGGCAGCCGGGATGTAGCCGATTTTTCGGCCCATCGCCTGCATCACGAGAACAGGATCAGCCGGGCAGCTGCCGTTGTTTTCTTCATTCGACATCTGGATGTAGTTACTCCAGTAACGGGCAGTACTGCCGTAGCCTGGTGTGTGGTCGATCAATTTGAATTCGCTGTCCCCGACATCGTTATCAATCGTTTTCGGTCCGCCGATGCCGACCACATCGAGCCCACGTTCGCGAGCGACATTGGCGACTTTGTTGGCGGTATCCATCGAATCGTTTCCGCCAATGTAGACGAAATAGCCGATGTCGTGAGCTTTGAAGATTTCCATGATCCGGTCGAAATCTTCGTTCTGATGATCTTTGAGCTTATAACGACAAGTTCCGATCGAGCCGGCAGCGGGAGTTGTGCGGAGCAGAGCGATTTCTTCGGGACACTGATCGGTCAGGTTAATCAGTTCTTCTTTGAGCACGCCTTCAATGCCGTGCCAGCCACCGTAAACAGTGCCGATTTCCGAAAGTTCGCGAGCCGTCTCAACAATTCCGCGCAAAGTATTGTTGATAACCGGAGAGGGTCCGCCCGACTGGGCGACAATCATGTTTTTTGCCATGGGAGATTTGTCTCTCAAGGATGGGATAGAGGTTCAGATAACGAAAATACAGAAGACGCAAGCAAGTCAACTCAAGCGGCAACTGGTAAGACCAGTTGTATTTGCAGATTTTCCTCGAAAGTACACGCGAAAAGGCACAATTTCAAGGTCAGTTCGGTCAAATTATGAAAATTATTTGATGAGCTCAGGGTGTCGGCAATATCAACTCTGGAAAGCTGGCCGATTTCGAGCCGGGGACTGGACTGTTTTCAGGGCCATGGAAGGTGAAAACCACGGAACACTTCGTTTCTGCCGAGTAATTTCGCGTCGCGGCATGGAACATGAGTGCATGAAACAGCAGCAGGTCTCCCCTTTCGAGTTCGACGGTCTGAACGGTTTCAAACAGCGGCTGATTTTCAGGATGATCGGCTGCCAGGAAGCGTTTATCGTTCAGGCGATCCGCTCCGATTGTCATCCGATGCGAACCCGGAATCACTTTCAGACAGCCGTTTTCCAGGCGTTCCTGCCCCAGTGCGAGCCAGGCATTCACGAGTTCTCCATTCTGAAAATTCCAGAACCGGGTGTCTCGATGCCAGCCGGTATCGCTGCTGAACTGAGGTTGTTTTGTCATCACACAGTTGTGATGAGCCAGCGGACAGGTGACTGGCGAGCCGACCAACTGAATGAGCAGCTCTACAAAGGGAGGATAACAAACCCAATCCTGAAACACGGGATCCCGCGAGAGAGCCTGACGAAGCCTGCGGACGGTTTGACCGCCGGGGGCTTCGAGAGAATCGGGAGAGCCGGGATAGTTCACATCCGCTTCAAACTCGATCGGTTCCCGCAATGTCTCGACGTCCCTGCGAGTCACTTCACGCATGCGGTCGACAAAAGAGGCGGGCACAAAATTATTCAGAACCAGAAACCCTTCTCGCTCAAACCGAGTGGCGAGTGATTCTGTTGTCGTCTGAGTTGAAGTGCTCAAATCAAAAGATCCTTCTTCTTATCAAATATAGTGGAAATCCAATACAGGATCTGATCGAATGTAAACACATCCAGCCAGCGAAATCCCCGCGTGAACAGGTATTATTACTGATTTCATCAAAAGGGGAACTGAATTCCACTTGGCTGATTGCCGTTTTTTGTTACAGTATTCATAAGTAGAGTGACATGACAGCGTCAGGTTCGAGCAATTTTCAGGTTCTGAAGAAAATTTCAGGCCGACTTCTTAAACTTGTCTGATCAGTCACCGCTTCGTCCGAATGGCTTTATTCGTTGACGAACCCCACGGGTGATTTCCCACACGATTTGTATCAGAGAGAAAATTCTCTCAACTCGGAAGAGATTCTATCAGTTACCGGAAAGGATTGGCATTTTATGGCCAAAGAAGAGGCCATTGAGGTCGAAGGAACAGTTGTCGAAGCATTGGCGAATACGCAGTTTCGCGTTGAACTGGAAAATGGACATCTTGTCATGGCACACGTCGCCGGCAAGATGCGGAAGCACTTTATTCGAATCGTCCCCGGCGACAAAGTTGTTGTCGAAGTCTCCCCGTACGATTTGAATCGAGGCCGTATCACGTTCCGTGAGCGTTAAAATGTAGAACAGGTTTACTGCCTGCTGCGAACAATTAATATGAAAATGCTTTTGACTGACGTTCTACTGTCAGTCAATTAGACTCAGCCTGCCCATGACGTCTCCCACCACACCACCCGACGATACCCCTCAGGTTCTGCTCTTCACCGACGGAGCCTGCAAAGGCAATCCCGGAGTCGGCGGCTGGGCTTACATACTCCGGCACGTCGCAACGGGTCAGGAACGGGAAGATTCCGGTGGTTTGGCAGTGACGACAAATAACCAGATGGAATTGCAGGCCGTCATTGAGGGTCTGCAGGCTTTATCACGTCCTGTCGCTGTCGAAGTGATTACCGACAGTCAATACGTGGCTAAAGGTTGCACCGAATGGATGATCGGCTGGAAGCGAAACGGTTGGAAGCGAAAAGTTAAAGGTCAGCTCAAACCCGTTAAAAATGAAGAGCAATGGAAAGCACTCGATGCTCTGCTCAATAAGCATCGAGTCAAACTGACCTGGGTCCGCGGACATGATGGTCACCCCGAAAACGAACGCTGCGATGAACTCGCAGTTGCTGCTGCCGAGGCATTGCGGTAGGAGATTTGTGATCCGGCAAGACTCATCGATTCTCCTTTTGGTTCATTGTCATTATTCACAAATTCCTTATAGATTATGAATTGAAGTTTTCGTGGCTTCCGGGAATACTCAGTAGAGATTTCAACATTTGCCTCAGGGAGCAGCCATGAACGACAACATCACTACTGTTTCGTCCTCAGAAATTCGTCTCTTCATTTCCAAGGTCTGGTGGATTGTCTTACTAAGAGGTGTTCTGGTTACGCTGCTTGGGATTTATGCCTTGTTAAATCCGGGGCTTACCCTGGTTGTCTTCACGCAAATCCTGGGAGCCTTCATTCTGGTCGATGGTGTCTTTGCAATCGTTGCTGGAATTTCGGGATGGACAGAATCTCGTGGATGGACTTTGGCTCGCGGTGTTCTCGGAGTGCTGGTCGGCATATTTGTGTTCGCCCACCCGGCAGTGGTTGGAGCTATCGCAGCATCAGTGCTGATCATTCTGATTTCGGTTCAGACTGTGACCAGTGGCGTTCTGGAAATTATTGTCGCCATTCAAAAGCGTAAAGCAATTCAAGGCGAAGGCTGGATGATTTTTGACGGTGTAATATTAATTCTGCTCGGTTTCTTATTGTTTCTAACTCCGTTTTTCTGGGGCCTGATTCTGATACGTGTTTTCGGAGCCTTTGCCATTCTGTTTGGTGTGATCGCAATTGTGATGTCGTTTCGGCTTCGAAAATTAGGGCAGAATTCAGAATCTCAGGCTGACTGAGTGGCCTCCTCATTGCTTGAGGAAGGTCTGAACTAGCCACAGATTGGACTGAATTGTTGACGTATTACGAGTTCTTCATCGAAAATTCGCAGTTTGTATAACCGACATAACCGGCTATGGCTCGGAATTGATTTGAGGAAATCAGGCGAAAACAACATTCCTGCTTGAGTCAAACGGGTCGATCAGCCATGCTCGGATGTGTTGCCAAAACGCAACATGGATCGCTGCGGTGGACATCACAAATGTTTGTCTATCCTGACCTGTCGTGCTTTTAAGATGACAATCAAAGCATAACAGAACTGCCGCGACACTCGTCCTCCGTGCTACGTTCGAAAACATTTCATACAGGTTTTGCCCCATGGCTTATCCACCAACTTGGATTGAAGACTTTGTTCGTCAACTGGCGTACAGCATTTTTCCTCAAGATTTCCCAACTCCACTCGGATGTCATTACCATCAGGAAGGAGATTGCTGGGAGGTGGCCGTGTTCCCGTCCATGAGACGCGTTTCCGGTCGAGGTTTTGAGGAAGAGTCACTTGCAACTTCCGCATTCTCCTTCGATGTTCAGCAATCGCTTGCCCTGTTCGAAGAGTTGCATCATCTCGACTGGGTCACTGCTCCCCGTTCCGAAGAGAACGAAGCCGGACCCCATTTGCTGTTCGAGGGAATTGCATTGGGCGAACCAGTGTTGATTCGCGTCTGTGCTGAAATCCCAACTCGCTTCCAGTCCGATCCGGACTTAATCGTCCAGGCGACTTAATCCCTGTTATCCCGTATTCAAGGTGCCCAGATTCTTTCGGGGCTAAGTTGCCGTAACATTTTCTTAGGTGAATCCAATCTCCAAAGAAAAATTCTAGTGGACTTCGTCCATCTAACTCATTGAAATCAAAGTCACTTGGGACTCAGTCTGAAGATATTTTGTTCACTTTCCTAAAGTAATTCACAGCCGGACAGATAAGCACTACTGAAATAATATAACCATTTAGACAAAGTAATAGTGTTTCGGCTTCCCATGAACTTCTTATTCCTGATCTGAATAGCGGACTGTGATTTCTTTATCGTGCCCCTTACTGGCATCCACGATTCGGGTTCTCTCCTTGAGTTCAATTTCTTTCCATTGAAATTCTTCTGCTGGGACCGTTTCGTTGATGGAATGCCATTCGACTTCGATAATTGTTCGATCATCATTCTTGTGTTTAATCAGTTCGCTCCGCACCTGAACCATAACCTCATTCACGTTTTCCCAATCCGTTAACATCGACCAGGCGGGCTGTGGGTTTACTTCGGGCTGATAATAGAGAAATGTTTTTTCTGATACATAGCCTTTTTTATAATCCATAATAATTTCTCGTTCATAATGAAATTTCTCAGAAATTATACGGAGTCTCTCTCGTCCTTCATCGGTTTGGTCAGTTTTAAATTGAAAACTTCCATCGAGTAATCTGTAAAAACCCTTTTTAAGCTCAGGATAAGTTCTTTTCGACAGTTCCACTCGTGAGGCAATCCCCAATGCACGAGGATCGATAAATTCATGCGGGCGAATGTTTCCACGGGCGTCGGTTGGAGGTCTAAGTCCCATGGACTTATGATGGGGAACATATTGAACAACCAGATCTGGGGTTTCGATCCAAATGTTGGAAAGGGTGGGGTCTGTTGAATTATTCGCTTTCGCTTTTAGTGAGCCATGGTCCGCATCAATAACCAGTTCAATCGTTTGCAGGAGTTGTTGCTGACCATCAGGCAACACGTCAAACTCTGAAACCGTGCAGCGAGCTTGCCGAATTTTATCCCGCTCGACCCAGATCGATGAAAACAATAACTGTGCAGACTCATCGATCTCAAAAGGTCCCTATTCTACCTTCACGTTCTGAGCTGAAGCCGTTCTGAAATCCAATGAATTCATCAGTAAGAAGACGGTGACCACAGTACGACATATGCCCAAAATATTAAAACCGGAAACTTGCATGTGACGCCTGCTCATCTACCCACAACATAGAAAATGGGACTAATTGAATATTTGCATGAATAATAACTTAGGCAATATCTATTTAATTTCTCGCGGGTAGCGGATGACCCATAATGCGGATCGTCCTTTACAACTGACGATTCTTATACTTCTCGCTCGCCTGGGTCAGAATCTTGCGTTCTTTTTTCGTCAGGCTCGATTCTCCCTGCTCGTTGATCTTCTGCAGAATGCGATCGACCTCGACATCCAGATTCGTGTTGTCGTCTTCCCGATAGATTTTCAGGTTCGATTTCCCCCGCAGCGGATTTGTTTTTAGTCCACTGAACGAGCCTGTCAGGTTCGAGAGTCGGATCCGGTTGGTGTAATAAATGTAGGCAAATAAGCCTCCGCCAAGGTGAGCCATGTGAGCGACATTCCCGCCGGGGTTATTGCCACCCAGTTGCACCAGCACCGGATACAGATCGACAATCACAATAAAGCCGGCCAGCCAGCGCATTTCGATCGCGATCAGACCCCACAAATACACCTTTTCTGTTGGGAAGTGCAGCGCGTACAAAATCACGATCGCCACCACGGCTCCCGAGGCTCCTAATGCTGGGGAGGTATCCCGCAGAAACAGAGACCACAGGACAAAGCAGAGTCCCGCAAAAATCGCTGACGTGCAGTAAAAGAGCGTAAACTCTTTGCCGCCATACATCGATTCAATTCGCCGTCCAAAGAAGTAGAGGATGAGCATATTGAACAGAATGTGAAACAGCGAAAGAGGGTCATGCAGAAACGCATACGTCAGTAATCTCCAGACTTGACCATGCAAAACAGCAGAGGAGCTTAAATCAAACCATTGAGTGAACTGCGGAATCAGAATCTGGCCGACAAACACCAATCCGGTAATCAAGATCAACTTTTGCCACACCGGCCAAGGGGCAGTCGAACCGTAACTTCCTCCGCCGCCATAACCCGGCTGGTCTTCGCGAATATAATCCCGATTATTTATGCCCATTCTTACACCTGAAATGAAAAACATGAGACGATGTTACGCTCATGTAAAATTGCTCAATGATTAGAAATCCAACACGAGATGCCTCCCGTGGATGACCCTGGAAAGACAGGATTTCCCCATTCTATCCAAGACCACCACTTCCGCTAAGACGAATTTTCACCCGGAATTTTCCCAATTCCATGTTTGGATGGTGAAATTGAGAGCCAATTTGACCATTTTACGCGAAAAACATCGACAGATCATCAAGTCTTTATCGGAAGTTCGATCTTATTTAGGATATAATCATTCGTGAAAGCCATAAATCAAGGGTGGCGGGGGCGCTCTCGATGAGAAGCCCCCGAAACGTAGAACTTCAGGGGCTTCCGCTAAGCGGAGCGCCCCCGCCACCCCAAGTTGGTTTTGATAGGAATCAGGTTACGTTAAGTGCTCTAAATTAATAGCCACTTTTTCTCAGATGAATTAATCCAGCAGATTTGAATCACAATGAGATTCCAAAAGCAAAACATTTTCGTTCTCCTCAGCCTGACGTTATTCATCCCAGCATTCACCTCGGCTGAGGAACCAACGGCTGGGGAAAAACTGTTCGCCCTGCAGGTCAAACCGATACTCGAAGCCAAATGTGCAGGCTGTCATGCGGAAGACCCGGACGATTTGCAGGGGGGCTTCGATCTCCGCACCCGGGAAGCAATGCTGCATGGTGGCGAAGTGTTTGGCGAGGAAGTCGTCCAGCCGGGCGATGCCACCGCCAGCGAACTGATGCCCCTCATCCGTCGTGAACTTGAGGGGATGGAAATGCCTCCCAAGCAAGCCGACAAATTGACCGAAGAACAGGTCTGGGCGATTCGAGACTGGATCAACGAAGGGGCTCCCTGGCCGAATGAGGATCGCGTTGCCGAGATCTATGCTGCCCATGCCGAGGGAATCACCATGCCGACGAGTGGCGGCTTGAGTGAATCCTGGACCAATCGGAAATACAAACCGGAAGACCTCTGGGCCTTTCAGCCGATTCGAACAGCGTTCCCGACATTAAAATCAGCTGCCGAAAATCCAATTGATCAGTTCATTGCTGCAGGTCTTGCAGAAAAAGGTCTCGAATCGGCTCCGATTGCCGATCGACTCACCTTAATCCGTCGAGCCACCTTCGACTTGACCGGCTTGCCTCCCACTCCTGCTGAGATCGAACAATTCCTCAATGATAATCGCGATGATGCAGCCGCTTTCGCGGCTCTGGTCGATCGCTTACTTGAAAGCCCCCATTACGGCGAGCAGTGGGGACGTCACTGGCTCGATGTTGTCCGCTATGCGGACAGCTCCGGCTTCGCCAACGACTACGAACGACCGAACACCTGGCGCTATCGCGATTATGTCATCCGCGCCTTCAACAACGACAAACCCTACGATCAATTCCTCAAAGAACAACTCGCCGGCGATGAACTGATCGTCCAAGCCGAGGCAAACGGAAAACCGCTCAGCAAAGAACAAGAAACAGAGTCCCTGATTGCTGCCGGTTTTCTTCGCATGGGCCCCTGGGAACATACCGGCATGAGTGTCGCCAAAGTGACCCGCCAGCTCTTTCTCGACGACATCACCGATACTGTCGGCCAGGTTTTTCTCGCTCAGCCGCTCCAATGTTGCCGCTGTCACGATCACAAATTTGATCCGATCCCTACCCGCGATTTTTATTCGATGCAATCGATCTTCGCGACCACCCAGTTCGCCGAAGTTGAGACCGTCTGGCTGCCTGAAGAAAATCTGGCCGGCATGAACGAAGACAAGGCCTACCACAAGAAGAAGACGATCGCTAACGCAGAAATGCTCAAGGAAGTCAATCGCCAGAAGGCAGCAGCCGAGGCTGCCTGGTTCAAAGAACAGGGATTGCCATACAAAACACGTTTTGAAGCAAAAAAAGCAGGAGCGAAAGACGACGAACTCCCTCCTCCAACAATCATCACTCCCGAACAATATGGCCTCGAACGGATCGGCCGCAAATGGGAAAATCGATTTTCCTGGGAGATGGACCGCTATCAGCCAATCGCCTACACCGTCTACAACGGCAAGACCCGAGTCCCGAAATCCAACTACAATCGTATCACAAAACCAAACAATCCTCTCAAAGACGGCACGCTCGAACAGACCGCCATCCTCGGCGGCGGCGACCCCTTCTCGCCGACTGTGCCAGTCAAACCAGATGTCCTCAGTGCCGTTCCCAATGGATTGAAATTCGAAGTTCCCGATGAAATTTCCGGACGCCGTACCGCTCTGGCTAACTGGCTAGTCTCGCCGGGCAACAGCCTGACTTCACGAGTCATCGTCAATCGGATCTGGACGTTCCACTTCGGACGTGGCATCGCCGGCAACCCGAACAACTTCGGAGCCACCGGTAAAAAACCGACTCATCCCGAACTACTCGACTGGCTCGCCACCGAGTTCGTGAGTAACAACTGGTCGATCAAACAATTGCATCGCAGGATCATGAATTCGGAAGCGTATCGCCGAGCCAGTTCTCATCCCAATCCCCAGCAGGTTGCTGAGTACGATCCCGAAAATCAATCGTATGCCGTCTTCCTGCCACGCCGACTCGAAGCCGAGGAAATCCGCGATGCCATGCTCGCCGCTTCCGGTGAGTTAAATCTCGAAATGGGTGGTATTCCGATCCGGCCCGATATGAATCTCGAAGCGGCTCTGCAACCCCGCATGATTATGGGCACCTTCGCTCCCAGTTATGTGCCGAATCCCAAACCGGAACAACGCAATCGGCGTTCGATCTATATTCACAACCTCCGCGGACATCGGCTCCCATTCATGGAAACCTTCAACCAGCCCGGCTCCGAAGTCTCCTGCGAACTCCGCGATCAGTCCAACATCACCCCGCAGGTCTTTGCACTGATGAACGGCCAGGAATCTCACGACCGATCTCTGGCCTTGGCAATTCGACTGAAGCAAGAAAACTCTTCGGACACAGAAATCATCAAACAACTCTACCAATTCACTTTTGGCCGAGAGCCAGCAGCCGATGAAATCCAGGCGGCTCTGAATCACTGGGAGCAAATGAAAACCGTTCATCAGAAAACCGAGATCACTCCCGTGGACTTCCCAACGGAAGTGGTCCGCGAAGCCGTCGATGAAAACTCCGGCGAACCGTTCTCCTTTACAGAAAAACTCTTCGCCTACGAAGATTACATCCCCGATCCACACCCTCAAACAATCGACATCAGCACCCGAGCCCTGGCCGATATTTGTCTGGCGGTTTTGAATGCGAATGAATTTATTTACGTATATTAAGGAAGGCGGAAGGTTGAAGGCGGAAGGTGGAAATGGTTGAAAAGCCTTTTAAAGATTTATCTCAAAGAACAAAAGAATTTGAACTGAGCGCTATCTTCACGACATGCATCAAAAACACTCGAAAGAAAATGAATTCGAAATAAGCCATAAGGCACAGTTTTTTAAGAAACGTCATCATGAATCATAAATTTCCTCCTTCCGCCTTCAACCTTCCGCCTTCTCGCCGCGACTTTCTCTACTCCCTTTCGGCCAGCCTCGGCTCCGTCGCTTTCTCCTCGATGCTCGCTGAAGCCAACGACAAGGTGAGCGCCAAAGGACCGCACTTCCCGGAAGCCAAAGCCAAGCACTGCATCTTCCTTTACATGGAGGGTGGCCCTTCTCACATTGACACATTCGATCCCAAGCCCAAGCTGAGCGAACTGCACCTGCAGGAATTCAACCGTAGTGGAGAGCAGCAATCGGCCATGAGCAGTGGGAAGCGATACTACGTCGAAAGTCCGTTCAAGTTTCAGAAAGCGGGCGAAAGCGGAGCTGATATGTGCGATCGCTGGCAGCATCTGCCTCGTGTCGCTGATGAGCTCTGCTTCTATCGCGGCTGTCAGGTGGAATCGGTCAATCATCCGACCGCCAACTATCACGTCAATACCGGCAACCGCTTCGGTGGCGATCCATCTCTCGGCGCCTGGGTCACCTACGGTCTCGGCAGCGAGAACAAAGATCTCCCCGGCTTCATCGTGTTGCCCGAACTCGCTTTCCCTCAGGGCGGAGCCGCCAATTGGTCGAACGGATATTTACCAACCGCTTTGCAGGGCACGCCGCTGCGTCCCAAAGGTTCGCCGATTCTCGATATCTCTCCCCCTGCTGGAGTCTCTCGCGAGCATCAACGCAAGAATCTCGATTTCCTGCATCAACTGAATGATCTCCATGCACATCGACATCCGGAACATGCCGATCTATCCGCTCGCATGAACAATTACGAACTCGCCTTTCGCATGCAGATGCAGGTTCCCGAGGCTCTCAATATCGATGGCGAAACCAAACAGACGCTCGAAAACTACGGCATCGGCCAGCAGCCGACCGACAACTTTGGCCGCCGCTGCCTGCTCGCCCGCAAACTGGTCGAGAAGGGCGTTCGCTTTGTGCAGGTTTATGCGAGCACCTGGGACTCGCACGACTATATCGCCAAAGCTCACGGAGCCCTCATCCCAACGGTCGACCAGCCAATCGCCGCACTCATTGAAGACCTTCGTGAACGGGGCCTGCTCGACGAAACGCTCATTGTCTGGATGGGGGAATTCGGCCGCACGCCCGATAACGGAGTCCGCGGCGGTGGACTCGCCTACGGCCGCGATCACAATCCCGATGCCATGTCGGTCTGGCTCGCCGGCGGCGGCTGCAAAGCAGGCCACACCATCGGAGCGACAGATGAAATCGGCGCGACAGCCGTCGAATACGTGCACCACGTCCGCGACCTGCACGTCACCCTCCTCAAACTCCTCGGCCTCGACGACAACAAACTCACCTACTACCACGCCGGCCGCTTCAAACAACTCAGCCAGTTCGGCGGGAAAAGTATTGAGGAGTTGATTGCGTGATTATGGTCAGTGGCATGAGTATGGGGACACGCAACAACATATCAGGAAGTGTAAAATTTACTTCTACTTTAGAATGTCCTGAGGAATTATGATATTACGAATTGCTAGCCCAAATAACGTGAATTAAAACATTGACATTCAATTGAATAATTGAGATGAGTACTTCCAAACTATTAATCTGGCTTGATGACGAAAGAGATCCAAAAGACTCTCGCTGGGAATCATATTTTCCAATCAATGATCCAGATGTGATATGGGTTAAATCCTATGAAGAATTTGTAGTTTGGATTTCCAGTAAAGAGTTTCCAGATGCTATATGTTTCGACCATGATCTTGGCGATGGCCCCAGTGGTTACGACGCCGCTAAATGGCTAACCCAACACTGTCTTACAAACGGACTGAAATTACCGTTGTGGAACATTCAGAGTGCAAACCCAATCGGCAAAGAAAATATCGTATCCTTACTCAAGTCCTTTGAGCGGATAATGGAAAGCCAATAAATAGGAATTGTGAAGTTACGTTCTGCTTACCGACTCAACTCTCATGCATAAACCGTCGCCAGCGCTTTCGGCTCATTCAACAACATCTCCAGATCAATCTCGGCAATCGAATCAACAATCAAATCCGGTTGAAAAGCGAATTGTTTGAGGTCGCTTTTCTGGGTGCCGCCGGAGAGGACGAGGACGGTGTGGTAGCCGAGTTGGACTCCGCCCAGGATGTCGGTTTCCATGGTGTCGCCGATGATGGTGGTTTCGTCGGCTGTCAGATGCAGTTCCTTTCGGGCGGCTCGCATCATGATCGGGCTCGGCTTGCCGACGCTGAACGCTTTGATGCCGGTCGCAGATTCGATCATCGCGACAATCGCTCCGCAGCCAGGCCGTAAACCGAATTGCGTCGGGCAGTTCGGATCCATATTGGTGGCGATCAGTTTGGCTCCGCCGATGACCAGATTGCACGCGCGTTCCAGCATTTCCATCGTGAAGGTGCGGCCTTCACCGACAACGACATAGTCGGGATGCGACTCGACAATCGAATAGCCGACATCGTGCAACGCATTATGCAGCCCTCCTTCGCCGATGACATAAGCGGTGCCGTGTGGTTTGCGATCGGCAAGAAAACTGGCAGTCGCCATCGCACAGGTATAAACATGATGATCCTCGACCGGAATTCCCATCCGGCGAACTTTCGTGGCGACATCCCGCTGCGTTCGTTGAGAATTGTTCGTGAGAAACAAAAACGGAATCTGCTTGCTGATCAGTTCCGCCACAAACTCATCGGCTCCGGGAATCAACTGATTGCCTCGATAAATTACTCCGTCCATGTCGAGTAACAATCCGTGCGACTGGTAGGGCATCGCTTTCACCATTTTCTGTTCCTAAACATCATTAAGAATGCGGCTGAACCATTTTCAAATGGTTTCTGCAGTCGCATGGTGGTCAAATACTGCAAATCACTGTATTTGCTCCTGCCATGTGCTGCAGATAATTATTGAAAGTACGCTAAACCGCGGGGGGAGGGAAACGTTCAACAGGATCTGATCATCTGAGCGAAGGAAGGAAACAGATGCTTATGTGTCAAACGGAGGGAGTGAGCGCCAATCCATTGCGCAGTTTTTCTGAAATCTGCTAATGAAGATTACCTAGCAGAACGCGTGCCGAAGTCGCCAAATTGCTGAAATCTTCACAAACCCAGTCCGTCTCTCTGACTTATTATACATATAGAGTGAAAGTCGCAATAAAAAGCGCTGGAGTGGACTCACGGATATTCAGTCCAGAGGAATGAATTGATTATTGACCATGATGAGAAGCTGCGCAGGAATTGCAGCAGAATGCGCAAACGCATATTTAAGAACTACTGTATTGATGCTGAAATCAGGTTAGACTGCACAACTTGAGTGGACTGTTATGTCTGGTCGAGTATCAGGAAATCGATTTGCCAGGTATCATTGTTGATTGATGGTTCATCTCAGGAAACTTCGATACAAATATCAATCGCGTCTTATGGAGTAAACAACGATATGAAAGCTCTCAGCGGTTCAATCATCGTACTTGCGGCCTCCATCCTCATTCTCGGCGGCTCTTACATTCCGCACGGCAACACCCGACTTTTCCTGCAGATGGTCGGTTTAATGATTTGTGCGATGGGCATGTGGGGCTGGTCGGTCAGCCTGAAAGAAAAATAGCATCTTGCTGCACGACTTCCTGATTTCAATATTCCTCTACAAAAAAACAAAATTATTCAAACAGCTGTTCTCTCTTTTCGTACTGTATTTATCTCTGTGCTGATTTCTCAGTTTACAGAAGATCCAATCGTGGCAAGACGTCCCGGAGTCATTTCATAATCGGGCCTCTATTAAAACGTCTGCTTCCCCATGAATATTGTCATTATCAATCCGCCGCACACGGCTATTGGCAGCCGAATCCCCCGCGAGCATTTGCCGCCTCTCGGCCTGCTTTCCCTCGGCGGACCGCTTCTCGATGACGGGTTTTCCGTTCAACTCATCGATGCTGAACTCAAGCCGATGTCTCTGTCTGAAATTGTCGACGAAGCCGAGCGTCTGCAGGCTGACACCATCATGATTGGTCACTCCGGTTCCAGTTCCGTCCATGCCACCGTGCTTGAACTGTGTCATCAGCTCAAAGCCAGATCTCCCGAGCTGACCATCATTTACGGCGGCGTTCATCCGACCTACTACTGGGATGAAATTCTCGCAGAGTGCAGTGAAGTCGATTTCATCATTCGCGGCGAAGGCGAACAGACCTGCCTCTCTCTGATGCAGGCGATTCGAGATCATTCGCCGCTGGATCAAATCAAAGGGATCGCCTATCGCGAAGAGGGGGAAATCTGTGCGACACCCGATGCCGATCTCATTCGTAATCTCGATGACTACCGCGTCGGCTGGGAATTGATCGACCATAAAAACTATTCCTACTGGGGCGGCAAGCGAGCTGTCGTGGCTCAGTTTTCGCGAGGCTGTCCGCACCTGTGCAACTACTGCGGCCAGCGTGGATTCTGGACCGTGCGGCGTCATCGCGATCCCGTCAAATTCGCCAAAGAACTCGCCCGCCTGGCTCGCGAGGAAGGAGTCGAGCTGATCAACTTTGCCGATGAACTTCCGACCGGCTCTCGCAAAGCCTGGAAAACATTTCTCGAAGCTCTCATCGCGGAAGATGTTTCTCTACTCCTCGTCGGCTCTACCCGCACCAGCGATATCGTTCGCGATGAGGACATTCTGCATCTCTACAAAAAGGCGGGCGTCATTCGGTTTCTACTCGGCATTGAAAGTTACGATGAAACCACGCTCGCAAATATTCAAAAGGGAGGCTCGACCAGTACCGACCAGCGGGCCATTCAACTCCTGCGACAGCACGGCATCCTTTCGATGGCGACGTATGTCATCGGCTTTGAGGAAGAGCGAGATCGCGACTTCCTGAAATCTTTTCGGCACCTCGTTCATTACGATCCTGACCAGGTCCAGCTCCTGTATGCCACGCCTCATCGCTGGACGCCGTTTTATGAGACAGTCGAAAATCGTCGAGTCATCGAAACCGATACCCGACGCTGGGACTATAAACATCAGGTCATCGCCACCCCCGGCATCCCTGCCTGGCGAGTCTTCTGCTGGTTCAAACTGATCGAAGTGATGATCCAACTCCGCCCGAAAGTCCTTAAACGGATGTTCTTTCATCGGGATCCCGATTACCGTCACGCTATGCGCTGGTACACCCGCATCGGCCGCCGTGTCTGGTTCCATGAAGTCTTCGAGTTCCTCTTCAAAACTCGCCACCACAAGGGAAACCTGACCCTCAAACAATTCCTGGGAACGAACTTCGCCGAACGGGAGTATTCGATGAATACGAAAAAAGATGCTCCGGAAACTCTGGTCAGTCTCAAAAATTGAATCTGCTGGACCAGATACTTCACAACATCCGCTGCCAGAAGCCGACGTCAATCCATTGATCGAATTTGTAGCCGACCTCTTTGAAGTGAGCGACTTTCTCCATGCCAAACTTTTCATGCAGAGCCACGCTCGATTCATTCGGCAAGGAAATCCCGCCAATGGCCACATGAATCCCCAATTCTTTCAGCTTTGCGAACAACTCCTCATACAGCTTCGAGCCAAGGCCCCGGCCGGCGTATTTCATATCAAGATAGACAGTCACTTCGACCGTATATCGAAAGGCGATCCGCGTTCGAAACTGACCCGCATAAGCATATCCGGCGACCTGCCCTTCAACCTCCGCCACCAGCCAGGGCAGATTCAAAGCCGCGATGTCAAACATCCGCCGAGACATCTCCGCCTCTGAAATCACCTCTTCTTCAAAAGTGATGATCGTGTTGGTGATGTAATAGTTATAGATCTCAACAATCGCCGCCGCATCCGCCGATGTTGCCAGTCGTACTATTGGCTCGGAAGCATTTGAATTCGCCGTCATGGGGACTCCGATGCAAAGAAAATAATAAGAAATATTACCAATGTATAAACACTAAGGACTTTGCTTACGGTATCGAACGATGATCACTTCACCGTCATAGGTCAGTTTTGTGAGTTCATCCTGAATGATTTTGAGAACCTTATCTGCTTTCCCGCCACCTGAACCGGCTCCGATTAAAGGCATCGCAATCGATCGGAATTCTCGTTTCGATGCAATCGCAACGGCATTGCGAACAGAATTACGGATGGATATTTCTGAAGATCGCCATAGCAAATTTATGCCAGCGACATGAATGATGGTTTTGAAGGGGAGTTTGCCTGCTGAAGTTTCCACCGCTTCCCCTAGTGGTATGGCTCCCATGCGCCCCAGTTCTCGAAATGGTTGCAACCCAGCTCGCTTTTTGATGGCTCCAGAAACTCCCTGCGGGATCAGTAGCCACCAGGGAATGATGTTTCGATTCCAGGCATTCACAATCGCATCC